>NZ_JBHYTT010000001.1:587690-1098052 GCF_042749285.1 Streptomyces sp. NPDC059499
CCCGGTCCGGGGCCTTGGGGGGGGGGGCGCCACGGGACGGGGCGGTGGCTGTGGTACTGGCCCGGCCCCCCCCCCCGCCCCCCCACCGCGGCCGGCCCCCCCCCCCCGGGCCTGCGGGGGGGGGCCGGGCCCGCCACGGCAGGCAGACGACGGCCACCAGCACCCCGTCGGGCGGACCTACGGGGCCGCCTCAGGCGATCGCGAGCAGCACCACGAGCAGCACCGCGCCGACGACGGCCGGGGCGATCACCTCGTACGCCCAGCGCACCGACGCCGTGGTCACGGCCTCCTCCTCACGCCTGCCCGCCCGCTCGGCCAGCTCCCGCAGCTCCCGGACCGACTGGTCGGCGGCGGCGGCGCGGGCCTGCATGTCGCGGACGTCGGCGTGCACGGAGGTCCGGCCGTACGGGTCGTCGTGCGCCTCGCGGGTCGCCTTCCGCGCCGCACGCTTGCGCTCGCGCAGCGATACGGGCACCGCCCACAGCTGGTACTTCCTGCCGTCCTGGGTGAACAGTTCGCTGGAGTACGAGGCCCGGACGTCGGAGACGTCGCTCCAGGGCAGCACGATCGTCCGGAACGGGTTGCGGATGCGGATCCGCTCCTCGTCGGCGAACACCGCGGGCCGCAGGGTGAACGCCACGATCAGCGGAATCAGGGTCAGCAGCGCGGCCAGCGCCTGCCACGGCACCCATCCGTTGCCCCGGACCACCGCGTCGCCGCCGATCCAGCCGACCAGCAGGATCAGCAGCGCGCCGCTGACCAGCCCGGCGACCGACCGGAAGGTCCGGTCGGCGTAGGCGGGCTCGGCGGGAGGTGTGGGGCTCGTCATGGTCCCGATTCTGCCTGACGGGCGCGCGCGGTGGCGGGGCGCCCGCCCGGCAGCCTCGTACGGCCTGCGGGAGACGCGGAAACGGGGAGGGCCCTGTACAGGTCGCTACGCGCGTAGATATGCTCATGTGGTGACCATGCCCACCACTGCACCTGCATTCGCCGACGCGACGGCGTCCGACAGTGCGCTGCGCCGCTTCCTGCACGGGCTGCCCGGCGTCGACACCGTCGGCCTCGAAGCGCGCGCCGCCTCTCTCGGTACCCGATCGATCAAGACGACTGCCAAGGCGTACGCCATCGATCTCGCCATCTCGATGATCGACCTGACGACGCTGGAAGGCGCGGACACCCCGGGCAAGGTCCGGGCTCTCGCCGCCAAGGCCGTCAACCCCGACCCCACCGACCGCACGACCCCGCGCACCGCCGCGGTCTGCGTCTACCCCGACATGGCGGCGACCGCCGCCGCAGCACTGGCCGGCTCCGGAGTGAAGGTGGCGTCCGTCGCGACGGCCTTCCCCGCCGGGCGCGCCGCGCTGGACGTCAAGCTCGCGGACGTCCGCGACGCCGTGGCGGCAGGGGCCGACGAGATCGACATGGTGATCGACCGCGGCGCCTTCCTCTCCGGCCGTTACCTGAAGGTGTACGAGGAGATCATCGCCGTGAAGGCCGAGTGCGGCTCGGCCCGGCTGAAGGTGATCTTCGAGACCGGCGAGCTGTCCACGTACGACAACATCCGGCGGGCCTCCTGGCTCGGGATGCTGGCGGGCGCGGACTTCATCAAGACGTCGACCGGCAAGGTCGGGACCAACGCCACGCCGGCGAACACGCTGCTGATGCTGGAGGCCGTGCGCGACTTCCGGGAGCAGACTGGAGTACAGATCGGCGTGAAGCCCGCGGGCGGAATCCGCACGTCCAAGGACGCGATCAAGTTCCTGGTCCTGGTGAACGAGACCGCGGGCGAGGACTGGCTGGACAACCACTGGTTCCGCTTCGGCGCCTCCAGCCTGCTGAACGACCTGCTGATGCAGCGCCAGAAGCTCAGCACCGGCCGTTACTCCGGCCCCGATTACGTGACGGTGGACTGATCCTCATGGCAACTGCATTCGAATACGCACCGGCTCCGGAGTCCCGCTCCGTCGTCGACATCGCCCCCTCGTACGGCCTCTTCATCGACGGCGAGTTCACCGAGGCCGCCGACGGCAAGGTCTTCAAGACGGTCAGCCCGTCGTCCGAGGAGGTGCTCTCCGAGGTGGCCCGGGCCGGCGCCGAGGACGTGGACCGGGCCGTGAAGGCCGCCCGCAGGGCGTTCGAGAAGTGGTCGGCGCTGCCCGGCTCCGAGCGCGCCAAGTACCTGTTCCGGATCGCCAGGATCATCCAGGAGCGCTCCCGCGAACTGGCCGTCCTGGAGACCCTGGACAACGGCAAGCCGATCAAGGAGACCCGCGACGCGGACCTTCCGCTGGTCGCCGCGCACTTCTTCTACTACGCGGGCTGGGCCGACAAGCTCGACCACGCCGGCTACGGGGCCGACCCGCGCCCGCTCGGTGTGGCCGGACAGATCATCCCGTGGAACTTCCCGCTCCTGATGCTCGCGTGGAAGATCGCTCCGGCGCTCGCCACCGGCAACACGGTCGTGCTGAAGCCCGCGGAGACGACCCCTCTCTCCGCGCTCTTCTTCGCCGACATCTGCCGCCAGGCGGGCCTGCCCAAGGGTGTCGTCAACATCCTGACGGGTTACGGGGACGCGGGCTCGGCCCTCGTCGAGCACCCCGACGTCAACAAGGTCGCCTTCACGGGTTCGACCGCGGTCGGCAAGGCCATCGCCCGCCAGATCGCGGGTACGGGCAAGAAGGCCACCCTGGAACTGGGCGGCAAGGGCGCCAACATCGTCTTCGACGACGCGCCCGTCGACCAGGCCGTCGAGGGCATCGTCAACGGGATCTTCTTCAACCAGGGCCAGGTCTGCTGCGCGGGCTCGCGGCTCCTCGTCCAGGAGTCCGTCCAGGACGAGGTGCTGCACTCCCTCAAGCGCCGTCTGTCCACGCTCCGCCTCGGCGACCCGCTGGACAAGAACACCGACATCGGCGCGATCAACTCCGAGGAGCAGCTCTCCCGGATCACCGCGCTCGTCGAGACGGGCGAGACGGAGGGCGCCGAGCGCTGGTCCGCCCCGTGCGAGCTGCCGTCCTCCGGCTACTGGTTCGCACCGACCCTGTTCACCGGCGTCACGCAGGCGCACCGGGTGGCCCGCGACGAGATCTTCGGTCCGGTGCTTTCGGTGCTCTCCTTCCGTACGCCGGACGAGGCAGTCGCCAAGGCCAACAACAGCCAGTACGGCCTCTCGGCGGGCATCTGGACGGAGAAGGGCTCCCGCATCCTCGCGGTGGCCAACAAGCTCCGTGCGGGCGTCGTCTGGGCCAACACGTTCAACAAGTTCGACCCGACCTCGCCGTTCGGCGGATACAAGGAGTCGGGCTTCGGCCGCGAAGGCGGCCGCCACGGTCTGGAGGCCTACCTCGATGTCTGACGGACGACTGAGCGTCTTCAAGACCTACAAGCTGTACGTCGGGGGCAAGTTCCCCCGCTCCGAGAGCGGCCGGGTGTACGAGGTGACGGACTCCAAGGGCAGGTGGCTGGCGAACGCCCCGCAGTCCTCCCGCAAGGACGCGCGTGACGCCGTGGTGGCCGCGCGCAAGGCGTTCGGCGGCTGGTCGGGAGCGACCGCGTACAACCGCGGCCAGGTCCTCTACCGCGTCGCGGAGATGCTGGAGGGCCGCCGGGAGCAGTTCGTACGGGAGGTGGCGGACGCCGAGGGGCTGTCGAAGTCCAAGGCGGCTGCCGTCGTCGACGCGGCGATCGACCGCTGGGTCTGGTACGCGGGCTGGACCGACAAGATCGGCCAGATCGTGGGCGGGGCGAACCCGGTCGCGGGGCCGTACTTCAACCTGTCCACCCCGGAGCCGACCGGTGTCGTCACGGTACTGGCCCCGCAGGAGTCGTCGTTCCTGGGTCTGATCTCGGTGATCGCCCCGGTGATCGCCACCGGTAACACGGCGGTCGTCATCGCCTCGGCGGACGCCCCGCTGCCCGCGCTCTCGCTGGGCGAGGTGCTGGCCACCTCGGACCTGCCGGGCGGTGTGGTGAACATCCTGTCGGGGAGGACGGCGGAGCTCGCCGCTCCGCTGGCGTCCCACCAGGACGTCAACGCAATCGATCTCACGGGTGCCGTCGCGGGCAGCGAGCTCGCGAAGGATCTGGAGATCGCGGCGGCCGACAACGTGAAGCGGGTTCTCCGTCCACAGGCTGTGGACGGCGTGGACTGGACCGCCGATCCGGGCACACGCCGTCTGACGGCCTTCCTGGAGACCAAGACGGTCTGGCACCCGACGGGCGCCCTGGGAGCCTCCGGCTCCTCGTACTGACGCCCACAGGCCCTCCGGGCGCACGCAGGGCCGCTCCCCGGGGCGGCCCTGCGTGCTGTGCGCGTGCGCACCGTGCGTGCGTCAGCCGGTGATCAGGCCGGTCACCTGTCCCACCACGGGCAGGTCACCGAGCGCCGCGCCGCTGGTCAGCGGGTCGGTCACGACGGCTGTGGTCACCGGCTTGAAGTCGGCGATCTGAGTGCCCACGGCGTTGTCCAGCGGGTCCACTCCCGTTCCGGCCAGCGGGTCGAGCTGCAGATCGGTGACGGGGGCGACGGCACCGGCGAGTCCGTAGCCGAGCGCACTGGTCAGCGCGGGCGCCGCCGCGTCGCTGACCGCCCCGAGGGTGCTGTCCGCGCCGGTGGCCGGAGCGGCGGGCAGCGGTGCCGCCTGGGCCGCCGCACCTCCCGCACCGAGCGCCGCGCCCAGCGCGGTGAGGGTCAGACCGGCGCGCAGAAGAGCGCGGCGCCGGGGCTTGGAGAGTGCATGACGTGCCATGTTTTCCCACCTGATCGAGGCTGGTCGAGTAATCATTCGTGCGCGCAGAGTAGTTGAGGTGTGATGCTCGATACCAACAGGACCTCCCGGGGATCCCCTGCGCGGGTCAATGCCTCACACTTCTGTTCTGTGAGTTCCCAACCGATCCCCACTCGAGTCGTGCTGATCGCCGGCCCCTCCGGCTCCGGCAAGTCCTCCCTCGCCGCCCGTACCGGTCTTCCGGTGCTGCGGCTGGACGACTTCTACAAGGAGGCCAACGACCCGACGCTGCCTCTGGTCACCGGCAGCACGGACATCGACTGGGACTCGGCACGGTCCTGGGACGCGGACGGAGCGGTCGCGGCCATCGCCGAGCTGTGCCGCACCGGGCGTACGAACGTCCCCGTGTACGACATCGCCACGAGCTCCCGGGTCGACCGCGAGGCGCTCGACATAGAGCGCACACCCTTGTTCATCGCCGAGGGCATCTTCGCCGCGGACATCGTGGAGCGCTGCCAGGAACTGGGTCTGCTGGCGGACGCGCTGTGCCTGCGCGGGCGGCCGTCGACGACGTTCCGGCGGCGGCTGGTGCGGGATCTGCGCGAGGGCCGGAAGTCGGTCCCCTTCCTGCTGCGCCGCGGCTGGCGCCTGATGCGGGCCGAGCGGCGCATCGTGGCCCGCCAGACCGCGCTGGGCGCGTACCCGTGCGGCAAGGACGAGGCCCTGGGCCGTCTGGCCGCGGCCGCGGCGGGCCGCTGCCGCCGGACGACGACGGCTGCGGCTGCCTCACCGGCCCCGCCCGCGTCCTGACCTGGCAGAGCCCCGGTGGTGGCCGGAGCGGGCAGATCACCGGGCTGACGTGATCCGGACCGCACCACGCACAACGCAGCGGGGCCGGACAGGACCCCCCGGCCCGTCCGACCCCGCCACGTACTGCCCCCGTACCGCCGCTTCCCCCGAAGCCGCGACCCGTTTCCCCCGTACCGCCGCTTCCCCCGAAGCCGCGGCCCGTTCCCCCTTGCGCCTCAGGCCACCAGCTCGCCGAAGGACTCCTCCTCGTCACGGCCGAAGCTGAGGACC
Organism: Streptomyces sp. NPDC059499; assembly: GCF_042749285.1. Lineage (NCBI taxonomy): Bacteria > Bacillati > Actinomycetota > Actinomycetes > Kitasatosporales > Streptomycetaceae > Streptomyces > Streptomyces sp. NPDC059499. The sequence goes on from NZ_JBHYTT010000001.1 coordinate 593,498, forward strand.
TCGTCCTCGCGCAGCCGGCGGAGCGACCGCCAGATGCTCGACTTCACCGTGCCGACACTGATGTCGAGGATGGACGCGATCTCCGGGTCCGTGCGGCCCTCGTAGTAGCGGAGGACCAGCATCGTGCGCTGGAGTTCCGGCAGCCGTGCGAGGGCCTGCCAGAGCACCGCCCGCAGCTCCGTGCCGCGCATCGCGTCCGTGTCGCCCACCGTCTCCGGCAGCTCCTCGGTCGGGTACTCGTTGAGCTTGCGCCTGCGCCAGGCGCTGATGTGCAGATTGGTCATGGTGCGGCGGAGGTATCCGCCGACCGCCGCCTTGTCACTGATCCTGTCCCACGCCCGGTACGTCGAGAAGAGGGCGCTCTGCAGCAGGTCCTCAGCCTCGAACCGGTCGCCGGTCAGGTGATAGGCGGTCGCGTACAGGGAGGCGCGGCGCTCCTGGACGTAGGCCGTGAACGCCGCTTCGGCGTCCTCGGTCCGCTCCAGGGGCTTCCGTTCCCCCGTGACCTCCCCGTACGCGGTTCCCCCGTCGGCCCCGTTTCCCCCGTGGCCCCCGTTTCCCCCCGTGGGCGCGTCAACCATCGTCAGGTACGACGAGTGCTGACGCCCGGCGCCGCGGAAGCACCCCCGCCCTCCCCCGGCGCCGGACTTCTCCGTGCTCCGGCCGACGTCGTGGAGACGCGTGACAACTGCGCTTGAGGTGGTGCTGTGCAGTGCGTTCATCTCGCGCCCCCCGTCGGTGGAGTCCGTTCGTTCCCTGTGCCAATGAGCTTGCCGGGGCAGTTTCATGGCGCTGTCCCCCGACTGTCACAGGCCTGTCACAGGGCATGTTGACCGCGTCCCGGAGCCCCGGAAGTGCTTGGGGAGACAGATCCAGTAGGGGGGTTTGTCGAACTGCGGCACCACCATGGGCCAGAATGACCTCCGTGCCTTTCCTGTTGCTGATCGAGGACGACGACGCCATCCGCACGGCCCTCGAACTCTCGTTGTCACGCCAGGGCCACCGTGTGGCCACCGCGGCGACGGGAGAGGACGGCCTGGACCTGCTCAGGGAGCAACGACCGGACCTGGTGGTGCTGGACGTGATGCTGCCCGGGATCGACGGTTTCGAGGTCTGCCGGCGCATCCGGCGGACCGACCAGCTGCCGATCATTCTGCTGACCGCGCGCAGCGACGACATCGACGTCGTGGTGGGGCTGGAGTCCGGCGCGGACGACTACGTGGTGAAACCCGTACAGGGCCGGGTGCTCGACGCCCGTATCCGTGCGGTGCTGCGGCGTGGCGAACGGGAGTCCACCGACTCGGCGACCTTCGGGAGCGTCGTCATCGACCGCTCGGCGATGACCGTCACCAAGAACGGGGAGGACCTGCAGCTCACGCCGACCGAGCTGCGGCTCCTGCTGGAACTGAGCCGCAGGCCCGGTCAGGCCCTGTCCCGGCAGCAGTTGCTGCGACTGGTGTGGGAGCACGACTACCTCGGTGACTCGCGGCTGGTGGACGCCTGTGTGCAGCGGCTGCGCGCGAAGGTGGAGGACGTGCCGTCCTCGCCGACCCTGATCCGGACCGTGCGCGGAGTGGGTTACCGGCTGGACTCGCCTCAGTGAGTGATTCCGCGAAACGCTCCATACTCGCGGGTCTTCGCTGGACCAGCCTGCGGCTGCGGCTCGTCGTCGTGTTCGCGCTGGTGGCACTGACAGCCGCGGTGTCCGCGTCGGGCATCGCGTACTGGCTCAACCGTGAGGCCGTCCTGACGCGTACGCAGGACACGGCGCTCGGCGACTTCCGGCGGCAGATGCAGAACGGGGCGGCCTCGCTGCCGCTGCAGCCCACGGGCAGCGATCTGCGGGAGGCCGCCGGGCAGATGGCGAACAGCGGCCCCGGCTACCACGTGCTGCTGGTCGACTCCCATGACGGCAAGCCGATCGTCGGGTCCTCCGACATCGACGCCTTCACCAAGCTCGACGTACCCGTGTCACTGCAGCGCCAGGTGAACAAGAAGCAGCCGCTGACATCGAGCAACAGCCATGAGTACCACCTGTTCTGGCAGCGTACGAGCATCGGCGGCACGCCGTACCTGGTGGCCGGCACGAAGATCATCGGCGGTGGTCCCGCGGGCTACATGCTGAAGTCGCTGGACCAGGAGCGCCAGGACCTCAACTCGCTGGCCTGGTCCCTGGGCATCGCCACCGCGCTGGCCCTCGTCGGCTCGGCGCTCCTCGCGCAGGGCGCGGCAACGACCGTGCTGCGCCCCGTGCAACGGCTCGGGGACGCCGCCCGCAAGCTCGGCGAGGGGAAGCTCGACACCCGTCTCGTGGTCTCCGGCACCGATGAACTGGCCGATCTCTCCCGCACGTTCAACAGGACGGCGAGCTCCCTGGAGAAGAAGGTCGCGGACATGACCGCGCGGGAGGAGGCGAGCCGCCGGTTCGTCGCCGACATGTCGCACGAGCTGCGGACCCCGCTGACCGCGATCACCGCGGTCGCCGAGGTGCTGGAGGACGAGGCCGACAGCCTCGATCCGATGATCGCGCCCGCCGTGCACCTGGTGGTGAGCGAGACCCGGCGGCTGAACGACCTGGTGGAGAACCTCATGGAGGTCACCCGCTTCGACGCGGGTACCGCCCGGCTCGTCCTGGACACGGTCGACGTGGCCGACATGGTCACCGCCTGCATCGACGCCCGCGCCTGGCTGGACGCGGTCGATCTCGACGCGGAGCGGGGCATGATGGTGCGGCTCGATCCGCGCCGGCTCGACGTGATCCTGGCGAACCTGATCGGCAACGCGCTCAAGCACGGCGGCTCGCCGGTACGCGTGGCCGTGCGGGCCGACGACGACGAGCTGGTCATCGAGGTACGGGACCACGGTCCGGGCATCCCCGAGGACGTCCTGCCCCATGTGTTCGACCGCTTCTACAAGGCGAGTGCCTCGCGGCCGCGTTCCGAGGGCAGTGGTCTGGGTCTGTCGATCGCGATGGAGAACGCGCACATCCACGGCGGTGACATCACGGCCTCGAATTCGCCGGACGGCGACGGCGCGGTGTTCGTGCTCCGGCTGCCGCGCGACGCGGAGCGGCTGACCGGTACCCCCGGGGACGACGACCCGGACCGGAACGAGAAGGGCAGCGCGAAGTGATGCGCAGCGACCGCGCGTACGACGCGCCCCGCACGGGATCCTCCGGGAAGGGCCCCGGCCGGGCCGCCGCCGCGCTCACGGCCGTCGTGGCGTGTGCGGCGCTGGCTACTGGGTGCGGCATCAGGAGCACCTCGGTGCCGGTCGACGCGGGGGCCGCGCCGTCCCGGATGCCGTGCCGCGCCTCGGCTCCGGCGGCGACCGCGCAGCCGCTGGAGAGCATCCCGGTCCACGTCTACCTGGTCTGCGCCTCGCAGCTGGCGACGGTGGAGCGCATGGTGGAGGTCGACGAGTCCAGCTCCGACCGGGTCCGCATGGCCCAGTCGCTGCTCGGCGAGCTCCAGCAGGTGCCGACCGCCGAGGAGCGGCGCGCCGGCTTCTCCACGGACGTGCCGACGGATCTGCGGGTCACCGCGGCGCGCAAGGGCGACCCGGAGGGCACGCTGCGCCTCAGCGAGCAGCCCGAGGACCTGCCCGCGCAGGCGCTCGCGCAGGTGGTGTGCTCGTACGCGGAGAGCGAGGCGCTGAGCTCCGGAGGGTCGGTGCTTCTCGGCGGGCCGGGGAACTACACCCCACGGGGCTATCTGTGCACGACGGAGACGAAGAGCCGCCCGGGGGACGTTCCGACGCTGGGTGCCGTCGAGCTGCCCTGAGGGCCGTGTCCGGGCCCGGTTCCGCTCTCCGTGCCGCTCGTCACAGATGCTTCCTGCGACCGGGCGGAACCGATCCTGCCGGTCGCGGCGTCTTGGTGCACGTGCGTCACAGTTCGGACGGCAGCGCCGTCATCCGCTTCCGCGCGGCGGGGGTCTTCCTCCTCCTCGCGCATCTGCTGTTCGTCGGCTGGCTGACGCTGCGCCCGCTGGACGTGCCCTGGGTGACGGCCGCGAATCTGCAGCCGTTCGCCGGGATCAGGGCGGACCTGACGTTCGGCCCCGTCGAGGCGGCGCGCCGGATCGGTGAGGGGCTGCTGCTGCTGGCTCCGCTGGGCGTGCTGCTGCCGATGGCGGGGGGACGGCTGCTGGTCTCCCCGTGGGCCTCGCTGGCCCGGACCGTCGCGGCCGGGGCGCTGATCTCCATGGCCATCGAACTGGGCCAGACCGGGGTTCCGGGGCAGGTCGTCGATGTCGATTCGATGCTGCTGAACACCGTGGGTGTCGCGATCGCCCATCTGCTCGTCGTTCCGGTGTCCCGGGCGCGGCTGCGCCGCGGGAACCGGACCGGCGCCGGGGACCTGGCCCGTCTCAGGGGCGAGGCCCGCTTCAGGAGCGAGGCTCCTCAGGGGTCGACCCCGACGATTTCCAGGGTCGGCATCGCCCCGTAGAGCGACGCTTTGCACCCCTTCGCGGAGCCACTATGGAGGTACCGGGAGCGCGACGGAGCCGCCCCCGCAACGGTTCGCGAAGGAGCTCACCATGGCCGCACTTGTCCGCCCCAGTGACGGACGCATGATCGGTGGGGTGTGCGCGGCGCTGGCACGGCGCTTCGGCACCTCCGCACGGACCATGCGGATCATCTTCCTGGTCTCGTGCCTGCTTCCCGGCCCCCAGTTCCTGGTCTACCTGGCGCTGTGGCTGTTTCTGCCGTCGGAGAAGACCTCGTCCGCGACGGCCTGGTGACCGGCGGGACCACGGGGGTACGGGACAGGGAGAAGACGATGGGGCGCGCACCCGGACCGGGTGCGCGCCCCATTCGCGTGTGCGGGGCGGTCAGCCGCCGATCGGCAGGGCGCCGAGCGGCAGGGCACCCGTCAGTCCGCCCGCGGGCAGGCCGCCGAGCAGGTTGGTGCCCGGCGCCGAGACCTCACTGCCGCTGCCCTGCTGGTTGAGGAGGCCGCTTGCCGCCTCCTGCACGGCAGGCAGCGCGTCAGTCACGGAGTCGAGCGCGACACCGGCCGGAAGCGCGCCGGCTGCGGCGTCGACGGGCAGGGCGACCGCGGAGGCGCTTCCCGCACCGGCGGCAGCGAAAGCGGCACCGAGAGCGGCGACACCGAGGGTCCTGACAGCAGACTGCTTCATGTGAAATTCATCCTTGGGGAAGGGGATGTGAGCGGCTCTGCAACGTAGTCATCCCTCTGCCTTTCCCGCAAACATGCCTGGACACGAAAAAAGGCCGGGATCCGAAGTTCCCGGCCGTTCTTCTTTTGGCTTCCTCAGCCTGCCACCGACGAAGAACCGCTGGTCGTAGCCGTCTGACGGAAGAGCCACTCGGACTTCAGCTCCGCGTACCCGGGCTTGACGACGTCGTTGATCATCGCCAGACGTTCATCGAAAGGAATGAACGCTGATTTCATCGCATTGACTGTGAACCACTGCATATCATCGAGCGTGTATCCGAATGTCTCGGTCAGCCGCTCGAATTCCTGGCTCATACTGGTCCCGCTCATCAGTCGGTTGTCCGTATTCACCGTGGCGCGGAAATGCAGCTTCCGCAGCAGCCCGATGGGGTGCTCCGCGTACGAGGGCGCGGCACCGGTCTGGAGGTTGGAGGTCGGGCAGAGCTCCAGCGGGATCCGCTTGTCCCGTACGTAGGAGGCGAGGCGGCCCAGCGTCACGCTGCCGTCCTCGGCGATCTCGATGTCGTCGATGATGCGGACCCCGTGGCCGAGCCGGTCGGCGCCGCACCACTGGAGGGCCTGCCAGATCGACGGCAGCCCGAAGGCCTCGCCCGCGTGGATGGTGAAGTGGTTGTTCTCGCGCTTGAGGTACTCGAACGCGTCGAGGTGCCGGGTGGGCGGGTAGCCCGCCTCGGCGCCCGCGATGTCGAAGCCGACGACACCCAGGTCGCGGTAGCGGTTGGCGAGTTCGGCGATCTCCAGGGCGCGGGCGGCGTGCCGCATGGCGGTCAGGAGGGCACCGATGCGGATGCGGTGGCCGTTCGCACGGGCCCGGCGCTCACCCTCCCGGAAGCCCTCGTTGACCGCCTCGACGACCTCTTCGAGGGTCAGGCCCGCGGTGAGGTGCTGCTCGGGCGCGTACCGCACCTCGGCGTAGACGACGCCGTCCTCGGCGAGGTCCTCGGCGCACTCGGCGGCCACCCGGACCAGGGCGTCGCGGGTCTGCATGACGGCGCAGGTGTGGGCGAACGTCTCCAGGTAGCGCTCCAGCGAACCGGAGTCCGCCGCCTCGCGGAACCAGATGCCGAGTTTGTCGGGTTCCGTCTCGGGCAGCGCGTCATAGCCCTGCGCGAGCGCCAGCTCGACGATGGTGCCGGGGCGCAGGCCCCCGTCGAGATGGTCGTGCAGGAGCACCTTGGGCGCGCGGCGGATCTGATCGGGTCCGGGGACATTCAGGGTCTGGCTCGTCATTGGGGCACTCTAGCGCCTACGCGCGTAGAGCGCTGTTGGGCGCAGGCTGCCGATGCGTAACAGTGACCGCGATGTCGGGTGGAATACATCTGCCCTTCTGACACTGTTCTGTCATGGCACAGCGCGCACTTCCCCTGCCTGCTGCGAGGCTGGGACGGGCCGTCCACACGGCCGGAGCACCACCTGAGGTCAGCGGCGTGGTCCTGCTGCTCCCGGACGGCGAGACGCACTCGCTGCGCCGCCCCTCCACCTTTTCGTACGCGATACAACTGCCGTTCGCCCGGACGCTGGCGCGGGCCGGGCAGGGCGACGGCCTCGCCGTGCACGTGGTGCACTACCGCCGCCGCGGCTGGAACACCGACGGCGACCCGGTACCGGACGCGGAATGGGCCGCCGACGAGGCCGTTCGCCGCTACGGCGACATCCCTGTCTGCCTGGTCGGGCACGGGATGGGGGGCCGGGCGGCACTGCGTGCGGGCGGGCACCCCGCCGTCACCTCCGTACTGGCGATGGCTCCCTGGCTGCCCGGCTCCGATGCACCGGAGCCCGAGCCGGTGAAGCACCTGGCGGGGCGGCGGGTGCTGATCGTGCACGGCACGAACGACTCCCGGACGGATCCCGAGCTCTCCTACCGGCTGGCCGAGCGGACCAAGAAGACCAACCCGGACACCTGCCGTTTCGAGGTCCACTCGGACGGACACGCGCTGCGGCAGCACCGGGCCGAAGTGGTGGCGCTGGCCGCGGACTTCATCCGCGGTTCGCTGTTCGCCGGGTCGTACGCACGGCCGGTCGCCGACGCGTTCGCCGCGCCGCCCCCGCTGGGGCTGCGGATGCCGCTGGCGGCGGGGTTCGGGCAGTCGCTGCGCTACTGAGCGGCCGGGCGGCGGCAGTTGCCGCGGTCAGTCCGGGAGCAGGTTTCCCCTGCGCGACAGCAGGAAGTGCTTGAAGGCGGCCACCGGTGGCGTGTCCGGGTGGCCGTCGAGCCATGCGACCCCGATCTCACGGGCCGCGCGCGGGGCCGTGACCGTCAGTTCGACCACACCCGGCCGGGCGACCGCGGGCGGCGGGAGCAGGGCCACCCCGAGCCCTGCCGCGACCAGGCCGCGCAGCGTCTCGGCCTCCTCCCCCTCGAACGCGACGCGGGGCGTGAAGCCGGCTTCCGCGCAGAGGTCGTCGGTGATCCGCCGCAGGCCGTAACCGGGTTCGAGGGTGACGAACGTTTCGTCGGCGGCCTCGGCCAGCCGGATGCGGCGGCGGCCCGCCAGCCGGTGGTCGTCGGGTACGACCAGCCGGAGCCGCTGTTCGTCCAGGCGGCGGGTCACGAGGTCCGGGGCGTCGGGGACGGGCGAGGTGAGGCAGAGGTCGAGGTCGCCCGCGCGCAGGCGCTCGATCATCGCCTCGCCGTAGTTCTGGACGAGCTGGAAGCGGACCCGGGGGTGGTCGGCCCGGAAGGCGCGGATCAGGGCCGGCACGGTCTCGGAGCCCATCGTGTGCAGGAAGCCGAAGGCGACCTTGCCCGCCGTCGGGTCGGCGTCCGCCCGTACCGAGTCGGCGGCCTTCTCCACCTCGGCCAGGGCGCGTTCGGCGGAGCCGAGGAAGGTACGGCCCGCCGGGGTGAGCGAGACGGTGCGGCCACGCCGGGCGAACAGGGCGACACCCAGATCCTGTTCAAGTCTCACCATGGCCCGCGACAGCGTCGACTGCGGGACGCCGAGCTCGTGCGCGGCACGGGTGACGTGCTCGTGGCGGGCCACCGCCTCGAAGTACGCAAGGCGTGGCGCGAGCACTTGGCGAATGTCTTCTTCGTAACTACTCGGTGACAGCCGAGGCCGTGAGCTGTGTTGATGCACCATGGGAACGATTATGACGAGTTCATGCATTGGACGCATGAAACGCCGGGCCCTACGTTCGGGGTATGCCTCCTGCCAGTACCGGGGCGTCCACCATCGTGCTGGGCGCCTCCGCTCCGTCATCGCCCGTCGCCGCCGTCCCCGCCCCGGACCCGGACCGCCTCGAGCCGGGCCGTCCCGGCTACCGCCGGATGAGCTTCGCGCTGTTCGCCGCCGGGGTCGCGACCTTCGCACTCCTCTACTCCACCCAGGCGCTGCTGCCCGCCGTCTCCGCCTCTTTCGGCGCCACGGCCGGCCAGGCGAGCTGGACGGTCTCGGCGGCGACCGGCGCGCTGGCGCTGTGCGTACTGCCGCTGAGCGCCCTCTCGGAGCGCTTCGGGCGGCGCCAGATGATGACGGCGTCGCTGACGGTCGCGGTACTGGTCGGGCTGCTCGTCCCGTTCGCCCCGTCGCTCGACTGGCTGATCGCGCTGCGCGTGATCCAGGGTGCGGCGCTGGCCGGACTGCCCGCCTCCGCGATGGCCTACCTGGCCGAGGAGGTGCGGCCCAAGGCACTGGTGGCCGCGATCGGCCTGTTCGTGGCGGGCAACAGCATCGGCGGCATGAGCGGGCGGATCCTCGCCGGATGGGTCGCACAGCTGTGGGGCTGGCGCGCCGCGCTGGGCGCGATCGGGCTGCTCGCCCTCGCCTGCGCGGTCGTCTTCCACTTCATGATCCCGAAGGCCCGTCACTTCACCCCCGGTTCGCTGAACCCGAGGGCCCTGGCGAAGACGGTCGGCGGACACCTCTCCGACCCGCTCCTGCGCCGGCTGTACGCGATCGGCGCCCTGTTCATGACGGTGTTCGGCGCGGTCTACACCGTGATCGGCTACCGGCTCGTCGGGGAGCCGTTCAACCTCCCGCAGGGCATCATCGGTTCGATCTTCCTGATCTACCTCGTGGGCACGCTCTCCTCCGCCGCGGCCGGCCGGCTGGTCGCCCGGCTGGGCCGCCGCGGGGCGCTCTACCTCGCCGTCTCCACCACGGCCGCGGGCCTGCTGCTCTCCCTGGCGGACGTGCTCGCCGCCGTCCTGCTCGGCCTGGTCCTGATCACGGCCGGCTTCTTCGCCGGGCACGCGGTCGCCTCGTCCTCGGTGAGCCGCACGGCGACGACGGGCCGCGCCCAGGCCTCGGCGCTGTACCAGTCCGCCTACTACCTGGGCTCCAGCGCGGGCGGCACGCTCGGCGCCGTCGCCTTCCACACCGGGGGCTGGGCGGGCACGGTCTTCCTGGGTCTCCTCGCGGTCCTCGGCGTGGTCTCGATCACGCTGTACGGGACCCGGGCCGCACGGGCGGAGCGCCGCCCGGCCGTGCCGTCGGCAGCAATGCAGAACTGAGACCTGCGCACGCACAACCACCGCTCCCCCACGCGCGTCCAACAGGGACAGACACGGCGCGGACGCGCGAAGGGGAGCAGGCGTACATGACAATCTCGGGGAAGATACGCACCGGCGCGGGGACACGGCGCGGGGTCGCACTGTCCGTCGCCGGTCTGGTGGCCGCACCGGCCATCGTCCTGGGCACCGGGACCTCCGTCCAGGCGGCCTCCTGCACGGCGGCCAAGGGGCCGTACCAGATACAGGTCGAGAGGAACCTCGGGCTGACCGCCGACGGCCGGCAGTCGACGGCCGACTGCAAGGCGATCCGTTCGTACCAGGTGGCGAAGGGCATCACCCCGGCCATCGGATACGCCGGGCCGGTCACCTGGCGCACGATGAAGACGATCGCCGCCCAGAAGGCGGCCGGGAAGAATCCCAACGCCGCGAAGAAGTGCCCCACCAACAAGGGGCGCATCGCGTGCGTGGACCTGACCCGGCAGCTGACCTGGATCCAGGACGGCAGCAAGCTGAAGTTCGGTCCGGTGCCGGTGCGGACGGGCCGCAACGGCGCGGAGACGCGGACCGGCGCGCGGAAGATCTACTGGCGCAGCATCAACCACTGGTCGACGCTCTACGACGTCCGGATGCCGTACGCGCAGTTCTTCGACGGCGGCCAGGCGTTCCACTCGGTCACCAAGTCCATGTACAACAACCCCGGCTCGGCGGGCTGCGTGAACATGCGCCCGGCGGACGCGAAGTCATACTGGAACCTGCTGAAGAACGGCGACGACGTCTTCGTGTACGGACGCAAGCCCGGCACCTGAGCAGCGGTTTCCGCGCTTCCCGCCCGATTGTCAGTGGCCTGCGGTAGCTTCCACAGTGCTGAGTGAGCGGTGTCACAGCGCAACTGAGGTGAAGCGATGAGTGATCTGACAGCCACGGCCGGGGCGAGTATCGACAGCCGTCTGGAGGGACACCGGACCGAGCTGACGGGCTATTGCTACCGGATGCTCGGTTCGGCCTTCGAGGCGGAGGACGCGGTCCAGGACACGCTCGTGCGGGCCTGGCGCAACTTCGACAAGTTCGAAGGCCGTTCCTCACTGCGCTCGTGGCTGTACCGGATCGCGACGAACGTCTGCCTGGACATGCTGAGCGCGGGCAACAAGCGGGCGCGGCCGGTCGACCTGACCGGCCCGACGCCGCTGGCGCAGGCGGCGCTCAATCCGCTTCCGGAGAACACCTGGCTCGAACCGATGCCGGACGGCCGCATCCTGCCTTCGGTGGCCGACCCGGCCGAGGCCGCCGTGGCCCGTGAGTCGGTGCGCCTCGCCTTCGTCGCCGCGCTGCAGCACCTGCCGCCCAAGCAGCGCGCCGTGCTGATCCTGCGCGAGGTCCTCGCCTGGAAGGCGAGCGAGGTCGCCGAGCTCCTCGACACCTCGGTCGCCTCGGTCAACAGCGCCCTGCAGAGGGCACGGGCGACGCTGGCGGACACGGACAGATCGGCTCCGGACACCGCGAACCCGTTGGACGACGAGCAGCGCAAGCTCCTCGACCGGTACGTGGCGGCCTTCGAGGGGTATGACATGGCGGCGCTGACCGCGCTGCTCCACGAGGACGCCGTGATGACCATGCCGCCGTTCGACCTGTGGCTGCAGGGGCACGACGACATCACCGGCTTCATGCTCAGCATCGGCGCGAGCTGCGCGGGCTCGCGGCTGGTGGCGACCCGGGCCAACGGGTCCCCGGCCTTCGCGCACTACAAGCCGAATCCCGACGGGCCGGGCTTCGTGCCGTGGGCGGTGCAGGTCATCGACATCTCGGAGGGTGCCATCACCGGGATGCACTGCTTCCTGGACACCCCGCGCTGGTTCCCGCTGTTCGGTCTCCCCGACCACCTGGAGGCAGATGCCTCGTGAGGGTGCGCAGACCGGTGGTGATCGGCTGGGCGCTCCTCGCGGCGGGCGGCTGGGCGGTGACGCTCTGGCTCGGCGAGCCCACGGCCACCGCCGGGCCGGGGCCCTCCCCCGTTCCGAGCTCTCCGGCCGGTGCCGAGCCGGGACCGCAGCCCGAAGGCCCGTGCTCGGCGTCCCGGGCGAGGGCCGGCGCCACACCGTCGCCGGACCCCGGCGAGTGGCTGCGGAGCGTCGAGCAGGTGGACGGACGGGTGGTCCAGCACCTGTGCGTCTACTCCGAGTCCCGCCGCTGACCGGGGACGCGGGTGCGGTCCGGATCAGACCGGGTCCCGCGCCTGGTCCCCACCACCGAGGTCCACCACGTCGGCCAGACCCACAAGGTCGAGCAGCGACCGGAGTTCACCCGGTACGTTGCACAGCCGCAGTTCGACGCCTCCGGCCCTGCGCGCGACGAGCCCCAGCCGGGCCAGCGCCTCGACCAGGGCGAGGTCCGGGCGCAGGACACCGCCCACATCGCAGTCCACCGCCGCGGGCGGACCGGCGTCCTCGCGGCCGCGCAGCAGCGCCTCCAGCTCGGCGCAGAGTCCCGGCACATCGGCCCTGGTGATGCGGCCGGTGAGGACGAGGGCGTTCGGGGTCATGGCATCCACACCACAGAGACCGGCGTGACGCCCGAAACTCATCGGCTCACGACGAAACAGCCTCAGCTGACCGGGAACATCCCGGTGTCCACGTCCAGCCCGAACGGCTCGGGGAGGGTGAGCTTCTCGCCGTACTCGACCGACTCCAGGACACGGTAGGTGCCACGTTCCGGGGCACCGTAGAGAGTGGCAGTGGGCCGACCGGAGTGCCATGGGTCGAGGAGCAGAAAAAGTTCGGCACCCGCTTTCGCGTAGCCGTGTGCCTTCTTGATGCGGTCATGGTTGGCATTCGCCTTGGAGGTGATCTCCACGACGAGCAAAGCCTCCCCGGCCGGAACGGGACTGCCGGTCCCGGCCAGAGTGTCACGGGGCAGAATCACCAGATCCGGGATGTAGAGCCCGTCCTGGCCCGGGACCGAAACACCAACCGTCTGGTAGATACCCCAGTCCTCTGGCAGCACGGCGTAGAGCCGGCGTTGCAACAACTCCGCGGTGATGTTGTGCTCATCGGACGGCGGTGGCGACACGGTGACGACCCCTTCAACGATCTCCACCTTGCAGCCCTCGGGCGCGTCCGTCTCCTCCCAGATACGGACGAGGTCGTCCCAGTCCTGGCCGTGACCCGGCCCGGGATCGACAGTGAGTGCGCTCATGGCGGTCTCCTCTTATCGGTGCGTCACCGAGTCCAGCATGCCGAACGGGACCGGTGGTGGTCCACCGGTCCCGTTCACCCGAAAGGGAAAACACCAGGTCAGGCGATACGTTCCCGCACGACCGGCGTGGCGGCGAACGGTGTGCCGGCCGGAGCGATGTCGTACGAGTCGGGCAGCGCCTTCAGCGCGTACTCGAACCTCTCCGGGGTCTCCGTGTGCAGCGTCAGCAGCGGCTGGCCCTCGGTCACCGTGTCACCGGGCTTGGCGTGCAGCTCGATGCCCGCGCCCTCCTGGACCGGGTCCTCCTTGCGCGCGCGGCCCGCGCCGAGGCGCCAGGCGGCCACACCGATGTCGTAGGCGTCCAGTCGGGTCAGGACGCCCGAGGACGGGGCCGTCACCACGTGCTGCTCGCGGGCGACGGGGAGCTCGGCGTCCGGGTCACCGCCCTGGGCGGAGATCATGCGGCGCCACACGTCCATCGCGGAGCCGTCGGCGAGCGCCTTCTCCGGGTCGGCGTCCTTGAGCCCGGCCGCGTCGAGCATCTCGCGGGCCAGCGCCAGGGTCAGGTCGATGACGTCCTTGGGGCCGCCGCCGGCGAGGACCTCGACGGACTCGCGTACCTCCAGGGCGTTGCCCGCCGTGAGGCCGAGCGGGGTGGACATGTCGGTGAGCAGCGCGACCGTCCGTACGCCGCTGTCGGTACCCAGCGCGACCATGGTGGAGGCCAGTTCGCGGGCGTCCTCGATGGTCTTCATGAAGGCGCCGGAACCGACCTTGACGTCCAGGACGAGCGCGCCCGTACCCTCGGCGATCTTCTTGGACATGATCGAGCTGGCGATGAGCGGGATGGCCTCGACGGTGCCGGTGACATCGCGGAGCGCGTACAGCTTCTTGTCGGCGGGGGCGAGTTGGTCGCCCGCGGCGCAGATCACGGCGCCCGTGGTGTCCAGGACGTTCAGCATCTCGGCGTTGGTGAGGTGCGCCCGCCAGCCGGGGATGGACTCCAGCTTGTCGAGGGTCCCGCCGGTGTGGCCGAGGCCCCGGCCGCTGAGCTGCGGCACCGCGGCGCCGCAGGCGGCGACCAGCGGGGCGAGCGGCAGCGTGATCTTGTCGCCGACGCCGCCGGTGGAGTGCTTGTCGGTGGTGGGGCGGGAGAGCGCGTCGAAGTTCATCCGCTCACCGGAGGCGATCATCGCGGCGGTCCAGCGGGCGATCTCGGTGCGGTTCATACCGTTCAGCAGGATCGCCATGGCCAACGCGGACATCTGCTCGTCGGCGACCTCGCCGCGGGTGTACGCGTCGATGACCCAGTCGATCTGCTCGGGGCTCAGCTCGCCGCGGTCCCGCTTCGTGCGGATGACGGAGATGGCGTCCATGTCCTTGGAGTCCTTCCGGCCGGTACGTACGCAAGAGTCCCGAATGACTCTACGCGCATAGAGATTCTTGTTCACAAAACACCGAGCCAGCCCGGCGATTGGGGGCGGGGCCGCCGGACGACCCCGGCGGCCCCGCTCACTCACTACCTCAGGTGATGCGGCCCGAACGCCTGCGGCAGCATCTCGTCGAGCGTCCGGAAACCTTCCGGGGTCTCCAGGACGAGCTCCGGCCCGCCGAACTCGTACAGCAGCTGCCTGCACCGCCCGCACGGGACGAGCACCGCGCCCCTGCCGTCCACACAGGTGAAGTGCGTCAGCCGGCCGCCGCCCGTGGCGGCCAGCTGGGAGACCAAGCCGCACTCGGCGCACAGGCCGAGGCCGTACGACGCGTTCTCGACGTTGCAGCCGACGATCGTGCGGCCGTCGTCGACGAGGGCCGCGACGCCGACCGGGAAGCCCGAGTACGGGGCGTACGCCCGGGACATCGCGTCCCGGGCGGCCGTACGCAGCGCCTCCCAGTCGACCGGCGCCACACCGGCGTCCGCGGACGCCGGTGTCACTTGCCCTCGCCCTTGCGGTACGGCACACCGTCCGCCTTCGGCGGCCGCAGCCGCTGCGCCGACAGTGCGAGCACGAGCAGCGTGGTGACGTACGGAGCGGCGTCCACGAACTGGCTCGGGACCTGGTCCGTCAGCGCGTACCAGGTGAACAGCAGCGCGGAGCAGGCCGCCGCGATCACCGCGCCCACGTACTTCTTCCGGTACAGCTGCCAGAACACGGCGATCACCAGGAGGATCGCCAGGAGCAGCAGCATCGCGTGCACGTTCTCCGCGCCACCGCGCAGCTTGAGGCTGTCGGTGAAGCCGAAGAGCCCGGCACCCAGGGCCATTCCGCCCGGCATCCAGTTACCGAAGATCATCGCGGCGAGACCGATGTAACCGCGGCCGCCGGTCTGGCCCTCCTGGTAGATGCTCGTGGCGACGATGGCGAGGAAGGCACCACCGAGCCCGGCCAGTCCGCCGGAGATGACGACGGCGATGTACTTGTACTTGTAGACGTTCACGCCGAGGGTCTCGGCGGCCACCGGGCTCTCGCCGCAGGAGCGGAGCCGCAGGCCGAACGCGGTGCGCCACAGGATCCACCACGTGGCGGGGATCAGCAGCAGGGCGACGACGGTCAGCAGGGACAGTCCGGTGACGAGCCCGCCGATGATGCCGGCGAGGTCGGAGACGAAGAACCAGTGTTCCTGTTGCAGGTCCTGCATCCAGTCGGACAGCCCCGGAATGGTGATCTTGTCGATCTCCTCGAGCCGCGGGGACTGCTTGGAGGAGCCGCCCTGCTCCTGGGCGAAGGTGAAGTTCGAGAGGTAGCGGGTGACTCCCACGGCGAGGATGTTGATCGCCACACCGGAGACGATGTGGTTCACGCCGAAGGTGACGGTCATGACCGCGTGCAGCAGACCGCCGAGCGCGCCGCCGATGATGCCGAACAGCACGCCCACCCACGGGCCCCACTGGAAGCCCGCCCAGGCACCGAACCAGGTGCCGAGGATCATCATGCCCTCGAGCCCGATGTTGATGACGCCGGCCCGCTCGGCCCACAGACCGCCGAGACCGGCTAGGCCGATGGGGACGGCCAGTTCGAGGGCGCCCGCGACCTGTCCGACGGAGGTCACGTCCTCCGCGCCGCTGATCATGCGGACCAGCGACACGAGGGCGAGAGCACCGGCGACGATCAGGAGGACGACGGGCAGGGAGAGCTTGCGGCGTCCGCCGCCCTTCTTGGGGGCGACGCGTGCGGCAGGTACTTGGGTGCTCACAGGGCCGCCTCCTTCTCGGTCGTGAGGGCGTGGCCGGCGGCGAGTTCCTCGCCGACCTTCTGCTGCTGACGGCGGGTCCCGTAACGCCGGACCAGTTCGTAGCTGATGACGACGGAGATCACGATCAGGCCCTGCATGATCGTGGCGATCTCCTTCTCGAACCCGAACTGGTCGAGCGACGAGGACGCCTTGTCCAGGAACGCGATCAGCAGGGCGCTGAGGGCGATGCCCACCGGGTGGTTACGGCCGAGCAGCGCGATGGTGATGCCGGTGAAGCCGATACCGACCGGGAAGTCGAGGCTGTACGTGTGGGTGTCACCCAGCAGCGTCGCCATTCCGGCCAGACCGGCGACCGCGCCGGAGATCAGCATCGAGGTCAGGATCATCTTCTTGGCGTCCACTCCGGACGCCTGGGCGGCACTCTCACTGGCGCCGGTGGCGCGCAGGTCGAAACCGAACCGGGTGCGGTTCAGGACGAACCAGTAGACGAGGCCGAAGCCGGCGGCGACGAAGGTGAAGCCGTAGATCTCTCCGGCCTCGGCGCCCAGGGAAAGCCCCGGGAACCAGCCCGACTCCGGGATCTCGCCCGTGGTCAGGTTGTTGGAACCGGCTGCCTGCTCACCGAAGTTCTTCGGCAGGATCAGCCAGGCGATCAGCGAGGTCGCGATGGAGTTGAGCATGATCGTGGAAACGACCTCGCTCACCCCGCGCGTGGTCTTGAGGATGCCCGCGATGCCCGCCCAGAACGCGCCCACCAGCATGGCGACGACGACGATCAGGGCGATGTGGAGCGGTCCGGGAAGACTGACGCTCGCGCCGACCAGGGCGGCCATCATGGCCCCGAGGCGGTACTGGCCGTCGACGCCGATGTTGAAGAGGTTCATCCGGAAGCCGACCGCGACCGCCAGAGCGGCGAGGTAGTACGTACCGGCCTGATTGATGATCAGTACCTGTACGTCGGGGTACGACGCCTGCTCGAACAGCAGCCGGTACAGCTCGAACGGATCACGGTCCGAGATGAGCAGGACCACGGTGGCGAGCGCGAAGGCCACGACCAGGGCGAGTGCCGGCCCGGCGAAGCCCAGGATCAGCCGGTCCTTGTCGAATTTCTTCATCGGGCCTCGTCCTCCGGTGCTGCTTCGAGGTGACCGGCGGCGGCGCCGGTCATGGCCGAGCCCAGTTCCTCAGGGGTGATGGTGGCGGGGTCGGCGTCCGCGACCAGCTGGCCGCGGTACATGACGCGCAGGGTGTCGGACAGCCCGATGAGCTCGTCCAGGTCCGCCGAGATGAGCAGGACGGCGAGCCCTTCGCGGCGGGCCGCGCGGATCTGGTCCCAGATCTGCGCCTGCGCGCCGACGTCCACGCCACGGGTGGGGTGGGCGGCGATGAGGAGCTTCGGTTCGTGGCTCATCTCGCGGCCGACGATCAGCTTCTGCTGGTTGCCGCCGGAGAGGGACCCGGCCGTGACCTCGATGCCGGGGGTGCGGACGTCGTACTCGCGCACGATCCGCTCGGTGTCCTGACGGGCGGCCTTGGGGTCCAGCAGGAACCCGCGGCTGTTGGGCTTCTCGCTGACGTGGCCGAGGATGCGGTTCTCCCAGAGCGGTGCGTCCAGCAGGACTCCGTGCCGGTGCCGGTCCTCGGGGATGTACCCGATGCCCGCCTCGCGCCGCTTGCGCGTGGGCGCGCGGGAGATGTCGTCGTCGCCCAGGGTGATCACGCCGCTGTCGGCCGCCCGCATGCCGATGAGCGCGTCGATCAGCTCGGTCTGCCCGTTGCCCTCGACGCCCGCGATGCCGAGGACCTCACCCTTGTGGATGGTGAAGCCGACGTCGGACAGGACGTCACGGACGACCCCGTCCGGGTCCGTCACGCTGAGGGAGAGCCCCTCGATGCGCAGCATCGGCACGTCCGTCACCGTGGACTCACGGGTCTCGGGCGAGGGGAGCTCGCTGCCGACCATCAGCTCGGCGAGCTGCTTGGTGGTCGTGTGCGCGGGATCCGCGGTGCCCACCGTCGTACCGCGCCGGATCACCGTGATCTCGTCGGCGACCGAGAGGACCTCGCCGAGCTTGTGGGAGATGAAGATGACGGTGAGTCCCTCGGCCTTGAGCTCGCGGAGGTTCGCGAAGAGCGCGTCGACCTCCTGCGGCACGAGCACCGCGGTCGGCTCGTCGAGGATGAGGATGCGGGCGCCGCGGTAGAGGACCTTGAGGATCTCCACGCGCTGGCGGTCGGCGACCCCGAGGTCCTCGACGAGTGCGTCGGGCCGGACCCCCAGGCCGTACGCGTCGGAGATCTCCTTGATCTTCCTGCGCGCGGCGGAGCCGATGCCGTACAACTGCTCGCCGCCGAGGACGACGTTCTCCAGGACGGTGAAGTTGTCGGCGAGCATGAAGTGCTGGTGCACCATGCCGATGCCGCGCGCGATGGCGTCGCCGGGGTTGCCGAACGAGACCTGCTCGCCGTCCACGGCGATGGTGCCCTCGTCCGGCTTCTGCATGCCGTAGAGGATCTTCATCAGCGTCGACTTGCCGGCGCCGTTCTCGCCGACGAGGGCGTGGACGGTGCCCTTGCGGACGGTGATGCCGATGTCGTGGTTGGCGACGACGCCGGGGAAACGCTTGGTAATGCCGTGCAGTTCTACGGCAGGGGGGCTGCTGGACGCGTTGATGACGCACTCTCCTTGGCCGGACAGGAGCGGGGGCGGAGGGGCAAAGGGGCGGGGTGAAGTTATCGCGCCTGAGGGCTGTCTACACGCGTAGCGCTGCCGAATCGTAAATCAGACGGGCGGATCTTCTTCGGGGAAGTTACTCCGGAGGCCCGGAGCGGCAGTGATGCGCGCGCTCCGGGCCCACAGGAAACCAGACGTACGACCGGGGTCGTTACGGAGTGGTCTTGACGGTGATCTTGCCGTCGATGATCTCCTGCTTCGCCTTGTCGACCGCGGCGATGACCTCGGTCATCTCGGTGAAGGCAGGGTTGGACATGGCCAGGCCGACGCCGTCCTTGTCCAGGCCGTAGCGGATCTCACCGGTCTGCGGCTTGCCGTCCTGGACCGACTTGATCAGGTTGAAGACGGCAAGTTCGACGTCCTTGGTGACCGAGGTCAGGATGGACTTCTTGTAGGCGGCGAGGCCTTCCTGGTTGTACTGGTCGGAGTCGACGCCGATGTTCCACTTGCCGGCCTTGGAGACGGCCTCGATCGCACCGGAACCGGCCAGACCGGCCGCCGAGTAGATCACGTCGGCACCCTGGGCGAGCTGGCCCTGGGCAGCGGCCTTGCCGAGGTCGGGCTTGGAGAAGCCACCGAAGTCCGGCGGCTGGGTCAGGTACTGCGGAAGTACCTTCACGGAGGAGTCGGTGTCCTCGACGCCCTGGGCGAAGCCCGCCTCGAACTTCTTGATCAGCGGGGTCTCGACACCACCGATGAAGCCGACCGTCTTGGTCTTGGTGACCTTGGCGGCGGCGACACCCGCGAGGTAGGAGCCCTGCTCCTCGTTGAAGACGATGTTGGCGATGTTGGCGCCGGTCACGGACGCGTCGTCGATGATGCCGAAGGTGATCTTCGGGAACTTCGGCGCGACCTTCTTGATGGCGGGCGCGTAGGCGAAGCCGACACCGATGACCGGGTTGTTGCCGGCGCGGGCGAGCGAGGTGAGGCGCTGGACCTTGTCCGCGTCCGACTCGCCCTCGGAGGGCTCGGCCTCGGTGCCCTTGACACCGAGTTCCTTCTCGGCCTTGGCGAGACCCGCGTACGCGGCGTCGTTGAACGACTGGTCTCCGCGGCCACCGATGTCGTACGCGATGGCGGCCTTGTTGTCCGTGGACGACGACGACCCGGTGTCCGAGGAGGACGAGTCGTCGCCGCACGCGGTGACGCTGAGTGCGAGCGCCGCGGACATAAAGCCCACGGTGGCAATCCTGGTGATCCGGCGCAAGGGAAGGCTCCTTCAAACCTGACCGAAGCGCCTCTTCCGGCGCTGGTTTCGCCGCGATCGTAACGCGCGTAGATGTCAGATAAGGACCTGTACGTAAGCCGTTATCGGATCGTCGCGAACAGAAGGTGTCCTGTCCGGTTACGAGCGGTTGCCGTCGAGCAGCGCCGAGGCGGTGAACAGCTCCACTCCAACCGTGATCGCCTCCTCGTCCACGTCGAAGTTCCCCCGGTGCAGGTCCAGACCACGGGTGTCGCCGGGCGTCCGCACTCCGAGCCTGGCCATGGCGCCGGAGACGTGCTCCAGGTACCAGGAGAAGTCCTCCCCGCCCAGGCTCTGTTCGGTGTCCTCGATCGAATACGATCCGCGGCGGGCGGTCATCGCGGCGTCCAGCAGCCCGATGGATTCCGCGTCGTTCACGACGGGCGGCACACCGCGGATGTAGTTGATCACGGTCTTGGCCCGGTGCATTCCGGCCACCTCGTCGACCGCCGCGTGCACCAGATCCGGTGCCTCGCGCCAGGCGTCCAGATCGAGGCAGCGAACCGTTCCGGACAGTTCGGCGTGTTGCGGGATGACATTGGGCGCGTGCCCGGTCTCCAGCCGCCCCCACGTGAGAGCGAGCCCCGAGCGCGCGTCGACGCGCCGGGCGAGCAGCGCGGGCACGTCGGTGGCGACCCTGGCCGCCGCGGTGACCAGGTCGGTGGTCAGGTGCGGCCGGGCGGTGTGCCCGCCGGGCCCGTCGAGGGTGACCTCCAGGCGGTCGCAGGCGGAGGTGATCGCACCGATCCGGAGCCCGATCTTCCCCACGTCCACCTTCGGGTCGCAGTGCACGCCGATGATCCGCCGGACGCCCTCCAGCGCCCCGTCCTCGATCGCGTCGGCAGCGCCGCCGGGCAGGACCTCCTCGGCGGGCTGGAAGATCAGTCGCACGGGGTGCGGCAGCAGGCCCTGCCGGTCGAGCTCGGCGAGCACGAGACCGGCGCCGAGGACCGTGGTGGTGTGGACGTCGTGCCCGCAGGCATGCGCCCGGTCGGGCACGGTGGACCGGTAGGAGACGCCCGCCTTCGTGTCCGGAATCGGAAGCGCGTCGATGTCGGCCCGCAGCGCGAGCATGCTCCGCGTGTCGCCGTCCCGCCGTCCCACGTCACAGATGAGCCCGGTCCCCGTCGAGAGCACCCGGGGCTTCAGTCCCGCCCTTTCGAGCCGGGCCTTGATGGCCGCGGTGGTACGGAACTCCTGGTTGCCGAGCTCGGGGTGCATGTGAAGGTCACGCCGGAAGGCGATCAGCTCGGCACGCAGCTCATCGGACAGGGCGCCGGGCAGCGCGCCGGGCAGGGCGACTCCTCCGGCCAGCTCGGCTTCTTCGTGGGACGCGCGGGACTTCAACTGGTTCACCCAGTGAAGGGTAGGCCCCCGGGCCCCTCAACTGGCCACAGATCAATAAAAGTTCAGCCGCTTAGAGGAACAAAAGTTGGCGTTGCGGCGTGTGACGGGTATTAACGGTGGGTACACTCCGCCGTTCTCCACGGCGGCGCGAGTGGGGCGCGAGCGCGGTCGTACGCGGGCTCGAGACTCCCGGCCCGCCCGATCATGCCCGTGCGCGTCCTGGCCCCCGAACGTCCACGCCGGTGGAAGGGGAAGTCTGCGGGGCGCCGCGATCCCGCGTCAGCGGTCTCGCCTCGACGACGTGACGACAGTCCGGACGCTTTCCCTCTTCGGCGGCACGCCGTGACCCGTGACCGAGCACGCGTCCGAGGCCGCCGGCCTCGCGTGCCGGCCCGCGATCGTCCGGTGGAGATCGTGTGCTTTCCGGCGGTCAGGGCAGCCTGAGCAGCTCGCGGAGGGTACCGACGTAAGCGGTGACATCACGTTCGGCGGTCGGCACCGGGGCCGTGTCCGGGGCGGTGGTGCGGCAGGACCGGCAGAGGCCGTCGGGGAGTGCCTCGGGGCGGCCGGGGGCGCCGCACTGGGTGCACTCGACCATCAGTCGGCGTACGGGGGCGTCCGGCGTCGGTGCAGTGGGCAGGTGGGGCGGGATCTTGTCGCGCAGTCGGCGCCTGACGAATCCGACCGGTGAGTCGACGGCTGCGGGGAGACCGGCCACGAGGGTTTGGACGAGGTAGTCGGTGTCCACGCCCCTCGCGAGCCATTCGGCGGCCAGCTCCTCCAGGACGGCGCAGTCGGCGGCGGAGAGGGCGAGCCGGGGATCGACGCGGCCGAGCCGGGCCAGGGCGAGATAGGCGGGCGAGTTGCCCGAGTCGCCCTGGGGGGATGCGGCTTCCGGCGCCGATGCCGGTTCCGGGGTCCGCTGCTGCGGTACGACGGGGGCCTCGACAGCGCCGGACGTGAGGGGCGCGGAAGGTGCCGGGATCACGAAGGGCGTGGGCGGTTCCGGGTTTCCCTCGGCCTGGAGGTGGATGTTCCACCACTCGTTGTCGCGGGCCGTCCTGGACCAGTAGGTCCGGGTGACCCAGCGGACCTGCCCGTCACCGACAGCGGCCAGGCACCGGACGTGGCGCAGGTGACCGGCGACACCCAGCGCCCTCAGCGCGCTGCCGACAGCCATCTGCCCGTACGGGGGAAGGCACTTGGCGAGCGACTTAATGTCCATGGCGGCGCCGTCGGGAAGCCTGTCCACGTACCCGGCGATGTGGCGCTCCCGCTCCGGCATCAACACGAAGTCATCAGGGGACGGCGGGCGTTGATCCGGTACGGAGCGCTTGCCGTAGCCGGGATTGGCCTTCGCGTACGGGCGCGAGGATGCGGGTGCGCGCAGGGCGGAGCTAGGGTGCTCGATAGCCACGAGATCGGTCCTTCGATCTTGGGGTGAGACCCCGGCACGGTGCGTTCAACACCGAGTCGGGGTCGTTCAGTTGTGGGAACCGTAAGCAGGCGCGACACTCCGCCGCAAGTCGGTCACGATTAGTCATACTTGCTGGCCGTGACGGGTCAGGGAGGGTGGGGAGGTTTTCCCAAACCCTTCTTTTACCTACCGGATGACAGACAGCGCTCGGACCCCGAAGCTCGCATCCCGACACCCGAATCCCGAAGCTCAAGACTCGGGTCCGCGCCCGTCCACGTACCCCCGAACGAGTGAACGTCCCTGTCCTGGCGCTCGACCCCCGAGCCTCGGGACCCGAGCTTCGAGCCCGGGTCGCCGTTCATCCATCTCCCCGCAACCGCCCGCCACGGCTGGCCGCAACCCGCACGGTGGCCCGCAACGCCTCCGTAAGACGGGCAGCGAGATAGCGGAGCTCTCCCGCATCGGCGCGCGGAGCGTCCAGCATGGCCTCCGCATGCCCGATCAGCTCGGCGGCCATTCCCAACTGCACGGCCTCGACCCGTTCCGCGACACGAGACACCGGACCGGGCACGCCCTCGTCGGTGACGAGAATGCAGACCTTCCCTTCGCTTACCCAGGGCAGCAACCGAGCGGCGGAATTCGGCATACGGGACCTGCTCTCGTCGGGAACGTCCTTGGTGACGGCTCCGCCACGCTAGGTCGCGCGTACAGGAGCCGACAGGGACGCTCGGTGCGACTTCGCGAGCCGAGTAGGACGGCCTGTCCTACCCACCGTCCAGGCCGAGCCTGTCGGCGAGCTCCGCGACGGGCGAAACGCGACGGCGTTCCCTGCCCCGCAGATCGGTCACCAGTCGGCGGCTCGTCGAGTGGTACCGCATCCATTCAGGAGCAACACGCTCGGCGGCCAGCAGTGCCTGAACCGCACCCTCCCGCTTGTCCAACTCCGAGAACGCCAGCGCCCTGTCCACATGGAAGCGGGCGAGCCATGTGGGCGGGAGCGACTGCAACTCCGGAACAGAACGTGCCGTGCGCAGTGCCTCGGCACCGTCCTCCATCTCCACCAGGAAGTTGACCTTGGCCACGCCCACATTGGTCGGGCCGAACGGAGTCGCGTAGTCGAGCCGGTCCGTGCCGATCCGGGCAGCGGCCGCACTTGCGAGGTTCAACAGTTCCCGCACCGTGTCGTGGCGTCCCGCACGCACCGCTGCCGTCGCGGCCCTGAGCAGCAGAATTCCCCAGACGGACAGCTCGACAGGACGGGATCGGAACCTGGGCTCGATGCGTTCGGCCGCAGTCGTCGCAACCCGCTCCGCGTCGGCCAGCCGCCCCTGCTTGGTCAGGACCCAGGCCAGACTGGACATCCCGACGGCTTCCAGGTGCGGATCATCGCCCTTGCGTGCAGCCTCCGCAGCCCGCTCCAGAGCAGTGAAAGCCGCGTCCTCCTTGCCGAGTGCGGTCAGGGTGGTTGCCGCGACCTGGTACGCCTCCGCAAGCACCGACTGCGCCGAGGCGGCCTCCGCACCGGTGTGCGCTCGTACAGCAGCGCGGGCATCTTTGATCAACTGCGGCAGCAGCGCGCCGATCTCACTGAGCCGACCTTCGCGCCGGACACGTTCCGTGGACCGCAGGGCCGCCCTCAGATCCGAAAGGGACGGTGACTCCTCGGGATCCGACTCTTCTCCCAGTAAGTCGGCGACGGGAGAGACCGCTTGGCGCAAGGCCAGCACAGATGGCTGCTCCTGCTCGTCGCGCACCTCGAAGGTCGAGGGTTGACCCACCAAATTGGATGGCTCGACATCCAGGGCGCCGGCCAAGGCATTGAGCGTCGTGAGCCGGGCAGTGCTGCGTACGCCCTGCTCCAGCTTGCGCACCACATCGACCGAGATTCCCGCCCGCTCGGCGAGGCCTTCCTGAGTCAGCTTTCGCCGCCGGCGCAGCCGGGCGATGCGGTCGCCGATGTCCGATTCCTGATGCATGGTCACCCCCGCGAACAGGTCTGGGTGAACACGCTACGCCCCAGTCGTACAGCGCGTCTCGCCCATCCGGTGCCGCCAAGGGTCCGTCGGAACCGGCGAGCGCCTGCGCCGCTCTACCTACGCAGGGCTGGACCATTGAGTTCGCACAACGAGGGTGGGCAGCGATGACGGTCCGAGCGCGGGAGCGGTACCTCGGAGGAGGCTTCCTGTTTGTCGCCTTCCTCACAGTCGTCTACGGGTTCGGAACGGCGCAGGCCGACGGATCGATCGCTACGGCCCTGATTGCCGCTGTGCCGGCTGCCGTTGGCCTGCACCTGGTCCGTGGCAGGCGCAGGCACCGCTGACTGGCCTCTCGGGCGGCCCCCCGAACCATTGGCCTGGACTATTGCGGAGGGTAACGGGATGGCGGATCATTCCCATCCGTGACGATCTTCATCGCCGTCGTGCTCGGCGCGCTCCTCTCTGTGCTCTACAAGCTCCTTGTCGCTCCCCGCCGCATCGCCCGCTGGGTCAACGAGAGCTTCGTGGCCGCCGACTACGGTCTCGTGCCCCGCGAGGCTCTCGACGCGCGTCGCTCCGGCCCGCCCCCGCCGCCGTACCGGCGCAAGGAGACGCAGGCCGTGGCCGACGCCGCCTGGGAGGGGCACTGGCAGGTGGCCGAGGCGTACGTCGAGGCGGCCGGTCAGGACTGGGACGAGCGGTGGTCCCGGACCGAGCTCCTGCAGCAGGTGGCCGGCGAGGACGACACATGGCTGGATGAGTGGCGCGCGGCCAGGCCCGGGAACTGTGATGCGGCAACCATCCACGCCGGGCTGATGGTGCACCGGGCCTGGGAGATCCGTGGCAGCGATTACGCCAACGCGGTCTCCCGCGAACGGATGGACACCTTCCGCTCCATGCTGCCGGCCGCGATCGCGGAAGCGCAGCAGGCCGCCCTGCTCGACCCCGTGAACCCGGGCCCCTGGGTCGTCATGGTCACTGCCGCCCGGGGAGCCGAGTACGAGCGCGAACAGTTCCAGCCGCTCTGGGACGGCTTGGTCTCCCGCGCCCCGCACCACTACTCGGGTCACTGGCAGGGCCTCCAGTACTGGTGCGCCAAGTGGTTCGGCAGCGACAAGTTGATGACGGCTTTCGCCGAGCAGGCGGTACGAAACGCTCCGCCCGGCAGCCCGCTCGCCGGCGTGTACCTCCACTCGCTGGACGAGCTGGTCAAACGCTCGGGATCTACCGCGCTGCCCACCACCCGCGCGGCGAAGGATCTCCTCGAGAAGGTCGCTGCTTCGCTCGCCGAAGTCGCCCCCGACAACGAGCACCTGCCCTCGCTGCGTCATCTGCTGGCGCACTACCTGGTGCAGTCGAAGATGTACGCCGCCGCGCTGGAGCAGTTCCGTCTGATCGGCCCGTGGTGCGGCGCCGAGCCCTGGCGCAAGGACGGCAATCCGGTGGAAGCCTTCGAGATCGCCCGGGGCACCGCGGCCAAGCTTTCCGGGGCGTAGGCGCTCGCACCGCCGGGGGGCGTCCTCCCGGATCCCCCACGGCGGGAGGACGCCCCGGCTTTCACGGTGGTCCTGTGGTCGGCCGGTTTCGCGATGCCGCCTGTCGAGGCGTCAGTACAGCCTCTTGACCGCCGTGGTCGTCGTGTTCTTGAAGTCGGCCACCGGAGCGTCGGCGAACCTCCCCATCTGCCCCCAGCTCACGACAGTCACCGTCCGGCCGTCCCGTCCCACGGACAGCAGATGGATGTCCGTGGCGCCGTAGGACGTCGTGGTGTGCAGACCGTGCACCCGCGCGCCCTCCTCGACCGGCAGCGGGCCGTAGTCCCGGCCCTCGGCCTCGATCTCCGGGTCGGTCTGCTCGATCCGGTCGGCGCAGGAGCGGATCTCCTTGTTGAGCAGTGCGGCCAGCGCCTTGCCCTTGGCGTCGGAGCCCGTGACGACGGTGACCTGTGCGGCGCCGGTGTCCAGATCGGTGTGGAAGACCCGGTGCCGGTAGTCGTAGGCCGGTACGCCCTCGCCCAGGCAGTAGGCGAGCTCGACCGGGAAGCCGTCGGTGACCGGCCCCGCGACCCAGTCGGACGAGGGGTGCGGCGGAAGTTGGGACGCCTTGAGGAACGCGGGCGGGACGGCCTTCGCCGACACGACGGCATTCTTCGCCGTGACGGCCTTCCCCTGCGCGGCGCCCTCCTGCGCCTGGGTCGGTGCCGCGCAGGCGGCGAGAGCGACGACGGAGAGCGCGGCGGCGAGCACGGCGGTGCGGGTGTGCATGGGCATGGGTGTCCCTCGTGTGGAGTGCGTGATGAAGTGCCTGGTGGCCTGCGTGGGATGCGGCGGTGTGACGACCCGACGTCATCACGCCGGCCGTCGTACGACCGGGTCGCCGCGCCGCTCGCCGTGACGGTGGCGGTGTCCTTCGAGGACCGGGGCCGGCAACACGAGCATCGGCGGTCCCGGTGGGCCGGCGCAAGACCCGCCGTCGGACCGGCCGGGGTGGAACCATCCCAGCCACCTTGACGTGCAGGTATATGGGCGCCTGGGACGGGCCCCGACCCCGGGACGCCTGCTCCCGGAACCGGATCGAGCCCTGACGGGTGCGGAGGTGACGGTGCAGACACAGGACTCCGTGGCACAGTTCGCGGCGCTGCTGAGGGAACTGAAGGAGCGTACGGACCGCAGTTACGGTTCGCTCGGCCGCCGTCTCCACATGAACACGTCCACGCTGCACCGCTACTGCACCGGTGAGGCGGTTCCTCTCGACTTCGCGCCCGTGGAGCGTTTCGCGGCCCTGTGCGGGGCTTCGGGTGCGGAGCGTCTGGAGCTGCACCGCCGCTGGCTCCTGGCCGTGGCTGCCCGGCAACGCCCCCACCCGACCGGGCCCCTCGGTGAGGCGGAGGGACCGGGTGAGGCGGAGGGACCGGAAGCCCCGGCCGGCGGGCAGCCCGGCGACAGCGGCAGTGATGACGGCGGCGCCCCCACGAGCGGGGCTGTCGGTGGTCCGGCCGCCCCCACGAGCGGGGCTGTTGGTGGTCCGGCCGCCCCTGCGGTCGAGGCTGCCGATGGTCCGGCCGGAGCGGAGGGCCTGGTGAGCGGTCCCTCGCCCGCGCCGCGCCGCCCCAGGCCCTGGTACCGGCGCAAGCGCGCCGCGGCCCTCGTGTGTGCCGCGCTCGCCGCTGCGGGGAGCCTGGCCCTGCTGCCGGACGGCCGGGACACCGACGACGGTGCGCGGGCATCGTCGGTCGCCCCGGGGACCGCGTCCGCGTCCGCCGGCCCGAGGGCCTCGAACACCCGCTCCGTGTCGCCTTCCGATGGCCCCAAGGACGGCACCGCGAGCTCCCCGGGAACCCGGCGCGAGCCGTCGGACCCGGCCGGCTCCACGAGCGCCCCGGCAGGGTCCGAACCCGCGGGTCCTCCCCTCGCCTGGTCCGTCGACTCCCACGGGTGGGCCTTCGGCTGCGCTCACACCTACGTCGTCGCCGCACCGCCGGATCGGGTGCCGCCCCCTCCGGTCCAACAGGACGCCGGTACCTGGGCGGCGACCCAGCGGGCGGTACACGGCGGGGAGACGATCGTGAAACTGTCCGTGCAGGGGACGTCCGACACCGCGGTGGTCCTCGAAGCGTTACGGGTGCGCGTGACCGGCCGCGCCGATCCCGCTCCGGGCAACGCGTACTCCATGGACCAGGGCTGCGGCGGCTCCCTCACCCCGCGGTCCTTCGCCGTGGACCTGGACAGGAACCGGCCCGTCGCCCGCGCGACCGCCGGCAACGACGCCGGCACGCCGATCCCGGCGGTGAGCATGCCCTACCGGGTGTCCGCCGAGGACCCCGAGGTGCTGCTGGTCACCGCCAGGACCGTTACCTGCGACTGCAGTTGGTACCTGGAGCTGGACTGGTCGTCCCAGGGCCGCACGGGCACCGCCCGGATCGATGACCGCGGCCGCCCGTTCCGCACCAGCGCCGTCGAGGGCCTGACGTCCTACGAGTACGACACCTCTGCCCGCGCCTGGGCGCCCCGCGTGGACTGAACTCAGTCCTTCCGCGCGTCCCAGGCATTGCCGATCCAGCCGTCGAAGGTGGGGATCAAGGCGGCGAGTGCGGCTCCGAGCCGCCAGTCCAGGTCCGGTGCGTACAGGCGCACCGTGTCGCCGGACGACCTGAACTCCAGCGGGACCTTTCCTCCCGAGCGCCACTTCATGCGGCGGGGGCCGCGGGGGAAGTCCCCGCCACCGCCGCCGCCTCCGAAAAGGAGAGCCACGAGTATGAGCGGCAGCAGGGGCGTGCAGAGCCACCACACGCACCACCAGAAGAGCCGACCCTTGTATCCCACCGCGTCGGGCGCACCGGCACGGCTCACGGTCCAGCGCGTGCGCAGTCCCCGGCTGAACGCCTTGTCGCGGGTGAGCACACCGAGCAGTTCGCCCTGCGGGCCGAGCACCTGGAACTGTGCGCGTCCCCCGCTCGCCGAGACGGTGACCACGGTGGCGACCCGTGCCTGTCGGTGCTCGTCCGCCCACAGGACGAAGGAGCGGGCGCCGCTCTGCCGGGCCGCGAGGTAGGCGGGGATGCCGTCGGAAGGCAGTTCGCGCTCCACATGGGCGACGGGCCGTGAGGCTCCCGGCCCGTCCCTGAAGTCGATCCTGCAGTCGAACAGGCCGCCAGGTGCGGTCCGCAGCCGCCCCAACCCTCGCAGCGTCAGAGTACTGGTCACCCGGCCGGCTCCTTCACGTGTCCGTGCTGAACGTCCGGCCCCGTACCGGACGTTCAGCACGAAGGTACGCCCTGCGCAGCCTTCTGCGCTCCCTTGTCCGGGGCCTTAGCCGACCTCGTCGCCCGGCGCCACCGGATGCGCCTCCAGCTCCGGGGCGGCCGGCAGTTCGGCGATCAGCGCCTGGGACCCGCCGATGTAATGACGCGCCGAGGGGCTGGTCCGGTGCGGCCGCGGCGCCGGCGGCACGTGCACGGTGCGCATTGATCACATGCCTTCTGTCGTACGGCACCGGTTCCCGAGCCCGTCGCGCCTCCACGCCGCTTAGGCTGCTTCCGTTGGCCAACACATCACAGGGGGTACAGGGTTGATGAGCCATGCAACGGAGGTCTTCCAGCCGCTCCAGGCCGACGACCCGCCGGTGGTGGCCGGCTATCGGCTCGCCGCGCGGCTCGGCGCCGGTGGCATGGGCCGGGTGTACCTGTCACACACGCAGGGCGGCCGCCCCGTGGCGATCAAGGTCGTGCGGCCGGAGCTGGCCGACGATCCCGGCTTCCGGCGGCGGTTCGGCCGGGAGATCAAGGCGGCCCGACAGGTCCGGGGGGCGTACACCGCCGAGCTGATCGACGCCGACGCCGACGGCGTACCCCCGTGGCTGGCCACGCTGTACGTCCCGGGACCGTCGCTGACGGAGGCGGTGACCCGGCGCGGGCCGCTGCCGGTGCCCGCCGTGCTGTGGCTGATGGCGGGGGTGGCCGAGGCATTGCAGGCCATCCACGCCGAGGGCATCGTGCACCGTGACCTGAAACCGTCGAACGTGCTGTTGGCGGGCGACGGCCCACGAGTGATCGACTTCGGTATCGCGCTGGCCACCGACGGGACCTCGTACACGGCGACGGGGGGCACGATCGGGACGCCGCCCTTCATGGCCCCGGAGCAGGCGTCCGGGGGTGAGATCACTGCGGCGACCGACATCTTCGCTCTCGGGCAGACGGCGGCGTTCGCGGTGCTGGGCAGACCGCTCTACGGCGACGGCCCGGCCGTCAACGTGCTGTACCGGATCGTGCACTCCGACCCCGACCTGTCCCTGCTGCCCGAGTCGCTGCGCCCGCTGTTCGCCCGGTGCCTGGCCGCCGACCCGGCGGAGCGGGCCACGCCGGCGGAGGTCGTGGAGTGGTGCCGCAACCGCCTGGGGGCCGACGCCGACGCAGGCGGGGGGCCTGCCGTGTGGCGGGAGATCACCGGGCCCGAGCCCGTGGTTCCGGCGCCGGAACCCGCGCCGACCCCGGCTTACACGTATGCACCCGTGCCCGCGCCCGACCCCGCCTCTCCGTTCCCGCCGGTCCCCGCGACCGCCCAGGCACTTCCGCGACCGGGGTCCGGGTGGCCGCAGCCTCCGTCGGGGCGGACGGTAAGACGTCCGGCCAGCAAACGGCGCACGGCGCTGATCGCGGCTGCCGCTGTGACGGGAGCTGCGGTGCTGGTGGTGGCACTGGCATGGTCGGTCATGGACGCGATGGACCGGATCGGCGACCGGGCCACGGCCGGCTCCACGGCGTCCTCCGCGGGACCGACCGCACGGTCGTCGGCATCCGTACCGGGGTCGTCGTCGGGTCCCTCCGCGGATGCCGCGAATCCGTCGGCGGTCGGGGCGGGTGACGGCGCGTCCGAGGACTCCGTGTCGTCGGACTCGCCCCAGGAGCCGCGACCCGAGGGATTCCCCCTGGTGTGGCTGGACGCGAAGAACTCGCTGAGCCTCAAGAGCTCCGATCCGTCGCTGACGGGCCGCAAGGGTGACATCCGCTTCGGCTGCGAGACGGACGGCTGCGAACTGAAGAGCGACAGCACCGTGTTCGTCCAGATATTCGGAGGACACGGCACCACCCTCGACGAGTGCCGTCTCATGCTCAGGAGCGCCGATCGCCACACCTGGCCACTGGCCGCGGCGGCGGCCGGCACCGAGATCTGCATGAAGGACAAGGAGGGCAACATCGGGCTGTACGTGATCCAGACCAAGTCGACCGCCCTGCCGGACCTCGCCTTCCTCCAGGGAGACCTGACCGTCTGGCGCGACGCCGCCTCCTAGGGCAGGCACCCCGGGCGGGCGCCTGGTGAGGGCGGCCGGCGTCCCCCGGGTCAGCCCTCCGTGACCGCGGTCACCCGCCAGGGCGAGAGCCGTTGGACGTCCCGGGCCGTCTCCGTGACGCCGCTCAGGAAGCCCTGGGCGCGCGGGGAGGCCGAGTCGCGGAGCCATTCCGGCGCTATGTCGCACACCGCGACCTTCACCCCGGTGCCGACCAGGGCCAGCGGGAGGGTGTGGACGACCGTCGACGGGAAGCTCAGGACGGTGTGGCCGATGGGGCCTCTGCGGGCGATGAGTTCCAGGGGAAGGTCCGGTCGGACGATCTCCAGGCCGGTGGCGGCTTCCAGGGCGTGGAGCTTGTCCGCGGACTCACGGCGGTGGGCGAAGTAGCGGGTCGCGCCGTGGGAGCGGGCCAGGGCGGTGACCGCCTCCTGGTACGGGACCGGGTCGACCACACCCGTCTCGACCAGGGACGTGCCGACCAGGTCGGCGCCCTTGGTGATCAGGGGCGGGCCGAACCGGTCGCGGGTCCAGGCGAAGGTGTTGGAGGTGACCTCGACGTCCTGCGGCGCCTCCACCGGCATCGCGGTGAACACCTCGACCGTGCGGGTCGCCGAGGGCGTGAAGCTGCGGCGGGCGGCGGAGGTCACCGGGGCCAGGAGCAGTTCGCGCGGGCCCCGGCTGCCGCGGCGGTGCCAGCGCACCAGGCGTTCGCCGCGCGCGAGTTGGGCGACGAACTCCATGGTGGCCGTACCGTCGTCGACGACCGTGATCCGGCGGATGCGGACCAGGGAGAGGAGCAGCTGTACGTAACGGGAGAACGGGTCCCCGATCACGATGCGGTCCGCCCTGCGGATCAGCCCCGTCAGGGCGCGCAGGGCCTTCAGAGGCGCGCCGGTCTCCCCGCGCGCCTCCTGCCAGCGGACCGCTATGCCCTCGTCGCGGGCCAGCTCCGCCATCCTGCGCAGCTGGCCGCGCGACATCGGGTCGACCGGGGGGAGGACGACGACGGTGGTGTCGGCGGAGCCTCCCCGGGTGTGGGTCCACTCCAGGACGTTCAGGAGCTGGACCGGGCTCTCGACGAAGGCGAGGTTCACCGGTCTGCCCGTCAGACCGTGACCGGCTCGGCGGCCGGCGTGTTCTCGGTCTCGGCGACGACGCCCGTGACGCGGCGGAGCTTCTTCATCGGGCCGAGCTCCGACTCGTACACCTTCTTGACGCCGTCACCGAGGGAGGCCTCGATGGTGCGGATGTCGCGGACGAGGCGGGTGAGACCCTGCGGCTCGACGGAGGCGGCCTGGTCGGAGCCCCACATGGCGCGGTCGAGGGTGATGTGGCGCTCGACGAACGCCGCGCCGAGCGCGACGGCGGCGAGGGTCGTCTGCAGGCCCGTCTCGTGGCCGCTGTAGCCGATCGGGACGTTCGGGAACTCACCCTGCAGGGTGTTGATGACGCGCAGGTTGAGCTCCTCGGCCTTGGCCGGGTACGTCGACGTGGCGTGGCAGAGGAGGATGTTGTCACTGCCGAGGACCTCGACCGCGTGCCGGATCTGGCGCGGGGTCGACATGCCGGTGGAGAGGATGACCGTGCGGCCCGTGGAGCGCAGGGAGCGCAGGAGCTCGTCGTCCGTGAGGGAGGCGGAGGCGACCTTGTGCGCCGGGACGTCGAACTTCTCGAGGAAGGCGACGGCCTCGGTGTCCCACGGGGAGGCGAACCAGTCGATGCCGCGCTTGGCGCAGTGGTCGGAGATGGCCTGGTACTCGGCCTCGCCGAACTCGACGCGGTGGCGGTAGTCGATGTACGTCATCCGGCCCCAGGGGGTGTCGCGCTCGATGTCCCACTGGTCGCGCGGGGTGCAGATCTCCGGGGTGCGCTTCTGGAACTTGACGGCGTCGCAGCCGGCTTCGGCGGCCACGTCGATCAGCGCGAGCGCGTTGTCGAGGTCACCGTTGTGGTTGATGCCGATCTCACCCGTGATGTAGACGGGGTGGCCGGGGCCGGCGGTGCGGGTGCCGAGCGTGCGCAGGCGGGAGGTGCTGCTCATGGTGGTGCTTCCTTACTTGGTGGGGGTGGTGTCGGCAGGGGCCGAGCTGGTGGTGAGGGTGGGGCCGAGCAGCCAGGCCGCGATCTCGCGGATGGCTCCGAAACCACCGGGGGTTGTGGTCACGGCCCGCGCGGCGGCGCGTACCGAGTCGTGGGCGCTGGCGACGGCGACGGGCCAGCCCGCCAGTCCGAAGCAGGGCAGGTCGTTGACGTCGTTGCCGACGTAGAGCACGCGGTCGGGGTCGAAGCCCTGCTCCTCGCACCACTGCTTGAGTGCCAGGTCCTTGCGGTCGATGCCGTGCAGGACGGGGACCTGGAGCTTGCGGGCGCGGGCGGCGACGACCGGGTTCTGTTCCGTGGACAGGATCAGGAGCGGGACACCGGCCTTGCGCAGGGCGGCGATGCCGAGGCCGTCACCGCGGTGCACGGCGACGATCTCGTGTCCGTCGGAGTCGATGAGGACGCGGTCGTCGGTCTGCGTGCCGTCGAAGTCGAGGACGACCGCGTCGATGTCCTCGCGCGTCGGCAGCGGTGAGGGGTCCAGGAGCGGCGCGAGGGCGCGGGCGCGTGCCAGGTCGTGCGGGTCGTCGATCTCCAGTACGCGCGCCGGGTCGGTCCGTACGAGCGCGGTACGGCCGAAGAAGCGGTGGCGGTGGGTGCGGAAGCCCCCGACGTCCATGGCGTACGCGGCGCCCGTCTCCAGCAGGTCCTGCGGGCGGTCCTGACGGCGGGGGCGTACGGCCTTGTCGTGGTTGACGCCGTACGTGTCGTCCTCCACCGCACTGCCGTCGCGCCAGACGAACCCGTGGAACGGGGCGACGGTGACCGCCGTGTCGGCGCCTTCGCGGGACACTGCGGCGGCGACGCCGTCGATGTCCTCGCGGGTGATGAAGGGGCTGGTGCACTGCACCAGGAGCACCACGTCGGCGGTCCTGCCGGGCTGCATCGCCTCGTACGCGTCGAGGGCGTGCAGGACCGCGGCCTCGCTGGTCGCGGTATCGCCGGCGATGGCGGCGGGGCGTTGCACGCAGTGCAGCCGGTCCGACTCGCCCAGCGCCCGGCCGGCGGCCCGTGCCGCGTCCGCGATGGCCGGGTCGTCGGTGGTGACGACGACGTCCGTGACCTCGGGGGAGGCGAGGCAGGCGTGGACCGCGCGGGCCACCAGGGGGACGCCGCCGACCTGGGCGAGGTTCTTGGCGGGCACGCCCTTGGATCCGCCGCGGGCGGGGATCACGGCGAGCACGGTCGGTGCCGGTGGCGGGGTCATGGCTGCTCCTGAAGCGTCGGGCGTGGCGGCGGGGTCGGCGGTCACAGCTCGCCCATCCGCCGGATCACGGGGGCGACCCGCTGGACGCCGTGGCGGTAGGCGCCGCGCGCCGCGTTGCGGACGGTGTCGCGCACCGCCCCTCTGACCCGGCCGGTCTCCTTGGGCGTCGCGGCGCCCGGCAGCGGGCGGCCGTCGGTGGCCAGGTGGTGGCGGGCGAGGATGCCGGGGAGGTATCCGGGGGCGGTGGCCGGGGTGTAGTAGGGGGCGAGGCCGGGGAGGGAGCCGCGTTCGAGCAGGACGGCGACCTGGGCCCGCGCGGTGTCGTAGGCCGTGTCGTACGAACCGTCGGCGGCGACCCCCTGACCGGAGACCCATTCCTCGTCGGGCTCGGGGCGGTGCCCGCCGTCCAGCCGGTCCCAGGAGGTGACCAGCCCGGAGCCGATGAAGTGGTGGTTGCCGAGGGTTTCCCGTACGCCGAGGTCGGAGAGGATCGCGGTCGGGATACGGCGGTGCAGGGACTCCAGCGCCGCAGTCGAGGAGACCGTGACCAGCAGGTCGGTGCGGTCCAGCACCTCGCCCATGTGCCCGTACACCAGGCGGAAGTTGGGCGGCAGGCCGCCCGGGAGGCGCTCCGCGAGCCGCTGGTAGGGCAGTTCCTCGATGTGGGTCGTGTGCTCGCCCGGCTTCGAGCGCAGTTTCAGCAGCACCTCGCGGCCCGGGTGCAGCCTCGCGTGCTCGACGAGCCTGCGCAGCAGGTACGTGCGGTCCGCGCGGGAGGCCGGCACGGAGGGCTGGGCGGCGAACACGACGGTGTCGCGGCCCTCTTCCGGGCGGTGCGGCGCCCCGCCGAGGAACGGCAGCGCGGCCTCCGTGACGGACGAGGCGTCGGCGCCCACTCCCTCGTACACCGCGCGGAAACGCTCCGCGTCGTGACGGGAGTTGGCGAGGACGATGTCCGCGCCGTGCCGCAGCAGGAGTCCGTCGGCGAGCTTCTCGTAGACGACTCCCACGTACCCGGTGACGATCACGGGCCTGCGGGGCAGGGCCAGGGCGGCCAGTCCGTGCAGCATCGCCTGGACGGCGCCGCCGACGAGGGCGAGCACGACGACGTCGTACGCCTCGTCACGCACCGCGTGCAGGAATTCGACGGCCGTCACCTCGCGCACCCGGCCGGCGTCCACGCCCACCTCTCCGACCTCGGCCAGCTGCCGGGGGGTCGGGGTGGCACGGCCGCGCAGCAGCAGTCCGGTGACCTCGACGGGGCGTTCGCCCTCGCCGGCCCAGGAGGCCCCGCCGGCACCTGCGGTCAGGCGGCGCGCGGTGAGCGCGCCCCACTTCCACCGGGTGTCGGAGTCGGCGAGTACGGCAACCCTGAGCGCCGGGGAGGCTGCTGCTGCGGTGTCGGCCGGATCAGCCGAATTACTGGTACGTGGAGGCACGCCCTAAAAGCTAGGAAGGCATTTCTATGAGCGGCCCAACGCGGGGGCAACAAATGGTTAACAGCCCGCCGACGGTTGGGGATATGACCTCGGAAACACCTCAAAGAGCCGTGAATTTACGCCGATTCACTGATCCGACATGCGTCGTTCACCCTCAGTCCTCTTCAGGGACAAGGGAAATGCCGGGCCCGCCCTTAGCGTGATGCGGGTGGTTAAGCTCTCCGTCATCGTGCCGTTCTACAACGTGCGGACATACGCCCCCGATACGCTCCGAAGCCTGCGCGCCAACGCCCGCGAGGACTTCGAGTTCATCCTTGTCGACGATGGTTCGACCGACGGTACGGCGGAGCTCCTGCGCCGGGCCCAGGACGACATCGAGGGGGTGGTCGTCCACAGACACGAGCGGAACACGGGTCTGGCCACGGCCCGCAACACCGGCCTGGACGCGGCCCGCGGGCAGTACATCGCGTTCCTGGACGGCGACGACTGGCTCGCACCGGGCCACTACGCCCGGCTCCTCGCGCGGACGGAGGCCCTGGGCTGCTCCTTCGTCCGTACGGACCACGTCCAGGTCACCGGCAGGTCCCGCACGGTGCACCGCGTCCCGCACGGCCGGCGCGGTGCGGTGAGCTCCCCCCGGGACGCGATCCTGCCGGCCTCCCGGACCACCTCGGTGGACTACGCGTACGCCTGGGCCGGGCTCTACCACCGGAGCCTCCTGGACCGGGGGCTGCTGCATTTCGCCGACGGGCTGCGCACCGCCGAGGACCGGCCGTGGATATGGCGGCTGCACCGCGAAGCGGATTCCTTCGCGGTCCTGGGAACGCTGGGCCATTTCTACCGGCGGGGTGTCGCGTCGTCACTCACACAGATCAGCGACGAGCGCCAGCTCGATTTCCTACGCGCCTACAACCAGGTCGTGGGTGAGACGGCGGCCGACCGCGACGCGGACGCGCTGCTGCCTAAAGCGGTGCGTACGTACTGTGCCGTCATCGCCCACCACGTCGGCTCCATCGGAAAATTCGAACCGTCCGTGGCCCGGAAACTGAAATCGCTCAGTGCGGCGGCGCTCGCGGACATGCCTCAGCCGATCCTCGACGACACCCTCGACGCCATGGACGTACAACGGGCGACCCTGCTGCGCAGACTGCGCCGCCGGCCGGTCGCCGCGAAGGGAGCGGCTGCCGCGTGACCACCCAGATCTTCGTCGCCTCGACTCCGTACGGCACGGCCGTACTCGCCGCCGCCCTCGACGCGAAGTGCTTCGACGACGCCGACCGCCGCATCCTGCTGCTCTGCGACACCTCGACGATCCCGGAGGCGGCGCCCCCCGCGGGCTCGATGCCCGGTTCCGGCCTGCTGCGCACCCGTTTCGACGAGGTGCTCTCCTGGAACGACACCATCTGCCCCCAGCACCCGGCCGAGTGGACCCCTCGCGCCGACGACGCGCCCCTGTGGGAACGCCATCTGCGCCGGGCCTGGCACCTCGGGGACGACGACGTCGAGCTGGCGTTCGCGTCACCGCACACCGCACCCGCCCAGGCGCTCGCCCAGATCCTCGGCGGCGGAACCGTCACGGTGTACGTCGACGATCTGGCCGGCTACGGCCCGACCGGCAGCAAGATCCCGCCGCTGATCGGCACCCGGGTCGGGCGGGTGCTCCACCCGGACCTGCTCCCCGGCCAGCGGCCGCTGCTGCTGGCCGAGTTCGGTGCGGAGCCCGTCCCCCTGCCCCACGAAGCCCTGCTGAAGGTGTTCGCCGAACTGGCCGACGCCGCTCCGGAGTTCCCGTTCCCGGACGGCCCCGCGCTGCTCCTGGGCGAGCGCCTCGCCGAGTCCGGGCTCCTCTCCCCCGCCGAGGCGAGGGAACTGCACCTGCGGATGGTGCGCGGCACCGTCGCCCTCGGCCACACCCGGCTCCTGTTCGTGCCCCACCCCCACGCGCCGGTCACATGGTCGGCCGCGCTCGCCCGTGAGGCCACCCGCCTCGGCGCCGAACTGACGGTGCTCGACAGCGGGTCACTCACAGCCC
Organism: Streptomyces sp. NPDC059499; assembly: GCF_042749285.1. NCBI lineage: Bacteria > Bacillati > Actinomycetota > Actinomycetes > Kitasatosporales > Streptomycetaceae > Streptomyces > Streptomyces sp. NPDC059499. Next base: position 631,825 of record NZ_JBHYTT010000001.1, read on the forward strand.
CCGTCCTGCCGGAGGTCCTCTACCGGCGGATACGGCCCGCGCTCGTCGTCGGCTGCGCGGCGACCGAACTGCTCACGGCGGCCACCCTGTACGAGCTGCCCGTGGCCAGGACCGGCACCGGAACGCTCCTCGAGCGCCTGACCCCGTACGAGAACACGTACAGGGTGCCGGTCACGATCACCGACGCGCTGCTTCCCGAACTCACGGACGCCGCCGCGGTCGCCTGTCAGAAGCCGCCCACGGAGGCGGCCGTGGCCCGGAAACTGGACGGTCTCCTGCACGCGGTCGGCTTCGCCATGCAGCCCCGGGTGCGCCCTGACCTCCGCCCGGCCGCCGAGCGCTACCTCTCCGAGCACCTGGACGGGCGCACCTGGCGCTATTTCAAGCGCCGCCGGCTGGCCTCGCTCGCGCTCCCGGGCGTGGTGCCCCCACGCCTCGCCTCCATCCGCCGCAACCCGACGCTGCGCCGCCTCGCCCGCCGCGTACGCGGCAGGTGACCACCGGCTCTCAGCCGAGCAGCCGTGTCAGGCCGAGACGGGTCCACAGGAGGGCGGCTCCGAAGGAGAGCACCGTGGTGGCGGCCGTCACCCCGGCCATGAGGGCCGCGGCCGCCGGCCACGTGAGGTCCGCCGTGACCAGCGCATCGGTGAGGACGCCCAGGACGAGGACATGGATCATGTACGCGCCGAACGAGGCGTCGGACAGCCGGGTCAGCGCCGGCCGCAATCGGTCCGGGATGTGCAGGCGGTGCAGGGAGAGCAGCACTCCGGCACTGAACAGGGCGACCAGGACACTCGCGTACGGGATCGCGTAGTGCACCTCGTGCTGGTACGCGACGGTCGCGGCCAGCGCCGCGCCGGCCAGGAGGAGCCACCACAGGCGGCGCCTGCCGAACGTACCGGCGGGCACCGCGAGGAGCAGGGCGCCGAGTACCGCGTAGATCAGCTGGTACGGGCCGAAGCCCCAGCCGAACCGCGGCAGATCCAGTTCCGTGATCCGGGCGATGTCGCCGGACAGGGACGGGGCCGCGCCGAGGACGAGCAGGGCGGCGCCGAGTCCCCAGGGGCGTCTGCCCGCCTTCACCAGGGCCGCGAAGGCCAGCAGCAGGATGACGGGGATGTAGGCGTACAGGTACCAGAGGTGGTACGCCGGGCGGACCGAGGCGAACAGCGAGTCGAGTGCCAGGTCGCCGACCGGGTCGTCGTTGGTGGAGCGCAGCCGGCCCCACGCCAGGTACAGCGCCGTCCACACGGCGAGCGGGATCACGATCCGCACGACGCGCTTCCACAGCCGGCGGCCGTCCCTGACCGGGGCCCCCACCAGCACCACCCAGCCGGCGATCGCGAAGAACAGGGGCACCGCGAAGCGGCCCGCCGAGTCCGCCACGAGGCCTGCCCAGTAGGTACCGGGGCCGTTGGATGCCTCGCGGCCCGCCGTGTTCACGAACGCGGAGCCTGTGTGGCACAGGATCACGCCGACCGAGCAGAGCAGCCGGATCAGATCGACGTCGTAGCGGTGCTCACGGACCGGGCGGGGCTGCGGCGCGGTCCCCGGGGCGGCATCCCGGGACGGTGCGGTGGCCGTTTCGGTGGCCGGTGTTCCGGCTGGAGAAGCAGAGGATGGCATGGTCATCGAAGGCTATGAACGCACTCGTCCGGGGTGAACTCCGGGCAGGTGAACGCTCACTTCGTCCGGGTGTCGGGCAGGTGAAGGCCGTGTGCTCCCTCGGCGCTCCGCGGGCCCGGGATGCGCGGGGCGTGCAGCGGCAGACCGAAGACCTCGCGCAGACCGGTGAGGTTGTCCCGGGTCACGGACCAGAGGTGCTCCTGCCTTCCGTGCACGTCGGCCACGGCCGCCCGGTGATCCTCCAGCACCGCCGTCGCCCGCTCGGCGAGGCGGGCGCCCAGGGCCCGGTCGTGGACGGACACGCCCCACTCGGGGCGCTCGATGTCGGTGAGGAAGTAGGCGAGTTTGGGGTGCGAGACCAGACTGATGACGGGTGTGCCGCAGCCGAACGGGATCATGCCCGCGTGTCCACGCATCCCGATCACCAGGCGGGTACGCCGGTAGAGGTCGCGGATCTGTTCGTTGGAGCGCAGGTACAGCGGCTCCACCGGCAGGGAGGTCCCGTGCTCGCGGCGCAGGTCGTGCACGAACTTCTCGTCCGCCGGCATGTGAGCCGCGTAACGGACCTCGGCGTGTTCACCGATCGCGCGTACGGCGTCGTCCATCTCGGCCAGGAAGTGCCCGTAGTCGTGCCCGAAGCGCAGATTGGCGCGGTCGTAGGCGCAGTTGACCAGTACGGTGTCGTCGCGTCGCACCGGATCGGTCCAGTCGGGGTCGAGGTGGCGGGCGACGGTGGTCGGGCAGGGCTGGTAGCGCACCCGGTCGCGCAGGTCGTCCGGCAGGAGTTCCCTGACCCGGGCGACGGAACCCTGGTTGCGCAGCCCGAAGAAGGCCGACCGTTCGACCAGGACGCGCAGACTCGCCGCGAACCTGTCGCGGCGGTAGCGCTGACCGTCGAACACGTTGTAGCCGACCGCGAAGACGGCCAGCGGCGCGGTGATCCGGCCCAGGACGTCGTCCGCGATGTTCCACTGCCAGCCGCTGTTGCTGTTCGGCGCGGTGTCGGGGAGGAAGAGCCCGCCGCCGCCGACGATCACCCCGCGACGGGCGTTGAGCTCCTCCAGGACCGGCCCGTCCACCAGCCGGTGCACGGACTGCTGGTGCCAGCGGCGCGGACCGGTGTCGGCGTCGAAGCACATGCGGACGGCTTCGGGCAGCACCTTGTCGCCCGCGTTCTCCTGGCCGTCGGCGAACAGTGCGACGTGCGCAAGCTGTTGAGCAGGGGCGGCGTCAGGGGCGGCTGGGGCGTCTTCACCGGCGACAGGTATGGGCGGGCGGGGCTCCCGGGTACGCACGTACCAGGCGCGGCAGTTGGCGTCGGTGGGATCGGAGTCCAGGCCGTCGCGGGCGTAGCCGTGTGCGTCCCGCGTCCGGCCGAGCAGCCAGGCGAGCCGGGCCAGCTGCCCGTACGCCCGGGCCGCGAAGTCCGGTGACACGGTGGCCAGCAGGAGGTGCGCCTCGGCCTCTTCGTACCTGGACAGGGCCATCAGGCAGATGCCCAGCGTCTCGTGGCAGCGCGGCAGGTCGGGCCGGTCGTCCACGGCCGCGGTCAGCAGTGCGACCGCCTCCTCGTAGCGGCCCTGCTGCCGGTGGACGTCGGCGACCTGGCGGACCAGCTCCACCGGGGTGTTCCCCCCGGCCGGGAACGGAAGCGCGTGGTGCAGGAGCAGTTCGGGGTGCTTGGGACCGGACAGGGCGCAGTACGCGGCCCGGAACGCCTCGCCGTCCAGCTCGTAGCGGTCGCGGGCCTCGTACGCCGGGGCGTATCCGGCACGGTCGGTGTCCGTGAAGCGCAGTACGGCGGTGCTGTCGGGCACGGGCGTGTCGTCGTAGAGCCGGCCGACCAGGAAGTCGTAGCGGGAATCGACGGCCGTGAGCAGCCCGGGGGCCCGTCCCAGCGCACGGTCCACCCGTCCGTCGCCGCCGTGCGCGTCGCCGGATCGCCCCGGGTCGGCAAGGCCGGTGAGGAACGTGCCGTCGGTGTCCTGGCGCTGGATCACCAGCAGGCCGTCGTCCCGGACGGTCCGCCGGCCGTCGGGGCCGGGCTGCGGCACGGCGCCCACCCCGGTGCGCAACTGCAGCAGGGGCAGCAACGGGCCGAGCACGACCGTGCCGGGGCCGAAGGCGACGACGGTGTCGTAGGCGTCCGCCCGGAAGACGTCGAGGCGGTCGGCGGCCTCGTACGGGACTATCCGGGGGTGCAGTCGGCGCGCGGCGTCGAAGGCGGTGTCGGGCAGGCCGGGGTGCAGGACGAGGAAGTCCTCGCAGACGGCCGGGTTGGTCAGTACGAGGCTGCGCAGCAGCAGGAGGAGGCCGGGCATCCGGTCCTCGTCGGTGGAGGCGGCGAAGGCGATCCTCCGCTTTCCGGTGACGGCGCGTCTGTCGTCGGCGTCCGCGGCGGCGGAATCGGCGGGAGCGTTCATCTCAGCTGGGTCCTCAGGTCGGTCTCGTCCTCATGGGTGGCGTGCGCGGTGACCCACGCGTGCTCCCGCGGCAGCAGCTGTCCCGGCAGGCCGAACCCGATGAGGTCCAGGCGGTCGGCGTCCAGGAAGTCCAGGAGCCGCAGCACGGTGAAGGCCGTGGTGGTCCGGGTTCCCCAGCCGCCCTCCCCGATCAGCGCCGGATCGCTCAGCGGACGGCGCAACGAGGCGTCGCCGATGTGGTCCTGGGCATCGGGGACGAGCCGTGCGCGCAGCGCCCGGCGCCAGTCGGCGGCCCGGTCGCCGAAGACCAGGCGGGTGCCGGCCCTGCCGCCCCAGCCGGGCCCCGTCCAGGGCGTGTCGCCGCGCAGGGTGAGGGCGTGCAGGTCGGTGCGCACGAGGGCGGAGGATTCCCCGCCCGTCGGCAGGGCGTCGCAGCGCACCACCAGGTCGTACCCGTCGATCAGCTTCCCGAGCGGACCGCCCGCGGCCCGCTCCTCCTCCTGGACCCGGGGCGCCCCGGCGACCACGCACACGGAGCGGCCCTCGACGAGACGGCGCAGGGCCGGGACCCCGATCGGCTCGGTGCCGCCGAGCAGCGGGTCGGTCATCCTGTCCCGGTCCAGCAGCCGGCGGTGGGCGGCGTACACCCCGGCGAGCTCCCGGACGGCCGGGTCGCCCATGCCCCGGCCGGCGGTCCGCTGCCGTACGACGTCGGCGAAGCCGGCCCCCGCCTCCGCGGCCGGCACGTCTCGCAGGGCCCGCAGCCGGGTGGCGTCCTCACCGTCGGGAAGGAGTCCGGCGGCGTCGTCCAGGCAGCGGCGGAGGTCCCGCAGGGTCGCGACGCGCCGTGCTATGTCCTGGGACGAGGAGGGTTCCTGCTGCAGCGTCAGGTGACGTTCGTAGGCCTGTACGGCCTCCTCGTTCCGGCCGAGGGCGTCCAGCGCGCGTCCACGCAGCCGCCATGCCCCCTTGGACCTGTCCCGCATCCCGGTCGCCTCGGCCGCGAGGCCGAGGGCGAACCGCGCCTGCGCGTCGCCGCCGGCCTCCAGGGCGTGCCGCGCGGTCCGCAGCAGTGCGTCGAAGAGGCCGTCAGCTCCGGAGGAACAGGCCGTGGTGAGCGTGCCGATGGAGGCGACCAGGCGGGTCTTCCCGACGTCGTCCATGGGGCCGGAGGCGGCGAGGGCCGCGAGGTGGTCGCCGCACAGGCGCAGCACGGCCGGTGCGGCAGGCACCTGGTGCCCGGGGCCGCCCGTCGCGGTCCTGGTCCGTACGGCCTTGAGCAGTCCCGTGAAGGTCTGGCCCATGCTCGATTCCGCCGTTCTGTGATCGGTGGCCGGCCGGGGCGGCGCCCGGGGCCGGGTCAGAGTCCGAGGCTGCTGCGGGTGCGCCGTACGGTGCGGCGCAGCCGGACCGCCGCCCCGCCGGGTCCGCCGCCGCCCGGCAGGAGGAGCTTCTGCAGGCGGCGGCGCTTGAAGTAGTGCTGGGTCGTCGCGTCGAGCCCGCCGCGCAGCCAGGACTCGGCCTCGTCGCGCAGTGCGGGGTGGAGGCCGGACTGCATGCAGTAGCCGACCGTCCGGACCAGTGGGGCGAGGGTGTCCGGTGCGGTGGTGGCGAGCTCCGGGACGGGCTCGCTCCCCTGCTCGTCCAGATCGGGTACGAGGTGGTCGACGATGGTCAGCGGGACGCGGTTGCTGTTCTCGTACGGGGTGATGCGGTCCAGGACGAGACGGGTGCCGACCCGGGCGACGGGGATGCCGTAGTACGCGGCGGCGGTGAACATCGCGGTGGAGAAGCAGCCGACGACGAGCGTGGGTGCGCACCGTTCGTAGAGCGTCTCGGCGAGCAGCGGGCTGTCCAGGGTGCTCAGGCGCACCCCCGCGGCGGCGGCCGCGTCGTCCAGGGCGTGGGAGTAGCGGGCCGGTGCGGTGGGGTGCGGTTTGAAGAGGATGGAGGTGTGACCCGCGCGTGCCGCACCGTGCAGCATGCGGATGTGCAGGTCCTCCTCCTCCTCGGGCGTGAGGATGTTCAGGGCGGCGAGGTACTGGCCGAGGAGTACGGCGGTGGGTGCCTCGGCCTCGACCGCCGCGAGCCTGCGGTCGCCGTCGGCCGCGCGGGCGATCTCGCCGAGGACCTTGCGGAAGGCGTCGTCCGGTACGAGTTCGGGCTCGACGCCGGCCTCCGCCAGCAGCAGCGGCTTCAGGCCGGTCACCAGGTCCAGGTGGAGCACGCGCTGGATGCGGCAGGCGATCGACACCGGCACCTTGTTCCGGGTGGGCCCGTAGCTCATCAGGCCGTCCGCGTACACGTGCAGGGCGCTCTCGGCGAAGATCGCCGCCAGTGCGCGGGCCGGGTTGACCTGGATGGATTCGACGGCCAGGTCGACGGGGTTCTCCGGGGGGATCCCCCAGGCGAGCCGGAAGGCGCGCTGCCACAGCTCGGTCTCCTCCGGGCGGGGGCCCCAGCCGCTCGGGTGGTGCGGGCTGATCGCCTCGTTCCAGTCGACGACGGAGTCGAAGCGGGCGGCGATGTCTCCGTACCCCCTCATCTCCTCCAGCCGGAGGGCGGTTTCGGGGATCTCCGCGTTGTTGGAGACGAGCAGGACGCGGTGGCTGTCCTGGCCGGGTCCGAACTGGCCGGCGTCCAGGGCCGCCGCGAGCGTGGCAGCCCCGTACAGGGTGGAGACCTGGAAGATCTGGGTGCGCGTGGGCATGGGTCAGGCGGCCTTCTGCTTGTCACGCAGGCGGTTGAGCAGGGTGCTGCGCTTGTTGTCCATCATCGTCAGGGTCCTGTCGAGCACCGGCTGCGGCATGCGGTGCAGTGCGGCGGTCGACTCGTGGCGCAGCCGCCGGGCGGTGGCGGGGTCGTACACGTCCGCCTTCTCGTTGTGGAACGCGATCATCGCGCAGTAGGTGCGGACCGCCTTGGGCAGAAGGAGTTCCGCGTCCCGGTCCCGGCCGATCTCCTCGACGAGCGTGTCGTAGGCGGGGAAGAAGTCGAGCTGTCGGGAGTCCTTGATCTGGGTGAGGGACGTGGTGACTCCGCGCCGGTAGAAGATGCCGTAGAGGCCCAGGGCCGCGTAGGTGCGGGCGTGCAGGTGGAGCCGCCAGATGAACAACCGGTCCTCGGCGGTGCGCAGTTCGGTGGCGAACCGCAGGGTGCCGTCCTCGAAGAGCCGACGGTGGTAGATCCCCGCCCATACGAACGGGTAATCGACCATCGTCTCGCGCTCGGGCGCCGCGATTCCCTCCCGCGGGTCGAGCACGGTGTCGCGGAGCCGGGCAGGCGCGCGGCGCACGACACGGCTGGTGCCGGTGGACTGCACGTGGTCGGTGCGGGCGAAGTCGCAGTCGAGTTCCTGCGCGGCGTGCAGCAGGCGGGCCAGATGGCCGGGCGCGTACCAGTCGTCGCCGTCGAGGAAGGTGACGAAGTCGCCGCGGGCCGCGTCGATGCCGCTGTTACGGGCTGCCGCGATGCCCGCGTTCGTGCCGTGCCGGATGACCTCGGCCTGCGGAAGTCTCTCCGCCCACCGGTCGATGACGGACGGCGTCCCGTCCGTCGAGCAGTCGTCGACCAGCAGGAACTCCACATCCGGGCCGGCGTTGCGGGCCAGGCTGCTCAGCGCCGCGTCGGCGAAGGCCGCGACATTGTGGAAGGGAACGACGACGGACAGTTTCGGCACGCGGGGACTCACCTTCGATCTTGGTCCACACACGCTAGTGAGTCACGTGGAGGAGCGGGTGTCCTCCGGCCCGACGAGTGGTGAACTCTGGGCATCCCCGCGATGACCTGACCCGGGGACGCCGCGCCCGGCGGGGGCGCCCTGCGGGGACGCCCTGCGGGGGCGCCCTGCGGGGGCGCCCTGCCTCACCGCACCCCGTACCGCGCCTCGATGCCCGCGACGATGATCCACAGGCCGTCCTCGAACCGCTCGTCGTAGCCGGCGAAGATCTCGGCGCCGGCTGCCGCGGCGAGCGGGAACTGCTCCATCCGCCGGGCCCGTTCACCGATGTCGAAGCCTTCCCGGCGCTCGTCCGGCATCGGCTGGACGCCCTGCTCCTCGGTGACGAAGCCCATCGTGTACGAGTACGCGGTGATGCCGGCCCGTACCGCCTGCCGCAGCTCGAAGCCGGCGCCGACCATGGTCCGCAGATGGGTTTCGAGCCCTTCGGCGTGGTCGGTGCCGGTGAACCTGGCACCGCTGTAGACCTTCGCGCCGTCCCGGTAGCGCAGCAGCGCGGCACGCAGTCCGCTGTTGTAGGCGACGAGCTGCCGCTGCCAGGTGTCCGCGGCGGGGCCGGGCAGTTCCTCGTCGAGCATCCGGCGGTACATCACGGTCGCCATCTCGTCGAGCAGTGCCTGCTTGTCCTTGAAGTGCCAGTACAGAGCGGGCGCCTTGACGTCCAGCTCCCTGGCGATGGCGCGCAGGGTCAGCCCGTCGAGGCCCACCTCGTTCAGCAGGCGCAGCGCCGTGTCGGCGACGCGCGCCCTGTCGATCTTCGTCGTACCCACCTTGACAATTTAACAGCGTTAAGCGCAAACTCCGAACCATGGAACTTAACGGTGTTAAGGAAACTGAGGTACTGATCGTCGGAGCCGGCCCCAGCGGCCTGGCCCTCGCCTGCGATCTGGCACGCAGAGGTGTGCGCGCCCTCCTCGTCGAGCAGGCCGCCGCGCTCTTCCCGGGCTCACGGGGCAAGGGCATCCAGCCGCGCACGAGGGAGGTGCTCGACGACCTCGGGGTGGGCGAGGCGGTGCGTGCGTACGGCGGCGCCGCCCCCGTCGGCATGACGTGGCGCGACGGGGAGCGGCAGGGCGCGTACGACATGTTCCGCCGCGCGGCACCGACGGACGCGGAGCCGTACGGGGAACCGTGGATGATGCCGCAGTGGCGGACCCAGGAGATCCTGCTCGCCCGGTTGCGTGAGCTGGGCGGCGACGTCACCTTCTCCACCGCCCTGACCGGCCTCTCCCAGGACCCCGGCGGGGTCACCGCCGAACTGACCACGGGCCCGGTGCGCGCGTCCTACCTCGTCGCCGCGGACGGCGGGCGCTCCACCGTCCGGCGCACGCTCGGCATCCCGATGGACGGCGAGAGCGTCGACCCCGCCCCCATGCTGGTCGCCGACGTCCGGATCACGGAAACGGCCCTCGACCGGCTGAACTGGCACATCTTCACCGGCGACGCGGGCTACACCACGCTGTGCCCGCTGCCCGGCACGGCCGACTTCCAGCTCGTCGCCCAGTTCAAGGACGGCGAGCCGGACACCTCGCCGGAGGGCGTACGGGAGCTTCTCGCCGCCCGCACCCACCTCGACCCGCAGGACGTCACCGAGGTGCGCTGGTGCTCGGACTTCCGGCCGCGCGCCGCACTGGCCGAGCGCTTCCGCGCGGGCCGCGTCTTCCTCACGGGCGACGCCGCCCATGTCCACTCCCCGGCCGGCGGGCAGGGTCTGAACACCAGCGTCCAGGACGCGTACAACCTCGGCTGGAAGCTCGGCCAGGTCCTGCGGCACGGCGCGCCGCCCGCGCTGCTCGACAGTTACGAGGAGGAGCGGCGCCCCGTGGCCGCCGACATGCTGGGCCTCTCGACCCGCATCCACCGGGGCGAGCAGGAACGCGGCGCCGCCACCCAGCAGCTGGGCCTCGGCTACCGCGAAGGGCCCCTGTCCCACGGCCGGGCGGGCCTGCTGGAAGCCGGCGACCGGGCACCGGACGGGCCGGCGGGCGACGGGCAGCGGCTCTTCGACGTCTTCCGGGGGCCGCACTTCACCCTGCTCGCCGTCGGCACCGACGTAGGGCTGCCCGCGCCCGGCGGTGCGTTGCTGCGCAGCCACCGGGTGGCGGCCTGCGAGGCCTACGGCAAGGGCCTGTTCCTCGTCCGCCCGGACGGCTACATCGGCTGGGCCGGCGACGACACCTCGGGGCTCGCGGAGTATGCCGCGACCATGGGCCTTGACCTCAAGCTTGGTTGAGCTCCTACGTTCGGGGACATGGACTACTCACACGATGACGCAGGACTGGCACGGCAGCCCATCGGCTACTGGAGCTGGGCCGCCCACGAAGCGACCGTGACCCACATCCGCGCCGCCCTCGCCGAGCACGGTCTCACCCAGCCACCCTGGTGGGTGATCAACCAGCTCGTCGAGGCGGACGAGAAGGGGCGGCCCCGCGCGGAGGTGGTCGCGATGCTCCGCGGCTACCTGTCCGTCGGGGACGGGCTGGAACCCGAGATCGACACCCTCATCGCCCGGGGCCTGGTCACCCAGGACGCCACCACCCGCCTGCGGCTGACCGCCGAGGGGCACGCACTGCGGGAACGTGCCTACGAACGGGTCGGCCGGGCGAGCGCGGAGATCCACGCCGGCATCCCGGACGAGGAGTTCGTCGCCGCCCTCAAGGTCCTCCAGCGCATGATCCACAACGTGGGCGGCAAGGCCTGGCACCACTGAACGCCGGGAGTGGGCGCGGCCCGCTCAGACGCCGCTGACGGTGAGCTTCGCCGCGAAGCCGAGGAACAGCACACCCGCCAGCGAAGTGGCGCCCGCCGACAGCCGCTTGCGGCGGCGGAACGCGGTGGCCAGGCGGGTGCCGCCGAATATGAGCATCGAGAGGTACAGGAAGCTGCCGATCTGCAGCAGGACGCCCAGCAGCAGGAAGGACAGCGCCGGGTAGGCGTAGCCCGGGTCGACGAACTGCACGAAGAAGGAGATCAGGAACAGGATGGCCTTCGGGTTGAACAGGCTGACCACGAGCGCCCGCCGGTAGGGGCGCTCGACGGCCGTGGCCGGCGTCGGGTCCCCCTCGGTCAGCTCGGCGACCCGCTGGTGCCGCTCACGCCACGTCGACACGGCGGCCCGCAGCATCCCTATGGCCAGCCAGGTCAGGTATCCCGCACCCGCGTACTTGACGACAGCGAAGAGCAGCGGCGTCGTCTGCAGCAGGGACGCGGCCCCCATGGCGGACAGCGTCATCAGGACCGTGTCCCCGGTCCACACCCCCGCGGCGGCCATGTACCCGGTCCGCACACCGCGCCGGGCGGCGACGGACAGCACGTACAGCGAGTTGGGCCCCGGCAGCAGAATGATCAGCACGAGGCCGGCGAGATAGGTCGGGAGATCGGTGACACCTAGCATGAACGGAGTCTCGCACGCGGGTACGACACCCGGTTCGGGTGCCCCGTTCCTCCGGCAGGGCGAACCCGGGCCGTCACCTCGCGTGGCGGCCCCGCCCGGGTGACCTGGGCGGCCGGGCGGTTGTCCGGGCCCCGCCGCCGGGCGGTTGTCCGGGCCGTCGCCACCCGGGCGGGGCCCGGGCCGGCCTCAGCGGCCGGCGGTGGCCGTGCGACGGCGCAGGGCGACGAAGCCGATGCCCGCGGCGCCGAGCGCGGCGGCGACGCCTCCCGCGGTCACCAACCCGTCATGGCTCCGCTCGCGCACGGCTCCGGCGGCGACGCCACCTTTCGGGACCACCCTGGTCCCCGTGCCGCTCCCGTCGGCACCGCACCCCTTGGGAAGTTTCGGGAAGTCCGTGACGCCTGCCGGACGGCCGCCGCCCTCCACGGCGGTGCGGAGCTGCGGCGTGGGGCCGTCCGGGTCGAGGATCTCCCCGATGATGCCCGCACGTGCGGGCAGCTCGGGGTGCTTGCGGTCCAGCGTCTCGAACACCCTTCCGTCGCCGAAGCTGCGGAAGACCACGGACGGCCCGGACGGGGCGATGGTCAGAAGGGCCTCGAGCCCCGCTCCGATGTCCTGGTGGATGGTGACCACGCACGTGACCGGGGTCTCCGGGCCCCCGCCGTCGCTGACCGGTGCGACGGTGGCGGTGTCGGCGAACGCCGTGGCCGTGGGGGCCATGGCCGCGCCGGCGAGTGCCGCTGAGGCTGCTGTGACTGCTGCGGCGCGAAGGGCGAGGCGACGGCGCGAGGTGGTGAGAGACATGGACGACTCCGTGAGGAAGGGCGGCCTCATGGGCCTGCGGGAGGCGAACGTGCGGCGGAAGAAGGGAGGTTCTCAGAACGCGTCCGTCGGGACGTACGTCCCCCAGACCTCCCGCAGAGCGTTGCAGACCTCGCCCACCGTCGCCCGCGCCCTCAGCGCGTCCTTCATCGGATAGAGGACGTTGGCCGTGCCCGCCTCGCTCCCCGCCGCCTCCTTCAGCTGGGCCAGCGCCGCGTCCACCGCCCCCTGGTCGCGTTCGGCCCGGAGTTTCGCCAGCCGGGCAGCCTGCTGGGCCTCGATGGCCGGATCGACCCGGAGGGGTTCGTACGGCTCCTCCTCGTCGAGGCGGAAGCGGTTGACTCCGACGACGACACGTTCGCCGCTGTCGGTCTCCTGCGCGATCCGGTAGGCGCTGCGCTCGATCTCGCCCTTCTGGAAGCCGCGCTCGATGGCGTTGACCGCGCCGCCCATGTCCTCGACCTTGAGCATCAGTTCCAGGGCTGCGGCCTCGACGTCGTCGGTCATCCTCTCCACGACGTACGAACCCGCGAAGGGGTCCACCGTCGCCGTGACGTCCGTCTCGTACGCCAGGACCTGCTGGGTGCGCAGGGCCAGACGGGCCGACTTGTCGGTGGGCAGGGCGAGGGCCTCGTCGAAGGAGTTGGTGTGCAGCGACTGCGTACCGCCCAGTACCGCGCCCAGGCCCTGTACGGCGACCCTGACCAGGTTGACCTCGGGCTGCTGCGCGGTGAGCTGCACGCCCGCGGTCTGGGTGTGGAAGCGCAGCATCAGTGACTTGGGGTTCTTCGCGCCGAACTCCTCCCTCATCACCCTCGCCCAGATCCGGCGCGCGGCACGGAACTTGGCGACCTCCTCCAGGATCGTCGTGCGGGCCACGAAGAAGAAGGAGAGACGCGGGGCGAAGTCGTCCACGTCCATGCCGGCCGCGACGGCGGTACGGACGTACTCGATGCCGTCGGCCAGGGTGAACGCGATCTCCTGCGCCGGCGAGGCGCCCGCCTCCGCCATGTGGTACCCGGAGATCGAGATGGTGTTCCACTTCGGGATCTCGGCCCGGCAGTACTTGAAGATGTCGGCGATCAGCCGCAGCGAGGGCTTCGGCGGGAAGATGTACGTGCCGCGGGCGATGTACTCCTTGAGGACGTCGTTCTGGATGGTGCCGGTCAGCGCGTCCGCCGGGACGCCCTGCTCCTCACCGACCAGCTGGTAGAGCAGCAGCAGGAGGGCGGCGGGCGCGTTGATGGTCATCGAGGTGGAGACCTCGTCCAGCGGGATCCCGCCGAACAGGACGCGCATGTCGTCGATGGAGTCGATCGCCACACCGACCTTGCCGACCTCACCGGAGGAGATCGGGGCGTCCGAGTCGTGCCCCATCTGGGTGGGCAGGTCGAAGGCGACCGACAGGCCCGTCGTGCCGTGGGCGATCAACTGCCGGTAGCGGGCGTTCGACTCGGTGGCCGTGCCGAATCCCGCGTACTGCCGCATCGTCCACGGCCGGCCGGTGTACATCGTCGGGTAGACACCGCGCGTGAAGGGGTACGCACCCGGCTCGCCCAGCTTCTCCGGGGCCTTCCAGCCGTCTAGGGTGTCCGGCCCGTACACCGGCTCGATGGGGAACCCCGACTCGGACTCACGCGTCATGTCCTGCGCCTCCGCTCAAGCCACCGTTCGGCCACCGACGTACCGGCGGGGGTCCGCGCACCGGGACCTTGCTCACAGCACGCCCCGGGGCCTGGACTCACCTTCCCCATCATGCGCAGGATTCGGCAACCGGGCAGGACGGGAATCCGTCTCATGAGATATCCGCGCCACGAGATTCCGGGAACCGGTGGGCGAACCAGGGGGACGAGATGAGACGCACAGGTACGAACAGGCGTGCAGGAAGAACGCGCACTGCGGCAACGGCATGCGTCGGCGTCCTCGCCCTCGCCACGCTGACGGCGGGCTGCAGGGCCGAGCCGGTCGGCGCCGCCGAGCCCACGGCCGCACCGAAGGCCCCCTCGACGGCCGCGAGCCCCACGGACGACGCCAAGCCGAGCGGCCCGGCGACTCCGTCCTCCCCCGAGACGAAGCCGAGCAGGAAGCCCGCACCGCGGCCGAAGACCCTGATGTCCGTCGGAGACCGGAGCAAGCAGGTACGGGAGCTCCAGGCCCGGCTGCGCCAGATCGGCCACTTCGACCGCAGACCCACCGGGTACTACGGCACCGCGACCGTCGCGTCCGTGAAGTCCTTCCAGGGCAAGCGGGGCCTGTCGCGTACGGGGAGGACCGACACCGTCACCTGGCAACGGCTGCTCGGGATGACGCGGAAGCCGACTGCCCAGGAGCTGGATCCGCCGACCGACAGGCCGGCGGCCGAGCCGGACGCTCGCTGCATGACGGGCCGGGTCCTCTGCATCAGCAAGAACAGCCGCACCCTGTCGTGGATGATCGACGGCCGGGTCGTCTCGTCGATGGACGTGCGGTTCGGCTCGCAGTACACGCCCACCCGTGAGGGCACGTTCTCGGTGTACTGGAAGTCCCGTCACCACGTGTCGACCATCTACGACTCGCCCATGCCGTACGCGATGTTCTTCAGCGGGGGCCAGGCGGTGCACTACTCGTCGGACTTCGCGGCCCGCGGCTACAGCGGAGCCTCGCACGGCTGTGTGAACGTCCGGGACGAGGGGAAGATCGCCTCGCTCTTCGCCCAGGTGAGGAACGGCGACAAGGTCGTCATCTATTGGTAGCGGCTTCAACGAAAAAGGGCGCGAGCGGGACCGGGGGAACGTGTCCCGCCCGCGCCGGTTGCGCCGAGCCGAAGGTACGGGGGGAACCCCGGCTCAATGCGCGGCCGATGACCAGTCGGCTCACTTACTACTGCGCCAAGGCCTCGAAAAACGTCACACTTGTCGGCCGAGGGCCACTCCAAGGTGACATCAGCGCAGGTCAGCGGGTGGATTCGGCGACGTCGACCGACGAGGACCGCGTGTCCGCGCCGCCCTGCGGCTCGTCCTCCGCGGGAGGTGTGCGGAAGGAGATCGACGGGAGCGAGCCCTCGGTTCCGTCTCCCGTGCCCTTGCCGCCGTCGGTGCCGTCCGAACCGTCCCCGCCACCGCTGCCGTCCTCGTCGAGGAGCCGGTCGCAGAAACGCTCGAGGTTGCGTTCGCCCTTGGCCAGCCGGATGAGCCAGCGCTCGCTCGCGGCGCTGAGGGTGCCCTCGCGGTAGGCACGGCAGGCCCGGACGGACCTCTCGTACAGCTCACGGGCGTTCTCGGAGTCGGCGTTGTCGGAACCGCTCGGGCCGCCGGTCCCGTCGGGCGTCTCCCGGCCGTGCCCGCCGTCCTCGGAACCGTCCTGGTCCGCGCCGCCCTCCCGGTCGCTGTCGCCCCGGTCCGTACCGCTGCCCGTTCCTCCGTCCTGGCCGGTCAGCCCGTCGCCCGGGTCCGTTCCGGTGGCCGCCCCGCCGGGTGTCCCGGAGGCGTCCGGGAAGGCGGGCGAACCGGACGGCAGGGGCGAGGGCGTGCCGCCGTCGGGCAGTTCGGCCCCCAGTTCCTCCGGGGAGGCCGCCGCCGACACGGACGTGGCGGGGACCGGGGAGACCTGGCCGCCGAACGGCGCCGGGAGCACGCCGGTGCCCGCGGCGACCGCCACTCCGCCGAGCGCACATCCGGCGAGCGAGACGGCGAGGCCGTAGCGCACGGGACGGCTCCAGCGGGGCCGCCGGGACGGGGCGGAGCGCGTGGCCCCGATCCGTACGGTGTGCAGGGCGTCCTGTTCCCCCGCGATTCCGGCTCTCACCGCGCCGTCCCGCTTCCTGGCACGGGAGGTCTCGCGGAAGGCTGCCAGCGCGGTCGACTCACCGGGCAGTTCGGCACCCGAAGGGCGCGGGGTACGCGCGGACCGCAGTGCGGCCTCCAGCCGCCGGGCCTCTTCGCGGGCGTGATCGTCGACGGGCTCGACGGATTCGCCACGGAGAAGAATCTCCGCCGCGTCCGCGTCAAGCCACTCGTACCGCTCGTCGGCCATCACATGTCCTTCTGCGTCCACGGACGCGAATGCGTCACACCGGCGGGCGCCGCCACACCGTTGCGGGCGGGGCGCTGCGCGGGCACGGCACCGAGTCCGGTACCCGCCGCCGGAATCTCTTCGTCCGGGCCGTTGTCCGCGCCGACGAGCTCCGCCAGCCTCTTCAGTCCCCGGTGCGCGGCCGTGCGTACCGCACCGGGTCGCTTGCCGAGGGTCTGCGCGGCACTCTTCGCGTCCAGCCCGACCACGACACGGAGCACGACAGCCTCGGCCTGGTCCTGCGGCAGCTGCGCGATGAGCGAAAGAGTACGGCCTGTGCCCAGCGACTCCAGCGCCTCGCCCGCCGTATCGGACTCGGCGGCCTTCCCGGCCAGCTCGGTCTCGTCGCCGCCGATGGCCGGCCGTCGGCCACGCATCCGGATGTGGTCCAGCGACCGGTTGCGCGCGATGCGTGCGGCCCAGCCTCGGAACCGGTCGGCATCCCCGCTGAATCGGTCGAGGTCACGCGCTATCTGCAGCCAGGACTCCGAAGCGACGTCCTCGGCGTCCGGCTCCCCCACCAGCGTCCGTATGTAGCCCAACAGGCGCGGTTGCACAGCGCGGTACACAGTACGGAAGGCGTCCTCGTCCCCGTCCTGTGCCGCGAGCACCGCGGCAGTCAGCTCCGCGTCGTCCCCCAGCACTCCCTCAACCCGCCCTGCTGATCTGAATCGCAGCTGGTCACCACTGCTGCGCCACTCTGCGCGACTCAGCACGCTACGTGGTCGGACGGTGTCACGTCCATGACTTGTACAACCCGCAACTGTCTCCTGACGCAGCGAGGTGTGACAGAAAACGCACCCACGGCGCTGAGATGAGTACGGGGCCGCTGTGCGGCCCCGTGGAAGACGACCGGGGCCTCTCCTGTGGGGGGTGGCGGCCCCGGTCGTCGTCCCCTCTCACTCCTGTCCCCGAGGCGCCGCGGTGTCAGACCCGGCCGCGCGCTCTGCGTGACATCACCGCGCGCAGCACCCGCTGGCCCTCGGTCGACAGGTCGAGCGCGCGGCGCAGGCCCGCTCCGCCGCCCACGGTTCCCGCGGTCTCCGCGAGGGTCTCCAGGATCTCGATCTGACGGCGGACCTCACCCGTGACGAGCGGCCCGCTGCCCTGGAGGTCGCCGCTGCGGCAGCGCTCCAGCTGCTCGGTGCCGCCGGCGGCCGGGAAGTCGAACCCCCGGTGGATGTCCAGCGCGACGAGCGAGCAGGCGTCCGCCCACGCACGCAGGGGCTCCACGGCGAATTCGCCGGGCGCGGCGGCGAGCATCGCGCGGACACGGATCGCCGGAGTGTCTCCGGCCACGGGCGCGTCCCCCGCCCCCTCGGCATCGCCGTCCAGCGATGCCCGGACGGCCGCGAGCCGCGTGGCCCACTCCTCGCCGCTCCCGCAACTCGCCCAGAGCGGGCGCAGCGGCTCCTGTTCATCGCCTTCGGCCGGGGGCGGCAGGCAGCGGTCCAGGCATGCGAGCCCGCTCGCCGCCAGCCCTCGCTCGTCGGCAAGAGCGATCAGCTCCAGCAGGCTCATCGGCGTCTCCCCTCGGTCAGGACACAGCGGAACGCTGTGCTCCCTGTTATCGCGTACTGCGTCAGATGGCTGAAAAGCGTCACTCTCGCGACACGGGAGAACACGCTGAGACTCAGTCAGACGGGCTCTCGATGCCCAGACGGTCCAGAAAAGCGAAGAAAAGCGGCTCGGCGAGCGACTCGGGATGTTCGACGCGCAGGAGTTCGAGCAGGGGGCCTTCGAGGACTCCGCGGCCTGATTCCGACGCCCACTGGACGGCCCGGGCAGCAGCGTCCTCGGGCGGCAGGAAGAGGTCCTCGAGCGTGATGCCCTCCGGACCGAGATGCGCGGCCATGGGTGCCCGCCCCAGACAGGCGTACCAGGATCCGCTCTGCGGCGCGGCCGCCTCCACGACCACGCAGGCACTGTTCATGACGAACCCGAAGAGGACGGGCGCCCGTAAGGATTCGGCGAGTGCGGCCATGGAGCCGAGGGGCGGCTCGCTCGGGTGGGTCCAGACCTGCCAGCCGTCCGCCCGGTACTGCCGCAGGGTCAGCCGGTCCGCCACGTACCGCAGTGCCGGATGGCCGGAAAGCGGCTCACCGCTGCGGCCCACCAAGTAATAGCCCCAGAACCCCACATCGCGCTCCCCCCGCGGTCCGGGGTGCCATTCTGCCCGGCGGACGCGGCGGGAAAGCGCGAAATCGGGTCAACTCAGGACGGGACGGGACCGGTCGCGGACTGCTCCCTGAGCGGGTACGCGCCGAGGGCCACCCTCTCCCCCTGCATCGCGGTCAGCTTGCGCACGAAGAGGATCGCGAGGACGGCGGCGACGATGTCGAACAGGTCGGAGGCAATGAGCGCAACCACGGCATCCACGATCTCCTGCGGCATCACGGCCTGCGCGTAGAGCCGATCGGCGACGCGGCTGAAGACCGCCGACAGGATCCAGGCAGTCCACCAGAGGTTCAGCGGTGTCTGCGAGACCGTGCGCCGGCTGCCGTCCGTGTCGGTACCGACGCTCCCCGCCCAGATTCCGGCGGCGATCCGGCGCGGCAGCCAGAGGTTGCCGATGGGGACAAACCAGGCGCCGACCGCCCAGCCGGGCTTCATGCGCTGCTGACCGGCGTCGAACACCTCGGCGTTGCGCCGGACCCGGCGGAACCAGATGAGGAAGACGACAGCGGTGGCCAGCATGGCCATGGTCTGCAGACTGCCGGCGAAGCCGTACAACAGGTTGGCGTAGGCCTGCGCGTCGTTGCTGACGTACGCGCGGTCACCGGAGAGGGCCGTGGCGTATCCACTGCGGACGTTCAGCCCGGCGACGACCGCCAGGAGGTCGGTGGCGATGACGATCCCGAGCAGGACGACGACTGCCCTGGCGAGCACGACGGGTGAACGCAGCAGGTGCCACGTCTCCTGAGCCGGAGCCGGGGTCGCGGCCATCAGTCCGTGCGGTGGTGAGAGGTACAGCGCCGCGCAACGGGTGCAGCGACCATCGGTGGACACTACGGGTCTCGTACGGCATTTGGTGCACAGCATGGAGCGGAACCCCCAGGATTCGTCAGGAACGCATGAGCCGCGCGCCCCTCCCCAGGGCGCGCGGCTAGCGGAACCTAACCTCCCGCGGCGTCGCTGTCCACGGAGTTGCCGATCAGCCCGACGTCTCGACCTCGTCCGCCAGCTTCTGGAACTGCGCCCAGGTCAGCGTCGGTTTGCGTGGGTCCCACAGCTTCTGGGAGACCGCGTTGAGCGGCATCCGGATGCCGTCGGCCACCTGCTGCGGGGTCTGTGCGTTCGGCAGGTCCCCCCAGACCGCGAACCGGCCGCCGAGGATCTGCTTCGAGTAGCGCTCGGGCACCGGCTGGGTGCCCCGCAGGACGAACGGGGTCCACTGCTCGTAGATCCGCTGCCCCGTCGGATAGACGAACTCGTTGGGCTGGCCGAGTACGTAGTAGAGGTACTCGTCGTTGAGGTTGATCACATCTCGGCCCTCGGCCAGGTACTCCTCGGGCGGCCGGGCGCCGATCTCCTTGCCCGTCCAGTACTCGACCTCGATGCCCTTGTGGGCGGTGACGGTCCCTCCGCTGAAGAAGCCGTCGTTCCAGGCCTTCGGGATCTTGTCCGCCTTACGGATGACGGCGGCGCGGTCGTTCAGCCAGCCCTCCGCCAGGTCCTGGATGGTGGCGTCGTCTCCGTACTTCTCCCGCGCCGCCGCGGCGAGCTGAGGGTACGAGGCCTGCGGGCTGCTCACCGTCAGCGCTTGGTACTCGTCGGCGCCGACGTGGAACCAGTCGCCGGGGAAGAGCTCGGCGTACTCGTTCAGCAGGTCGTCGACGATCTGCGCCGATTCGGGATCGGAGATGTCGATGGCTCCCTGCCGTGCGACGCCCTGGGTGTTGCGCAGTTGCAGGTCGGGGTGCGCACGCAGGACAGCGCCCAGGTGTCCCGGGGAGTCGATCTCGCCGACGATCGTGATGTGGAGGCTCCGCGCGAGCTTCACGATCCGGCGGACCTCGGCCTTGGTGAGGTGCTGCTCGGAGACGACTTCGGGGTGCGTGTCGGACTCGATCCGGAAGGCCTGGTCGTCCGAGAAGTGCAGGCCGAGCTGGTTGAGCTTGATGTCGGCCATCTCGTGCAGCCGGGCCTCGATCCATTCGGCGCTGTAGTGCTTGCGGGCGATGTCGAGGTTGAGACCGCGCTGCGGGCGGTCCGGGGTGTCGCGCACCACGCCCTCGGGCATGGTCCCGGCGGCGTTCAGCGACTGCTTGAGCGTGCGGGTCCCGTAGAAGACGCCCGCCTGGTCGTGGCCGCTGATCGTGACGCGGTCGCCCGCCGCCTTCAGGGTGTACGACTCGGGGCCGCCCTTGGCTCCGAGTGCCAGCTCGACGTCGTCGGCGCGGGCCGCGGCCTCACCCCGGTAACGGATCTTCAGCTCCTTGGCGAGCAGCTTCGCCTCGTCGGCGAGCTCCTCGTCACCGTCGGCGATGACGACCGTGCTGTTCTCCGCCGGTTTCCAGCCGGGGCCGCGGGCGGCGGTGTGCGAGCGCACCGCGGGTACGGTCTCGGGCGCCGTGGAGAGCGGGTAGCTGCGGCTCGGCGAGGGGGAGGCGGATGTGCGGGAGGAAGCCTGCGCGCCGCCCTGGTTCCCGGGGCCGGAGCTCTCGGGCCAGACGATGACGGTGAGGGTGACGGCGGCTGCCGCCGTGACGGCGGCTCCGGCCACCAGGGCTCCACGTGAGGGCGACATCGGTCAGAATCCTCCGGATCGAGGGGAGAAACAGATCAACAATGGGGAGATAGTCGGGCATTCTCCTCAGCGTTACGTCCATCAAGCGTTCCGAAACTCTCCCGTCCGGGTGAACTTCGCGCATGGCTCGGGTACCCGAAGCCCTGCCTCGCTAGCGTGGCGGCACATACGTCTCACTGTTCGCTCTCTCCCCCCACGCAACCTCGTTGCTCTCCGGCCCCTCTCCAGGGTCGAAGTCGTCGTTCAACCGAGGAGTCCCGCTGTCCAGGTCCAGCGAGTCCCACGCCGGCCTGCCGAAACCGCCGCAGCAGGCCGGGCGGACAGCCATACCCGTCCAGAGCCGCGGTACCGCCCCGGCCCCGGTGGAGGCCCCGGTTCCGGATCCAGTCTCGGCGAGTACGCGCGCGAGTGCCCACTCGAGCGGACTCGACCGCTTCAACACATGGCCCCGCGAGGTCGCCGAGGCCGCTCTGCTGGAGTGCTGCGGCAGCCGCCGCTGGGCCGTTCGCATGGCCGCCCACCGGCCCTACCCGGACCTCGGCGCGGCTCTCGCCGCGTCGGACGAGGCGGGCTACGACCTCGCTCCCGCCGACATCGCCGAGGCGCTCGCGTCCGAGAGCGCCCCCTGCCTGCACCACGCCGCGCCCCGCGCCGCCCATCTGGCGCTACGGGCGGCCCATGCCGCGTACGAGAGTCGCTTCGGCCACGCGTTCGTGATCTGCCTGGACGGGTGGCTGCCCTCGCAGCACGTGGACCAGGTGCTGGCCGCGATCCGTACCCGGCTGGCGCACGACCCCGACGAGGAGCGGGCCCTCACGGCGGAGGAAATGCGGCGACTCGCCCGGGGCCGCATCATCGAGCTGGTGACGGACGCGGGGCGGGCACGGAGCCCGTTCTGAAAGGTGGCATATGGACTGCGGTAGCCCGTCCGTGCCTGTTTGATTGCCACTTTGATCACACCAGAGGCCCCGCCGCCATGGAACCGACAAAGCGTCGCTACGATGGCCAGGGCCGGTGGACCGTACCCGGCCGGGTCAGACCGACAGTCAAGCCGGCCGACCCCAATCCCCGCTCCCGGAGGGTTCTTCCGTGCCGGCTGGAACGCTGTACCGCGGCCGGGAAGGCATGTGGTCCTGGGTGGCTCATCGAGTCACCGGTGTCCTCATTTTCTTCTTCCTGTTCGTACACGTCCTGGACACCGCTCTCGTGCGTGTCTCCCCCGAGGCGTACGACGACGTCGTGGCCACATACAAGACACCGCTCGTCGCGCTTCTCGAATACGGCCTGGTGGCCGCGATTCTCTTCCACGCGCTGAACGGTCTTCGTATCGTCGCCGTGGACTTCTGGTCCAAGGGCCCGCGCGTTCAGAAGCAGATGCTCTGGGCCGTCCTGGGTATCTGGGTCGTGCTGATGGTCGGGGCCCTGTACCCCGTCCTCGGACACGCCGTACGCGAAGTCTTCGGGAGCTGAGGCCAATGTCCACCGAGACACCTTCCTCCGCGATCGGCGACGTCGAAGCCGTGAGCCTGTACGACATCGACAACCCGGCTCCGGTGATCGAGCCCCCGCGCAAGCGCACGGGCAAGTCCCCCAAGGGCTCACGCACCAACTTCGAGATGTACGCCTGGCTCTTCATGCGCCTGTCGGGCATCGTGCTGGTCGTTCTCGTCATCGGTCACCTGCTGATCCAGCTGGTGCTGGACGGCGGCGTCTCCAAGATCGGCTTCGCCTTCGTGGCGGGCCGCTGGGCCTCGCCGTTCTGGCAGGTCTGGGACCTGGCGATGCTGTGGCTCGCCATGCTCCACGGCGCCAACGGCCTCCGTACGGTCATCAACGACTACGCCGAACGGGACAACACCCGCTTCTGGCTGAAGATGCTCCTGTACACCGCCACGGTGTTCACCGTCCTGCTGGGCACGCTGGTGATCTTCACCTTCGACCCGAACATCCGCTAGGCGCCGGGACAGAGGGACCAGAGGAAACCATGCAGATCCACAAGTACGACACCGTCATCGTCGGCGCCGGCGGCGCCGGCATGCGCGCGGCCATCGAGTCGACCAAGCGCAGCCGTACCGCCGTGCTGACGAAGCTCTACCCCACCCGCTCCCACACGGGCGCGGCGCAGGGCGGCATGGCCGCCGCGCTCGCCAACGTGGAAGAGGACAACTGGGAGTGGCACACCTTCGACACGATCAAGGGCGGCGACTACCTGGTCGACCAGGACGCCGCCGAGATCCTGGCGAAGGAGGCCATCGACTCCGTTCTCGACCTGGAGAAGATGGGCCTGCCCTTCAACCGCACGCCCGAGGGCAAGATCGACCAGCGACGCTTCGGCGGCCACAGCCGTAACCACGGCGAGGCCCCCGTCCGCCGGTCCTGCTACGCCTCGGACCGCACCGGCCACATGATCCTCCAGACGCTGTACCAGAACTGCGTCAAGGAGGGTGTGGAGTTCTTCAACGAGTTCTACGTCCTGGACCTCCTGCTCCAGGAGGTCGACGGCGTCAAGAAGTCCGCCGGCGTCGTCGCGTACGAGCTGGCCACCGGTGAGATCCACGTCTTCCAGGCGAAGTCGGTCATCTTCGCCTCCGGGGGCACCGGCAAGTTCTTCAAGGTGACCTCCAACGCCCACACCCTGACCGGTGACGGCCAGGCCGCCGCGTACCGCCGCGGGCTGCCGCTGGAGGACATGGAGTTCTTCCAGTTCCACCCGACGGGCATCTGGCGCATGGGCATCCTGCTGACGGAGGGCGCCCGTGGTGAGGGCGGCATCCTCCGCAACAAGGACGGCGAGCGCTTCATGGAGAAGTACGCGCCCGTCATGAAGGACCTCGCGTCCCGTGACGTCGTGTCCCGCTCCATCTACACGGAGATCCGCGAGGGCCGCGGCTGCGGTCCCGAGGGAGACCACGTCTACCTCGACCTCACGCACCTCCCGCCGGAGCAGCTGGACGCCAAGCTCCCGGACATCACCGAGTTCGCGCGTACGTACCTCGGTATCGAGCCCTACACGGACCCGATCCCGATCCAGCCGACCGCGCACTACGCCATGGGCGGCATCCCGACCAACGTCGAGGGCGAGGTGCTCGCCGACAACACGACCGTCGTCCCGGGCCTGTACGCCGCCGGCGAGGTCGCCTGTGTCTCCGTGCACGGCGCCAACCGCCTCGGCACCAACTCGCTCCTCGACATCAACGTCTTCGGACGCCGGTCGGGCATCGCCGCCGCCGAGTACTCCGCGAAGAACGACTTCGTCGAGCTTCCCGAGAACCCGGCGCAGCAGGTCATCGACCAGGTCGAGCGGCTGCGCAACTCGACGGGCACCGAGCGCGTCGCCGCGCTCCGCCTGGAGCTGCAGGAGTGCATGGACGCCAACGTGATGGTGTTCCGCACCGAGCAGACGATCAAGACGGCGGTCGACAAGATCGCCGAGCTGCGCAAGCGCTACCTCAGCGTGTCCATCCAGGACAAGGGCAAGCGGTTCAACACCGACCTGCTGGAAGCCGTCGAGCTGGGCAACCTGCTCGACCTGGCCGAGGTCATGGCGACCTCCGCGCTGGCCCGCAAGGAGTCCCGCGGCGGTCACTACCGCGAGGACTACCCGAACCGCGACGACGTCAACTTCATGCGCCACACCATGGCGTACCGCGAGGTCACCGCCGACGGCACCGAGTCGATCAGGCTCGACTACAAGCCGGTCGTCACGACCCGCTACCAGCCGATGGAGCGTAAGTACTGATGGCTACCCCCACCCTGGAGAAGTCGGACAAGGCTCCCGAGCCCGAGGCCGGCTTCGCCGACACCCCGTACATCACGGCCACGTTCCGGATCCGCCGCTTCAACCCGGAGGTCTCCGACGAGGCGCAGTGGCAGGACTTCCAGATCCTGATCGACCCGAAGGAGCGTGTCCTCGACGCCCTTCACAAGATCAAGTGGGAGCTGGACGGCACACTGACCTTCCGGCGCTCCTGCGCGCACGGGATCTGCGGCTCCGACGCGATGCGGATCAACGGCAAGAACAGGCTCGCCTGCAAGACGCTGATCAAGGACATCAACCCGGACAAGCCGATCACGGTCGAGGCCATCAAGGGCCTCACGGTCCTCAAGGACCTCGTGGTCGACATGGACCCGTTCTTCCAGGCCTACCGCGATGTCATGCCCTTCCTCATCACCAAGGGGAACGAGCCGACCCGTGAGCGTCTGCAGTCCTCCGAGGACCGCGAGCGCTTCGACGACACCACCAAGTGCATCCTGTGCGCCGCGTGCACGTCCTCGTGCCCGGTGTTCTGGAACGACGGCCAGTACTTCGGCCCGGCGGCGATCGTCAACGCGCACCGCTTCATCTTCGACTCGCGTGACGAGGGCGGCGAGCAGCGCCTGGAGATCCTCAACGACCGTGACGGTGTGTGGCGTTGCCGCACGACGTTCAACTGCACGGACGCCTGCCCGCGTGGCATCGAGGTCACCAAGGCGATCCAGGAAGTGAAGCGCGCGCTGATCACGCGTCGCTTCTGACCCAAGAGTCGCTCCGGCTCCGCCGGTTGTCACCGAGAGGCCCCGTTTCGCGCACGGACTGTGCGGGAAGCGGGGCCTCTTGGTGCGTCACGGGGGCATGGACGGTACGGTCATGCGGAGTCGGTGACCGGCTCGCCACTCCCGGCGCAGCACAGCACGGGAGAAGAAGTCTTGATGGAGAACGGGGAACGTTGTGAGCGATCCGAATCCGTACGCGGACGACTCATACAAGTGGGGCCCGCCCCAGCAGCCGGGCAACCCGCCCACGATGCCGGACGGACAGGGCTACGGCTACCCGGCGGCGCCGGGCGCCACTCCGGCGTACGGCTATCCGCAGCCGCTGCCCGAGTCGGCGGCGCAGCCCGGTCCGGGGTACGGCTATCCGGCCGCCGGTCAGCCCACCCAGCCCGGCTTCAACCTGCCGGTGCAGCACGGGATGCAGCCCGGGGGCGGCGGGGTTCCGATGCTGTCTTTCGGTGACATCACCGTCATGAACGACTCGATCGTGACGCCGTCCGGCACGATGCCCCTCAAGGGTGCGGTGTGGACGGCGACCGACATGTCGCGCACGGAGGAGAAGATTCCGACCGTGGCGATCGTGCTGGCGATCATCTTCGCGCTGCTGTGCCTGATCGGTCTGCTCTTCCTTCTGATGAAGGAGAAGAAGACGACCGGCTTCGTCCAGGTCACGGTCACCAGCGGGGGCCGGCACCACTCGACGATGATTGCGGCGACGGGTCCGCAGACCTTCCAGATGGTGATGGCCCAGGTCAACACCGCCCGTTCGATGAGCGCCTGACCCCGGTCACCGGACGCGGGACGGCTGCCTCGTCCTGACGACGGACGGACGGTTCCCGGAGTCCGGCCGGCCCGCAGGGCTGCCCTGTGGGCCGGTCTGCGGGCCGTACGTGCGGGCCGTACATGCGGCCCTGACGGTCTGTTGTGCATTGAGCCCCGCTCCCGCCCCCTCCCGCCCTCTGCGCAGGCCGCCGGAGGCTCCTGCGACGCACCCGGGGCCGCGTGAGGCCCGGTCCTGCCCGCCCGGTGGGCGGCTGCGGCCCCCGCCCTGCTCGCGCCCCGGCCACCCGGTTCCGGGCGGTGGCCCGCCGGGACCGGCCCGGGCGCGCGCACTTCTCATCCCGTAACGCGGCGCCCGCCGACGGCGGGTGGCACGCCATGCCCGAGCCCTGAGTTCCTGATTCCCCCTCACCCTTCCCGACCTGTCGGGCAGACCGAGCTCCGGCATGCCCCCAGAACGCCACTTGAACATGTTCAAAGACGGGTCTACAGTCATGTCATCAGCTTTTTGAACGCGTTCAAGGGAGGGTGGGGCATGGACCTCACTGTGCTCGCGTACGTCATCTACCTACTCATCAGCGTGGCGCTCACCATCTGGGTCGCCCGCACGCTCAGCCGCAACGGCAAGGTCTTCCTCGCCGATGTGCTCCAGGGGAACGAGAAGCTCGCCGAGGCCGTGAACCACCTGCTGGTGGTCGGCTTCTACCTCGTCAACCTGGGCTTCGTGACCCTCTACCTGAAGAACGCCGACGGGGTCACCGACGCCCGCCAGCTCTTCGAGGCCCTGTCCGTGAAGGTCGGCGTCGTCCTGCTGGTCCTGGGTGTGATGCACCTCGGAAACGTCTACGTACTGAACAAGATCCGCCGCCGTGGCCTGATGGAGCGGGAGCAGACCCCGCCCGTGCCGCCGCAGGGCTGGGCGGGCCCGGGCGGCCAGGGGCCGTGGGCCGCACCCGCCGCCGGGAAGTGAGCGGGGCCGTGACGCACATCCCGGTCACGCCCGCCCCGGCCGCACGGACCCGGTTCGCGGAGAACCCGGCCATGTCCGTCCCGGTGACCCGGCTCACCGTGCTCTACGACGACCGGTGCTCGCTCTGCCTCCATCTGCGGCACTGGCTGCAGAGCCGGCGTCAGCTCGTTCCGCTCGATCTCGTCCCGGCGGGTTCGCAGGAGGCGCGGCGCCGCTTCCCCGGACTCGACCACGCGGGCACGCTCGACGAGATCACGGTCATCGGTGACCGGGGACAGATCTACCGCTCCACCGACGCCTGGATCGTCTGCCTCTGGGCCCTGGCCGAACACCGTCCGAGGGCCCACTGGCTGGCCACGCCCATGGGCCGCCCGTTCGCCCGTGCCACCGTGCTCGCCGCGGCGAAGTACCGGTCCGTCACTGCGCAGCCGTGCGGCGAGGGCGACGGACGCTGTGCGGTGCCGGATCCGGCGGACGGATCTCCCGGTTAGCCTTGGGACCGTGGTGAAGGAAGCGAAGAACGTGGCTGACGCGAACGCGGCGAAGCCGGCCGGAGAGGGCAAGGCCGCCAAGGCGGTCAAGGCCCAGAAGAGTGAGCAGACCCGCACTCTGATTCTCGAGACCGCACTCAGGCTCTTCGAGGAGCGCGGTTACGACAAGACGACGATGC
Source organism: Streptomyces sp. NPDC059499 (assembly GCF_042749285.1). Taxonomy (NCBI): domain Bacteria; kingdom Bacillati; phylum Actinomycetota; class Actinomycetes; order Kitasatosporales; family Streptomycetaceae; genus Streptomyces; species Streptomyces sp. NPDC059499. The sequence continues at coordinate 659,582 of NZ_JBHYTT010000001.1, forward strand.
GGGCCATCGCCCAGGAGGCCGGCGTCTCCGTCGGGAACGCCTATTACTACTTCTCCTCCAAGGAACACCTGGTCCAGGGTTTCTACGACCGGATCGCCGCCGAGCACGAGGCGGCGGTCCGGCCGATCCTCGCGGGGGACCCGGATCTCACCGTACGCATCAGGGGCGTCCTGCTCTGCTGGCTGGACGTGGCGGAGCAGTACCACCGCTTCGCCGCCCAGTTCTTCAAGAACGCCGCCGACCCCGACAGTCCGCTGTCCCCGTTCTCGCAGGAGTCCGTCGCCGCACGCGAGGCTGCCATCTCCGTGCACGAGCGGTGCCTGTCCGGGTCCAGCACCAAGCACGACCCGGAACTCGCCGAACTGCTTCCGCAGCTGATGTGGCTGATGCAGATGGGGCTGGTGCTGTTCTGGGTCTACGACCGGACCGAGGGCACCGAGCGCAGCCGCCGGCTCGTGGAGCGCACGGCGCCGATCGCCGCACGGGCGATCGCGCTTTCCCGTTTCCGGGTGCTGCGGCCTCTCGTGCGGCAACTCCATGACGTACTCGTGGAGTTCATGCCGGGCGCGGCGGCGCGCCCGGCGCCGGACGTCAAGTCCGGCTGAGCCCCTACGGGGTGCCCGACCCGCGACCGTGCTGTTGTCCTGCGGTCGCAGCGCAGTGGGCGGGTGATCGGCGGGGTGGCGTCGGCCGTCGGTGCGTCGCTCCGCGCGTCGGTCAGGCCTGCTTGGAGGCGAGCTCCACCACGGTGATGTCGGAGGCGGCCCCGACGCGTACCGGAGGGCCCCAGGCGCCCGCACCGCGCGTGACGTAGAGCTGGGTGTCGCCGTAGCGCTCCAGCCCCGCGACGGTGGGGTTGGCCAGTTCGGCAAGGAGATTGCCGGGCCAGAGCTGACCACCGTGGGTGTGGCCGGAGAGCTGGAGGTCGACGCCGTGCTCGACGGCGTCGTGGATGACGACGGGCTGGTGTGCGAGCAGGACGGAGGCGCGTCCGCGGTCGCGGTCGCCGAGCGCCGCGACGAAGTCGGGGCCCTGGCCCTCGCTTTCGCCCGCGACGTCGTTGACGCCGGCGAGGTCGAAGTCGCCGATCTCGACCCGGGCGTTCTCGAGCGGGTGCAGGCCCAGCTCACGTACGTGGTCGACCCACTCTGCGGCACCGGAGAAGTACTCGTGGTTGCCGGTGACGAAGTAGCTGCCGTGCCGTGCCTCGAGCTGGGCCAGAGGCTCGGCGGCGCGGCCCAGGTCGGCGACCGATCCGTCGACGAGGTCACCGACGACCGCGACCAGATCGGGCCGGGTGGCGTTGATGGAGTCGACGATGCGCTGGGTGTGCGCCCGGCCGAGGATGGGGCCGAGATGGATGTCGCTGACGACGGCGATCCGGAAGCCGTGGGCGGAGCGCGGCAGCTTGGCCAGGGGCACGGTGATCCGCTTGACCCGGGGGCCGCGCAGGACGCCGTACGTGCCGTAACCGACGGTGCCGAGCCCGGCGAGGGCGGCGGCGCCACCGACGGCGCGGGCGACGAACAGGCGCCGCGAGGGGTCGGCGACGGACGGGACGGCCGGAGCCTCGGTTTCGGTGCGGGGCTCGGTTTCGGTGCGGGTTCCGGAAGCGGGAGCGGAGGCGGCTCCGGTGCCGGAGGCCGTGCCCGGCTCGGAACGCGGCCCGGCATCGTCCGTGGCCGTCGTGGCCGTCGTGGCCGTCGTGGGCGTCGTCGTGGCAGCGGGCGTCTCGGCCTCCGCGGCCGCGCTCCTGGCGGCCCGGTGGGTGAGCACCCGGCGCAGGACCGGACGTACGGCCTCGCCCACCAGCAGAGCCAGCGTCAGGTACAGCAGCGCGGCCAGCCACAGATAGCCCGGCCAGGCCAGCACCTGCTGCACCCGGAAGGGGACACCCGCACGGCTCGAGACCAGAGCGCCGACGCTCAGCATCGGCAGCACGAACAGCGCGACCGTGCCGATGCGACGCGCCACACCGCCCTTCGCCGTCGTGTCACCGACGAACCGGCGCCACACATAACGGTGCACGCCCACGAGCAGCGCGAGGACCGCTACGGCCACCCCTACGAAGACCACAACCACTTACGCTCCCCCGCCCACCTGTGTGCCTGCTCCCGCCCGTGCCCGGACCTTCGCCTTTGCCCGGCTTGTCATGTGCGTTCGCGGCGCAAAGCCCTGACACCACGGAACCCGATGACTCCGACGGCCGTCCCCAGAAGAAACGACGTGATGGTGAGCAGGAGATGGACCCAGAAGTACGCAGTCGGGTCACCCGCGTCATCGAACGCCAGTCCGCTGCCGTCCTTCCACAAGTTCTTGGCGAAAGTGATCCAGATGAACCAGCTCCACACCCCGAACGCGAGCAGGAACCAGGAGACGGGGCGGCTGAGCTTCATGGATTCAGTATCGCCGCCGCCCTTCGGCCCGGTCGCCCGGGGTGGGCTGTCTCGGCGGTATGCACGGCGGGTCAGACCATCCGGGTCCCCATCCTCAGCTTCGCCATGTACGTTTCCGACCGTGCCTGCTCTGAAAAAGACCGTATTGACGGTCCTCTCCGCCGCGTTGCTGTCCCTATCTGTCGTCAGTCCCGCGGTCGCGGCCGATAAGGACAAGACCGACGACAAACAGCCGAAGCCGACCGGCCCGATGTCGACGGTCGGCGGCAAGCAGCTCGGGGAGGCCGGCACCCAGGTCAACCTGGGCGGCGGCGCACCGGTCCTGCCGAAGGACCTCACCGCCCGCTCGTGGATCGTCGCGGACGCGGAGAACGGACAGGTACTCGCAGCCCACAACTCCCACTGGCGGCTGCCGCCGGCCTCCACCCTGAAGATGCTGTTCGCCGACACGGTCCTGCCCGCACTCCAGCCCAAGACCATGACGCACATGGTGACGGAGGAGGAGCTCGCCGGTGTCGGCCAGGGCAGCAGCCTGGTGGGCATCAAGGAGGACCACGCCTACACGGTCCACGACCTGTGGCTCGGTGTGTTCCTGCGCTCCGGCAACGACGCGGTGCACGTGCTGTCCTCGATGTACGGCGGCGTGCCCGCGACGGTCGCGGCCATGCAGCGGCACGCCGAGGAACTGCAGGCGCTCGACACGACGGTCGTCTCGCCGGACGGCTACGACGCCCCGAACCAGGTCTCCAGCGCGTACGACCTGACACTGTTCGCCCGCAGCGGTCTGCAGAAGGCCGACTTCCGGGAGTACAGCGCGACGGCGACCGCCGAGTTCCCCGGGGAGCAGAAGAAGGGCAAGAAGCGAAAGTCCTTCGAGATCCAGAACACCAACCGGCTGATCACCGGTGACATCGGCGTGGAACCGTACAAGGGCATCGCGGGCGTCAAGAACGGGTACACCACGCACGCGGGCAACACCTTCACCGGCGTGGCCGAGCGCAACGGCAAGGTCCTGCTCGTCACCGTCATGAACCCGTCGTCGGAGGAGAGCCACGCCGTCTACAAGGAGGCGGCGAGCCTTCTCGACTGGGGCTTCGCGTCGAGCGGCAAGGTGACCCCGGTCGGTGAACTGGTCCCTCCGAAGTCCGCGGCCACCGGAACCGGTAAGGGCGCGCAGCAGGAAGGCGCCACGGACGCCGGCAAGGCCGGGTCGGCGACCGGGGCCGGTGCCGGGAAGAAGCACGCGTCGACCACCGCTGCCACCGGCACCAGCGGGGTGTGGACGGCCCTGTCGATCGTCGGCGGGCTGCTGGTGGTCCTCGGGGCCGGCGTGTTCCTGGTCAACCGGCGCTGGCCGCTGCCCGATCTGGTGCGTCGCCTCCCCCGTCGCTGACCGAACCGGTCGCGCCCTCCTCCTTGCTCGGCGTCGCCGTCCATGCGGCGCAGAGCAGGAGCAGCTTCGCAGTGAAGTTGATCCAGAGGAGCAGCGCGACCGGCACGCCGAAGGCGCCGTACATGCTCTTCGACGCGACGCCCTTCATGTAGCTGCCCAGCAGCAGCTTGAGCAGCTCGAAGCCGACCGCGCCGACGAGCCCCGCGACGATCAGCCGACGGCGCGGCGGCTCCACGCCGGGCAGCAGGGTCAGCAGATAGAGCAGCAGCAGGAAGTCCGCGAACACCGCGACCGCGATCGCGGCCACCTGGAGCAGCACACCGCCGGCACCGCCCTCGGGGATGCCCAGCAGATCGGCCGTCCAGCCGATGGCCGTCGAGCCGACGGTCGAGGCGGCGAGTGTCACGAGCGCCGCACCGCCGAGGCCGAGCAGCAGGCCGCCGTCCTTGAGCTTGCGGATGACCGGATTTCCCTCGTCCACGTCGTCCTTGTCCCAGACGGCGCGCAGACAGTCCCGCATCGCGCCGACCCAGCCGATGCCGGTGAAGAGCAGCAGCACACCGGCGACGAGTCCGACGGTGCCCGCGTGGGCCACCAGATTGTCGATGCCGAGCTGGTCCGAGATGCCCGGCACCTGCTCGGCCAACTTGTCCTTGATCTTTTCCAGCTGCTCGTCGGAGAGCAGCGCGGCACCGATCGCCGCGCCGACCGCGATGAGCGGGAAGAGCGCGAGAAAGCTGATGAAGGTGATGGCCGCGGCGAGCCTCGTCCAGTGGACCCGATCCAGCGTCTCGTAGGAGCGCCAGGCGTGCGTCATCATCAGCCGTGTGACGAGCGGCCCGATGACGGGGAGATTTTTCAGCCAGTCCATGACGTACGCGTACCCCTCTGGGCGGAGAAAACCGGTGTCAGGGCCTCCCCGGACCACCAATCACCCATTTCGGTGAGCCCTGTAACAAATCCCTCAAATGGGTTTTCTCGGGCGATACGGTCACCCTCATGTCTGTCGACACGGTGTCCATGACCGGCTGGGGCCGCACCGCCCCGACGACCGCTCTGCGGTTTCGCCCCCGTACCTACGAAGAGGCCGTCGCCGCCGTGCGCGGCTGCGGACCCCGCGGGGTCGTCGCCCGCGGGCTGGGCCGCGCCCACGGCGATGCGGCCCAGAACGCGGGCGGCTCGGTGGTCGACATGACCGCGTTGGACCGGATCCGCACGTTCGACGCCGACACCGGCACGGTGGTCTGCGATGCCGGGGTGAGCCTGCACCGGCTGATGGCCGTTCTGCTGCCGCTCGGCTGGTTCGTGCCGGTCACCCCACGGACCCGCCATGTCACCGTCGGCGGGGCGATCGGCGCCGACGTCCACGGCAGCAACCACCCGGCCGCCGGCTCCTTCACGCGGCATGTGCGCGCGCTGGAACTGCTGACCGCCGACGGCGAGGTACGTACGGTGCTGCCCGGCACCGACCTGTTCGACGCGACCGCGGGTGGCCTGGGCCTGACCGGGGTCGTCCTCTCCGCGACGCTCCGGTTCCGCCGCGTCGCCACCTCGCTCATGACGGTCGACACCGAGCGGGCCGCCGATCTGGACGAGGCCCTGGCCCGCCTCGCGTCGTCCGGGCACAGCGCGCCCTATGCGACGGCCTGGATCGATCTTCTGGCGCGGGGGAAGGCGAGGGGGCGCGCCGTCCTCACACGAGGGGAGCACGCGCCACTCGATGCGCTCCCGGCGCGCGCCCGGCGCACACCGCTGGTGTTCCGCCCGGGACAGCTGTCCGCCACGCCGCCCGCTCTCGTACCGGAGGGACTGCTCGGCCGGACCTCCGCAGCGCTCTTCAACGAGCTCCGCTACCGCAGCGCACCCGTGTCCCGCTCCGGGGAACTGCGGAAGCTCTCCGCCTTCTTCCACCCCATGGACGCCGTCCCGCACTGGAACCGCCTCTACGGGCGCAGCGGCTTCGTGCACTACCAGTTCGCCGTCGGGTACGGCCAGGAGGAGACCCTGCACCGCATCGTCGGGCGGATCTCGGCGCGCCGGTGCCCCGCGTTCCACGCCGTGCTCGGGCGGTTCGGCGAGGCCGGCCCGGGCTGGCTGTCGTTCCCCGCGCCCGGCTGGACACTCTCCTTCGGTCTGCCTGCCGGGCTGCCCGGCCTGGAGCGCCTCCTGGACGGTCTCGACGACGAGGTGGCGGCGGCCGGCGGCCGGGTCTGCCTGGCGAAGGACGCGCGGCTGCGGCCGGAAGCGCTGGCCACGATGTACCCGCGGCTGCCCGAATTCCGCGCCCTGCGGGCGGAGCTGGACCCGCGGGGAGCCTTCCGGTCGGATCTGTCGCGCCGTCTCGCGCTCTGACCGCTTGGCCATGTGCCCACGTGCCCGTCTGCCGCTCCGCCCGTCCGCCCGTCCGCCCGTCCGCCGCAGTCCGTTCCCCCGCCCGTCTGCCGCAGTCCGTTCCCCCGCCCGCTCCGCTGTCCGTTCCGCAGCTCGCTCCGCTGTCCGCTCTGTCGTTGCTAGGAGATTTCCCGTGAAGGACGCCTTCGGTGCCCCGCAGTCCCTGCTCGTCCTCGGCGGCACCTCGGAGATCGGCCTGGCCACCGCGCGCCGTCTGATCTCCCGCCGTACCCGCACGGTCCGGCTGGCCGGCCGGCCCTCCCCCGCCCTGGAGAGGGCCGCCGCCGAGCTGCGGGAGCTGGGGGCGGACGTGCGGACCGTCGCCTTCGACGCGCTCGACACCGAGTCGCACGAGGAGGTGCTCGGAAAGCTCTTCGCCGAGGGTGACATCGACACGGTGCTGCTGGCTTTCGGCATCCTCGGCGACCAGGCGCGCGACGAGGAGGATCCTCTCTCCGCGGTCCGGGTCGCCCAGACCAACTACACGGGGGCGGTTTCCGCCGGCCTGGTGTGCGCCGGCGCACTCCAGGCGCAGGGCCACGGATCGCTGGTGGTGCTCTCCTCGGTGGCGGGCGAGCGCGCCCGGCGCGCCGACTTCATCTACGGGTCGAGCAAGGCGGGCCTGGACGCCTTCGCACAGGGACTCGGGGACGCGCTGCACGGTACGGGCGTGCATGTGATGGTCGTCCGTCCCGGATTCGTACGGTCGAAGATGACCGCCGGCCGTCAGGAGGCGCCGCTCGCGACGACTCCGGGCGCGGTCGCCGACGCGATCGTGACGGGTCTGAGGCGGCGCTCGGAGACGGTATGGGTGCCTGGCGCCCTGCGGGTGGTGATGTCGGCGCTGCGGCACGTTCCGCGCCCGCTGTTCCGTCGGCTGCCGGTCTAGGACCGGTAGGCGAAGGACGGCAGCGGACCGGGCAGCCGGACCGGAGTGCTGTCAGGACCGCGGGGGCCGGGGCCCCGCCCCGGTTCGTCAGGGCTGCAGGGACGGCTGGTCCACGGAGTAGCCGCCCTGGGCCGGCACGGAGGGTGCGCCACCGCCGGCCCCGAACGGGAACTCGTTGATCTTGCGCCAGACGCTGTCGGCGCCCTGCTCGTAGAGGGCGAAGGAACCGCAGGTCCACGCCGCCTCGTACGTGGAGAGCTCCTCGTACGCGCGGTCCATCGCGTCCTCCGCGATGCCGTGCGCCACGGTCACGTGCGGGTGGTACGGGAACTGGAGCTCGCGCACCAGCGGCCCGGATGCCTCCCGGATCCGCTTCTGGAGCCAGGAACAGGCCGAGGCACCTTCGACGACCTGGACGAAGACGACCGGTGAGAGCGGGCGGAAGGTACCCGTTCCGGACAGCCTCATCGGAAAAGCGCGGCCGGCCGTGGCGATCTGGGCGAGGTGCGCCTCGATCGCCGACAGGGCGGCCGCGTCGGCCTCCGTCGGCGGGAGAAGGGTGACGTGGGTGGGAATGCCGTACGCGGCAGGGTCCCCGAAGCTCGCGCGCCGCTCCTGGAGCAGGCTGCCGTATGGCTCCGGGACCGCGATCGAAACGCCAAGCGTTACGGTCCCCACATCGTTCTCCTCAATCGTCGATGGTCGGTTTTCGGTCGTTCCGACGCCAGTGTGAACCCTCGGGCCGTGATCTCGCCAGGGTCCTTGGACTCAGTGCTTCGCCGGCAGAAGTCCCATGCGGTCGTACGTCTGCGCCAGCGTCTCGGCGGCGACGGCCCTGGCCTTCTCCGCTCCCTTGGCCAGGATGGAGTCCAGCGTCTCCGGGTCGTCCAGATATTCCTGGGTGCGGGTCCGGAACGGGGTGACGAACTCCACCATGACCTCGGCGAGGTCCGTCTTCAGCGCGCCGTAGCCCTTGCCCTCGTACTTCCGTTCGAGATCTGCGACGGCAGTTCCGGTGAGGGTGGAGTAGATGGACAGGAGGTTGCTGACGCCGGGCTTCTTCTCCGCGTCGAAGCGGATGACGGTGTCCGTGTCGGTGACCGCGCTCCTGACCTTCTTGGCGGTGACCTTCGGGTCGTCCAGCAGGTTGATCAGACCCTTCGGAGTGGACGCCGACTTGCTCATCTTGACCGCCGGGTCCTGGAGGTCGAAGATCTTCGCCGTTTCCTTGAGGATGTACGGCGCCGGGATGGTGAACGTCTGTCCATAGCGGCCGTTGAAGCGCTCGGCGAGGTCGCGCGTGAGCTCGATGTGCTGGCGCTGGTCCTCGCCGACCGGGACCTGGTTGGCCTGGTAGAGCAGGATGTCGGCCACCTGCAGCACCGGGTAGGTGAAGAGACCCACGGTCGCCCGGTCGGCACCCTGCTTGGCGGACTTGTCCTTGAACTGCGTCATGCGGGACGCCTCGCCGAAGCCGGTGAGGCAGTTCATGATCCAGCCGAGCTGGGCGTGTTCGGGAACGTGACTCTGGACGAAGAGCGTGCACCGCTCGGGGTCGAGCCCGGCGGCCAGCAGCTGGGCGGCGGCGAGCCGGGTGTTCGCCCGAAGCTCCGCGGGGTCCTGCGGAACGGTGATCGCGTGCAGGTCCACCACCATGTAGAACGCGTCGTGGGACTCCTGCAGCGCCACCCACTGGCGGACCGCGCCGAGGTAGTTGCCGAGGTGGAACGAGCCTGCGGTGGGCTGGATTCCGGAGAGCACACGGGGTCGATCAGAGGCCATGAACTCATTGTCTCAGGTATGGAACCGATCTCCGGCAGCCGGTGTATGAAAGGTGTGAGGACGCGGGAGGGGGCCCTGCAGCCAGGGCCGGAGGGGGGCCGCACCGTCGACGACAGGGCCGGGAGCGGTGTCGTCGGGCGTGCCGGAGGACAGTCCGGTGGACCGATCGGGGACACGGCCGACGACGAGGCCGCGGTGATCGCTCGTGTGCGCGCCGGCGAGGCGGAGGCATACGCGCAGCTCGTGCGCGCCCACACGGGTGTCGCACTGCGGGCGGCCGTGGCCTTCGGTGCCGGGGCCGACGCGGAGGACGTGGTGCAGTCCGCGTTCTTCAAGGCCTACCAGGCGCTGGGTCGTTTCCGGGACGGTGCGTCCTTCCGTCCGTGGCTGCTGCGGATCGTGGTGAATGAGACGAGAAACACAGTTCGGTCGGCGGGGCGCGCACGAGCAGTCGCCGGGCGCGAGGCCAGATTCCAGGGTGCCGACCCGTTGATACCCGATGCGGCGGATCCCGCGGTGGCGGCGCTGGCCCAGGAGCGGCGGACCCTGCTGTCGGCCGCCTTGGAAGAGCTCACCGAGGAGCAGCGACAGGCGGTGACCTGCCGCTACCTGCTCGAAATGGACGAGGCGGAGACCGCGCAGGCGCTGGGCTGGCCGCGCGGGACGGTGAAGTCCCGTCTGAACCGCGGGCTGAAGAAGCTGGAACAGCGGCTCGGCAGACAGTTGGGCCCGGGTCCGGGGCGGGAAGGAGGTGAGAGGAATGGCTGAGATGGACGATCCGGTGCGCCCGGGGCCGGAGCGCGACCGCTTGGGCCCGGAGGGCGATGAGGACCGGGCGCGGCTGCGGGCGGAGCTCCTGGCCCTGGGCCGCGGCCTGGAGGTGCCGGGGACCGACGGCCGCACGATGGCCGAGCGCGTGCTGGCACAGATCGTCGCCGAAGCCGCACCCACACCGGTGCGTGAGCCTCCGGGGCTGCGGGAGCGGACCGGCGCGTGGACCCGCAGACACGCACGGATGCTGACCGCCGCCCTCTCCGGTCTGCTCATCGCGCTGGTGCTCACGCCCCCTGTCAGGGCAGCGGTCGTGGAGTGGTTCGACTTCGGCGGGGTCCAGGTGCGGTACGCACCGTCGGCGGAGCCCACCGGCCAGGCCGGCGCGCCGGATACGGGCGGGGAGCCGGCCGCCCCGGACTGCACCAGGTCGGTGCCGCTCGCCGAGGCGGCGCGGCGGGCCGGCTTCCGGCCGGTGGTCCCCGGCGAGCTCGGCCCGCCGGACGCGGTGGCCGTGACGGGCCTGCCGGAGCGCCGGTGGATGGTCACCCTGTGCTGGCACGAGCGGGGGCGGACCATTCGGCTCGACGAGTTCGCGTCCGGTCTCGATCCGTACTTCACCAAGCAGGTCCGCATCCAGCCGCAGTGGCTGGAGCTGGGCACGGACGACGGCGCGCCGACGAACGCGCTCTGGTTTGCGCAGCCCCATGAACTGACCTTCGGGTTGGTCGGGAAGGACGGCCTGCGGTGGGTCCGGTCCGAACGGACCGCAGGGCCGACGCTGTTGTGGGTCCGGGGCGGGCAGATGACGCTGCGGCTGGAAGGCGTGGACTCGCAGGAGCGGGCGCGCGCCGTCGCCGAGTCCACTCTCTGATTTCTGGACGGACCGGAAAACAACCGGCTTCCGGACGGAACCTCGAAAGGCCCGGCGGTGTATCAGATGTGTCCGGTCCGGAGGGTCCGCTCCGGACACAGGCAGGGGAGGGGACGACATGCGAAAGCGACAGGAACGGCGGGGGTGGGTGCGGCGTCTCGCCGTACTGGTGGCGGTCCTCGGGCTGGGCGTGCTGCTCGCGCCCAGCGCGGTGGCGGGCGGGCAGACGAGCGTGCTGGTCACCTCGCCGTCGAGCGGCGAGGCCGCCGCCGTCTACGTGTCGGATCCGCGATTCGGCCGGCTGTCCCGTCTGCTGGGCCCGCCGGACAGGGGCGACCGCCTCCAGCCTCCGTCGCTGGACGGCTCCGTGGCGACCCGGCAGATCAACGTGACATGGATGGCGCTCGACCTGCAGCCGACCCGGACGGACCGGGTGTTCCCCGGGGCCGACCCCGACACCGTATGGATACACACGGCCGCGCAGGTCCCGGCCACGTATCAGGGGCTCTGGCACCGCGCCGCCGAGCCCAAGAAGCTGGTCGCCCTCCTGGACGACCTGGGTCTGATGGGCCGGCCGAACCCCGAGAAGGGGGGACCCGCGCTGTATCCCCGCCCCTGGGAGAGCCCGAGCGCCCAGGCGTCCTCCGCAGGGGCCCGGGCCAAGGACGCGCCGTCACCGGATGACGAGCCCTCCCCCGACCGGACGGCCGCCGGTGCGGCCGCAGCAGCGGATGCCGGGCCGTACGAGCGCCTCGACCACTGGTGGTGGGCGATACCCGGGCTCGCGATGGGCGCGGTGCTTGCCCCGGCCCTGCGTTCGAGGGGTGGGCGACGGGAGCCGGGGCGGCGTCAGGAGTTGCTCGACCGCTGAGCGGCGGGCAGAGCGACAGGAAGCGGTGCACCAGGGTTTGGAGGCGCGCCGCACGGTGGAGGTTTCCTCGTCCCGGATCCGACCGACGATACAAAGTGGGCACACCCCGCCCACGCCGCACGACGAACGGAGATCCCGTGTCGACCACGGAAACTGCCATCGCCTCCGCCGAGGCGCACAGCGCGCACAACTACCACCCGTTGCCGGTCGTCGTCGCCTCCGCGGACGGAGCCTGGATGACCGATGTCGAGGGCCGCCGCTACCTCGACATGCTCGCCGGTTACTCGGCCCTCAACTTCGGACACGGCAACCGGCGCCTCATCGACGCGGCAAAGGCCCAGCTGGAGCGCGTGACGCTGACCTCGCGCGCCTTCCACCACGACCGGTTCGCCGACTTCTGTACACAGCTCGCCGAGCTGTGCGGCATGGAGATGGTGCTGCCCATGAACACCGGAGCGGAGGCGGTGGAGACGGCGGTGAAGACCGCGCGCAAGTGGGGGTACCGCGTCAAGGGTGTCCCGGACGGCATGGCGAAGATCATCGTTGCCGCCGGTAACTTCCACGGCAGGACGACCACGATCGTCAGCTTCTCCACGGATCCGGAGGCGCGGGCCGAATTCGGCCCGTACACACCGGGGTTCGAGATCGTGCCGTACGGGGACCTGACCGCGCTCGGTGAGGCGATGACCGAGAACACCGTGGCGGTGCTGATCGAGCCGATCCAGGGCGAGGCCGGGGTGTTGGTGCCGCCGCCGGGCTATCTGCCGGGGGTCCGGGAGCTGACCCGGGAGCGGAACGTCCTGTTCATCGCGGACGAGATCCAGTCGGGGCTCGGCCGTACCGGCAAGACCTTCGCGTGTGAGCACGAGGGCGTGGTTCCCGACATGTACGTGCTGGGCAAGGCGCTCGGCGGTGGTGTCGTGCCGGTGTCGGCCGTGGTCTCGTCGGCCTCGGTGCTCGGTGTCTACCGGCCGGGTGAGCACGGGTCGACGTTCGGCGGGAACCCCCTGGCCTGCGCGGTCGCGCTGGAGGTGGTCGCGATGCTGCGTACCGGTGAGTTCCAGCAGCGGGCGGCGGAGCTGGGTGACCACCTCCACCACGAGCTGGGGCTGCTGGCCGGCGAGGGGGCGGTGGAAGCCGTCCGGGGCCGCGGTCTGTGGGCGGGGGTCGATATCTCCCCGGGTCTCGGGACGGGCAGGGAGATCTCGGAGAAGCTGATGGATCGCGGGGTGCTGGTCAAGGACACCCATGGGTCGACGATCCGGATCGCTCCTCCTCTGGTGATCAGCAAGGAGGATCTGAACTGGGGCCTGGACCAGCTGCGCGGCGTGCTGAGCGCCTGAGGTCCGGGGTGTGCTGAGCACCTGACCGAGCCGGTCGGGGCCCGACCCCACGGGGCCCGGGCCGGGGAGGCCGCCCGCACCGGGTCCGGCCTCCCGGGAGCGCCTGGCCGCCCCCGGGCCGGGCTCCGGGCAGAGCGGCGGCCCGGAGGGCCGCGCAGGCCCTCAGAGGATGACGTGGGGCAGGAAGCGTGCGTATTCGTCCGTGACCAGCCCCGCCGATTCCCGGATCCCGAGCCCGGCCGCCTCGTTCTCGACCACCCAGGCGCCGAGGACTACGCGGTTGCCCGCGAAGTCGGCCAGCGGCGCCAGTTCCTGGTAGCAGCAGGGTTCGTCGCGCAGCACCGCCTCGCTGCCCGGCTCGTGGATGGTGACTCCGGCACCCTCCCGGCCGAGCAGGGGCTTGGCGACATAGCCCGCTCCACCGGGCCCGGCCAGCTCGCGGGGTCCGTCGAGATAGGAGGGCAGCAGATTGGGGTGACCGGGGTACAGCTCCCACAGGACAGCCAGGAGCGCCTTGTTGGAGAGGAGCATCTTCCAGGCCGGCTCGATCCAGCAGGTGGTGCCTGTTCCGCCCCCGTTGTCGAGGGTGTCCAGCACATGCGGCCCGAACCGGTCGGTCGCCAGCCACTCCCACGGGTAGAGCTTGAAACAGCTGCGGATGAAGCGGAGCCGCTCGTCCACGAACCGGCCGGCCAGCCTGTCCCAGCCGATCTGTTCGACGGAGAGTGCCTCGGTCTCTATGCCGGCCTGCGCCGCGGTCTCGCGCAGATAGGCGACCGTCATCAGGTCCTCGCCCAGTTCGTCGCCGTCGGAGTGGGCGAAGTACAGCGGCCCGGGCGGCAGCAGCGGGGCCTGCCGCTTCCATGCGTCGACGAGACGCTCGTGAAGGGAGTTCCACTGGTCGGCACCCGGGAAGCGGTCCTCCATCCAGAACCACTGAGGACTGGCGGCCTCCACCAACGAGGTCGGGGTGTCGGCGTTGTACTCCAGCATCTTCGCCGGACCGGTCCCGTCGTACCGCAGGTCGAACCGGCCGTACAGAGAGGGGAGTTCGGCGCGGCGCCGCCAGGACTCGGAGATCAGTCCCGCCAGTCGGCGGTCGGTGATGCCCAGATCGGCGAAGCGGTCCTGTTCGACGATGTGCCCGGCGGCGGCCAGGCACATCGTGTGCAGCTCCTCCACGACCTCTTCGAGCGCCTCGACCTCGGGCAGCGAGAAGACGTAGTAGGCGCTCTCGTCCCAGTACGGGCGCAGGGATTCGTCCGGGTAGCGGGTCAGGGGGTAGATCAGCCCCTGCTCCTCCACGGTCTCCTGCCAGCCGGGACGCGGCTCGATGGTGCGGCGCTCCATGACGGCTCAGCCGCCGCCGGAGCCGGAAGATCCGAATCCGTCGCGCTCGACCGCGGACTTGTTGAAACTGCCGCCGGAGACCTTGTTGTGGGAGCTGCTGCCCCCGTAGTAGTACGAACCGCTGCCGTTGCTGTCACTGCACTCGTAACTCGGCAGTATTTCCTGGGTCACCGGGTCGACGCACCGCCGGTCGGGTTCCGAACTACAGGAGGTGAGCGTCGCCGCGAGCACCCCCATGCCGCCGAGCACCACGGTGCCCGACCTGAGCCTGCGCCTGACCATCTTCTGTTCTCCCCCGTCGTGCCCACGAGCCACTGGATGCAGTCAGATTAGATGCACGACCGGCCCGGCTGAAATCAGGTGCTCACGCTCCCCCGTTTGTCCGGACATCCACGCCTACGGAAGCACCCGGCAGAGCGCGTCCAGCGAGCCCGCCCAGGCGCTCTCCGTCGGAGAGCCGTAGCCGATCACCAGGCCGTCCCGGCCCGCGACCGCGTCCCGGTGCCGGAAACGGGACAGTCCCTCGATGGCGAGGCCCTGCCAGGCCGCCGCCTGGACCACGGACCGCTCGGTTCCTTCGGGGAGTTCGAGCACCGCGTGCAGTCCGGCCGCGATGCCGCTGACACGGATGTCCGGGGCACGCTCGGCGAGCGCCTCGACGAGCTGGTCGCGGCGGCGCCGGTAGCGCAGCCGCATCGCGCGCACATGGCGGTCGTAGGCCCCCGAATCCATGAACTGGGCAAGTGTCAGCTGGTCCAGCGTCCCGGACATCCAGTCGAAGCCCCCCTTCGCCTCGCACACCTCTCCCACGAGCCCCTCCGGCAGAACCATCCAGGCCAGCCGCAGTCCCGGTGCCAGCGACTTGCTGGACGTGCCCATGTAGACGACCCGTTCCGGGTCCAGCCCCTGGAGTGCGCCCACCGGCTGGCGGTCGTAGCGGAACTCCCCGTCGTAGTCGTCCTCCAGGAGCAGGCCCGACGCGGACCGCGCCCAGTCGACCGCCGCGGCCCGCCGGTCGGGGTGGAGGGGCGTACCGGTCGGGAACTGGTGCGCGGGGGTCATCAGCACCGCGCCGACGCCTCGCATCCCGCCCAGTTCCCCGGTCCTGGCCCCGAGCTCGTCCACCGGCAGGCACGGGGTGCGCAGTCCCGCTTCGGACAGGAGGTTCCAGTGGATGTCGAGACCGTACGACTCGACCGCGACCTCCTTGACCCGCCGCTTCCGCAGCACCTTCCCCATCAGCATCAGCCCGTGGACGAACCCGGAACAGATCACGATGCGATCCGGGTCCGCGTCCACACCGCGCACCCGCGCCAGATAGTCCGCCAGCACGGTGCGCAGTTCGACGCGCCCCTGGGCGTCCGCGTACCCGAAGGCCTCGTTGGGGGCGGCGGTCAGGGCGCGCCGGGACGCCTTGAGCCACTCGGCGCGCGGGAACGCCGACAGATCGGGGGATCCGGGCATGAGGTTGTGGGCGGGCCGGCGCCGCACCTGCCGGGATCTCGCCGTCCGCGTGGCCGGCCGGCGCGGGGCGGCCCGCTGCGCGACCCTCGTCCCCGAACCCTGCTGTGCGGTGAGCCAGCCCTCGGCGACGAGTTCGGCGTAGGCGTCGGCGACGGTGTTGCGGGCGATCCCGAGATCGACGGCGAGCGTGCGGGACGAGGGCAGACGGGTTCCGGGGGCCAGCCGCCCCGTACGGACGGCCTCCCGTAGTGCGTTGATCAGCCCGCTCCGCAACCCCGCGCCGACCGGTTCGATGTGCAGGTCGGCACCGAAAGCGGCCCAGGAATCTGTCATGGAAATGGACCATACCGGTGCGCCACCGGGGCCGTAGCGTCGTACGCATGACGACGAACGAACACAGCCACGCCCCCGAACACCCCGCCCGACTGCAGTGGGCCACGCTCTCCCCCGAGGTCTACAAGGCCATGGTCCGGCTGGACGCCGCCTCACGTAAGGGACTCGACCCGACGCTGCTCGAACTGGTGAAGATCCGGGCCTCGCAGCTCAACCGCTGCGCCCTCTGTCTGGACATGCACTCGAAGGACGCGCTCGCCGCGGGTGAGTCCGTCGAGCGGATAGTCCAGCTCAGCGCCTGGGAGGAGTCGCAGCACTTCTACACGGAGAAGGAACTGGCGGCGATCGAGCTGACGGAGGCCGTGACGGTCCTGACCGACGGGTTCGTACCGGACGAGGTGTACGCGAAGGCCGCCAAGCAGTTCGAGGAGGCCGAGCTCAGCCAGCTGATCGCAGCCATCACGGTGATCAACGCCTGGAACAGGTTCGGGGTGGCCACCCGTCAGGTGCCCGGCCACTACACGCCCGGCGACATCAAGCACTGAGACGGCGGTGAGACCCATGAACGAGCCGGTGTCCGTCTTCCGCGCCCTGCACCACGACCGCGCTCCGGGCGATCCCCTGGTCCTCCCCGGTCCGTGGGACGCCTCGAGCGCCCGCGCCTTCGCCGACGCCGGCTTTCCGGCGCTGGCGACACCGAGCGCCGGGGTCGCGGCCTCACTCGGCCACGAGGACGGACACACGCCCGCCGCCGAGATGTTCGCGGCGGTGGCCAGGATCGTGCGCGCCGTGTCCGTTCCCGTTTCGGCGGACATCGAGTCCGGTTACGGTCTGGCCCCGGCGGAACTCGTGGAACGCCTGCTGGAGACCGGTGCGGTCGGCTGCAACCTGGAGGACTCGGCCGACGGGATCCTTCTCGACCCGCAGCGGCAGGCGGACCGGCTCGCGGAGGTGCGCTCCGCCGCGGAGGGCCGTCTCTTCGTCAACGCCCGCGTCGACACGTACATCAGGGGTGTTCCGGCCGGTACGGACGTGGTCGCCGAGACGATCGTCCGTGCCCGGCTCTACGCGGCCGCCGGTGCGGACTGCGTCTACCCGATCGCCGCCCCGGCCGGTGACCTTCCCCGTCTTGCCTCCGCCGTCCCGGTCCCGCTCAACGCCAACGGCTCACCTGACGGGCCGTCCGACGCCCGCCGGCTGGGTGAGCTCGGCGCCGCGCGGATCACCTTCGGCCCCCTGCTGCAGCGACGGGCCGCCGACGCGGTGCGCGACCTCGCGGAACGGCTGCGGGGCCGCTGAACCCGGACATGAGAAGGCGCCCCCGGCAGCATGTGCTGCCGGGGGCGCCTCTTCGTACGGATCCGGTCCGGCCGGGGCCGGAGGCCGGTCAGATCAGGCCGAGCTCGCGGACCGCGTCGCGCTCCTCGGTGAGCTCCTTCACCGAGGCGTCGATGCGCGCACGGGAGAACTCGTTGATGTCCAGGCCCTGGACGATCTCGTACGTGCCGTCCTTCGTGGTGACCGGGAAGGACGAGATGATGCCCTCGGGGACGCCGTAGGAGCCGTCCGACGGGATGCCCATCGAGGTCCAGTCGCCCTCGGCGGTGCCGTTGACCCAGGTGTGCACGTGGTCGATGGCGGCGTTGGCGGCCGAGGCGGCCGAGGACGCGCCACGCGCCTCGATGATCGCGGCGCCACGCTTGGCGACGGTCGGAATGAAGGTGTCGGCCAGCCATGCCTCGTCGTTGACGACCTCGGCGGCGTTCTTGCCGGCGATCTCCGCGTGGAAGATGTCCGGGTACTGGGTCGCCGAGTGGTTGCCCCAGATCGTCAGCCGCTTGATGTCGGAGACGGCGGCACCGGTCCGCGCGGCCAGCTGCGAGATCGCGCGGTTGTGGTCCAGACGGGTCATCGCGGTGAAGCGCTCGGCCGGTACGTCCGGGGCGGCGGCCTGCGCGATGAGCGCGTTGGTGTTGGCCGGGTTGCCGACGACGAGGACCTTGATGTCGTCCGCGGCGTTGTCGTTGATGGCCTTGCCCTGCGGCTTGAAGATGCCGCCGTTGGCGGAGAGCAGGTCGCCGCGCTCCATGCCCTTCGTACGCGGGCGGGCGCCGACCAGGAGGGCGACGTTCGCGCCGGCGAAGCCGACGTTGGGGTCGTCCGTGATCTCGATGTTGCGCAGCAGCGGGAAGGCGCAGTCGTCGAGCTCCATCGCGGTGCCCTCGGCGGCCTTCAGACCCTGCGGGATCTCGAGGAGTCGCAGGTTGACCGGCACGTCCGGGCCGAGCAGGTGGCCGGAGGCGATGCGGAAGAGCAGCGCGTAGCCGATCTGGCCGGCTGCGCCGGTCACGGTGACATTCACGGGAGTGCGGGTCATGGCGATCTCCGTTAGACAGCTGGCGGTGGGGGTCCCTGCCCCTGGTGCTGGATATCTCTGAATCTTGATGTGAAGAGATATCCAGCGATCAGGCTATCCGACCCCGGTCGCCCCGGCCGCCCACCCCCCTGTGGGACCGCACACAACCGGTCACGTACCGCAGCTGTCCGTCCGCCCGGATGCCCTACTCAGGTGTGGTGCAGCCTTCCGTACCGGAGGCGAGCGTCGCGCACGCCTTCGCGTCCGAAGCCTTCTTCACGGCGACCATCGGGGTGTACGCGTCCGCGTCCGCGTCCACCGTGCCGTCCTGCCCGCCCGCGCCCGCGCTGATCCGAACGGTGTCTCCGGGAGCGGCCTTCGTTATACGGGCCCACGCGGCCGCACAGGTCTTGCTGTAGCGGACCTCGACGAGGCTGGTGCCCACCGTCGCCCTGGAGACCGTGCTCGCGAACTGGCCTCCGCAGCCCATGGCTTCCGGGTCCTGTCCGGTGCAGTCCGCGCCGGTGCACCCGACCCCGGCCGGAAGCTCCGGCGCGGTGGTGCTCGGCTCGGCGGACGGGGTCGCGGTCTTCTTCCCGGCGTCGTCCGCGCCCAGATCGGTGAGCAGTACCGCGCCGGCTATCACCAGCAGAGCGCCCACCACACCCACGAGGAACATCGTCAGCTTGCGGCGGCTGCCGGGCTGTCCGCCCCGCCCCGCACGCCGGTCCGGCGGCTGTGCCCCCGCACCGGCGGCGTGGAATCCGTCCGCGGGGCCGACGCCGCCCGGGGCGCCGGCGTCCGGTCCCGCCCCGTGCCGCGGCTGCTGCGGGATCCGCGGCACGGCTCCGCGCTGGACCGGTACGGACGGCGGACGGCCCGCGTCGCGCACGTCGTCCCCGGGCACAGGCGCGGTGGACACCCCCGCTCCCCCGCCGGCCCGTCCGCCGGAACGGCTGCTCCGGCCGGCCGCGGGGGCCGAGGTCGGCCCGAGCTCGCCGAGCGCCGCACGCGCCTGCGAGATCCGTATGGCTTCCATCGTCATGTCGTGGCGCATCTCGGAGCGGCTCCAGGCACGCTCCGCCAGCTCCCACATGGTCGTCAGGTGGCTCTGGTTGGTGCCTGTCACCTCGGCGAGCGCGACGATCGCCCCCTTGGGCGCGAGCAGCCTGCCGTTGAGGTAACGCTCCCAGGACGTCTTGCTGTAGCCCGTGCGGTCAGCCACCGCCGCGATGCTCAGCCCGCTCCGGTCGACCAGCCTGCGCAGCTGGTTGGCGAACTCCTTGACCTGCGGGTCGAGTTCCTCCGGTAGTGCCTTCCAACGAGGCATTACTCCCCCTCATCCAATTCCCCCGAACGTGCCCGATGCGCCCCCGCTCCGTGACACCGAGCCCTGACGCCCCACTCAGAACCGGTGGTCTCCCGCTTCTGAACTACCCACGAGGATGCGCAAAGCCGAGGTGTCAGTTCCTCAGAGGGGGGCGCATGGGTGCATTCGGCGTCACCACACGCTCCGTCGTACGCCTGTGGCGTATGCCGGTCAGTCTGCCATCGTTGCGCGGCGATCACACCGTGGCGGAATGGTCACTTCCGTGCCACAGGCCACTGCCATCCCTTGAACCGGACACCTCATGTCCATGACCCTGGAGGCAGGACGGGGCAAGGCCGCTCAAGTCACCGCATTCCGGCGTTTCTTGCTCCGGGACGTCCCGTCCGGTGTCCGTCCCTCCTCGGGGGAGGGGACGGACACCACAGGCTTCTAGCGGATGGTGAAGTGGACGACGTCCTCCAGGATGGGGACGTCCAGCCACGGCTTGGGCTGCGCCATCAGCGCGAGCAGGACGATCAGGGTGCCCATCAGCCCGTAGGTGACGAGGTCCGTGAACCGGGACCGCACGGCCAGCATGCCGACCGAAGGAACCACCCAGCGCAGCACCGCCCCCGCGAGGAGGGCGAAGCCCATCAGCATCGCGCCGATCCTGAAGGCTTCCGCGAAGGGGTCGGCCCCCACGATCAGCAGCCCGACACCGGCGGTGCAGAGCACAGTGAGCAGCGGCCACTGCCGGGCGGGCGCGGGAGCGTCGCCGGGCGCCGCACGGCCGCCGCCCTCGGGGCGGGCGGTGTCACGGGTCAGCGAGAATCGCCGCGAGGGCGCCCGGGTCGAGCCGCCGGCGCCCGCCGGGGATTCCTCCTCGGACTGAACTGCCGCCGGCGCCCCGACGGACTCACCGGTCGCCGGTGCCTCGACGGACTCGTCCGGACCGTCCTTCACCACCGCGTCGCCCGGACCTTTGGCCGAAACCGCCGCGTCCGGACCGCCGGGCTCGACCGCCTCGCCCGTTTCCACAGCCTCGTCGGCGTGCGTACCGTCCGCCGGACTCGTACCAGCACCCATGACGCTCCTACCGGCCCGGATCAGCCGGCGGAGACGGCAGAGGCATCGGCCGCCGCGCGCTCGGCCGCCTCGACCACGTTGACCAGCAGCTGGGCGCGGGTCATGGGTCCGACGCCGCCCGGGTTCGGGGCGACCCATGCGGCGACCTCGGCGACACCGGGGTGCACATCGCCGACGATCTTGCCGTTCTCGTCCCGGCTGACGCCGACGTCGAGCACGGCCGCGCCCGGCTTCACGTCCTCGGGCTTGATGAGGTGCGGCACACCGGCGGCCGCGACGATGATGTCGGCCTGCCTGAGGTGGGCCGAGAGATCACGCGTGCCGGTGTGGCACTGGGTGACGGTCGCGTTCTCGGACTTGCGGGTCAGCAGCAGCGGGATCGAGCGGCCGATGGTGACACCGCGTCCGACGACCACCACATGGGCACCGTTGATCTCCACCCCGTGCTTGCGGAGCAGCGTGACGACGCCCTGCGGGGTGCAGGGCAGCGGCCCGGTCTCGTTCAGCACGAGCTTGCCGAGGCTCATGGGGTGCAGGCCGTCGGCGTCCTTCGCCGGGTCCATCAGCTCGAGGACACGGTTGGTGTCGATGCCCTTGGGAAGGGGGAGCTGCACGATGTAGCCCGTGCATTCGGGGTTGGCGTTGAGCTCCCGTACGACCTCCTCGATGTCCTCCTGGGTGGCGGTGTCGGGGAGTTCGCGCTGGATGGAGGCGATGCCGACCTGTGCGCAGTCACGGTGCTTGCCGTTGACGTACCACCGGCTGCCCGGGTCGTCCCCGACGAGCAGGGTTCCCAGGCCGGGGGTGATGCCCTGCGCCTTGAGGGCCGCCACGCGGACGGTCAGATCGGATTTGATCGCAGCTGCGGTGGCCTTGCCATCGAGAATCTGGGCAGTCATGACACCCATCCTCGCGGATGACCCCACCCGCATACCAATTCTGGGTTGCACCGTGGACACGAGGTTGCACTTGCACAACACATTCGCCTGTTGACTGGACAAAAAGCCGATGTCAGGACGACGATGAGGCGCGCAGTATCGCGGACAGTGCCGGGGGGACCAACCGTTTCGGATCGCGCAGCATTCCTCCGCCCGGACCGCGTCGTCCCCGCACATTTGCAACGGAGGAATTCGGCCATGAGCTTCGGCGACCCCAACAACCCCTACGGCCAGCAGCAGGGCCAGCAGCCGGGCGGGCAGCAGCCGGGCTACGGCTACCCGCAGCAGGCACCCCAGGGCGTGCCGCAGCAGGGCTACGGCTACCCGCAGGCCCCGCCCGTCCAGGCCGGCTACGGCGGCTTCCCCGGTATCCCCACGGAGATGCCCGGTGGCGTGAAGTCCGCGCGGGTCATGCTCTACGTGATCGCCGGCCTGCAGCTGATCGGCGCGATCATCTTCGCGATCGCCGCCGCGGCCGTGAACGCCGCCAAGAACGACGCCTCGCTGCAGGAGGACGTCCAGTTCCAGGAGCTCGCGGACTACTCGGGCAACGCCCTGTGGGGCATCGTCGCCTTCGCGGTGCTCTGGGGTGTCCTCGCCGTGTTCCTCGCCGTGAAGTTCGGCAGCGGTGGCAACGGCATCCGCGTCACCGCGATGGTCTTCGGTGTGATCACCGCGATCCTCGGGATCTACCCGTTCATCGTGGTCGGCCTCGTCCACACCGTTCTGGCCGTCCTCGTCGTCGTCTTCGTGGCGAAGTCCGACGGTGGCAGCTGGTTCAACCGTCAGCAGCAGCCGCAGTACTGATCCTGATCCACCGGGTGGAGTGCAGTCCCACCGGCAAGGCCGCAGCTCCCGCGTTCCGCGGGGCCTGCGGCCTTCGGCGTTCTCCGGGGGCCGCGGCTGTGTTCAGGAGCGGAAACCGGACGGCGCCGGAGTGGTCCGCTCCATCACGACGAAGGACCCCGACCGGTGCTTGATCCGGTAGCGCGCCTCGGGATGGAGCTGCTGCGCGTACTTCACCGGATCGTCGATCGGCGTCGACCAGCCGAAGTCCAGGTTGATCGCCACGATGTCGGGAGCGGTACCGGGGGCGCCGCCGACCCAGTAGACCGTGCGGTCACCGGTCAGGTGCGCCATCAGGGTGATGTCCGTCTCCACGCGGGCGCCCTCGGGGATGGCGTCCAGTGCCTCCTCGGCCGCCTCGACGCGCGCTTCGGAGCGGTAGAACTCCGGGCGCAGCAGGTCGCGCAGGGGCAGGTGCTGGGTGAGGGTCACCGCGATCGCGGCCGCCACGGGCACGGCGACGTTCGCGTACGCGAGGAGCCAGGGCCGATTCGAGGCGCGGCTTCGGCGGATGCCGTCGGCCATCGCCAGGAAGACGACCGGCATGAGGATCGCGCTGTAGTGCCAGACCATGCCCCAGTGGTTGGAGTCCTGGGACAGCAGCCGCCAGCCGAGCGTGGGCAGGACGAGCAGGATCAGGGGTGAGCGCAGCGCCATGAACGCGGTGATGCCGACCAGGAAGATCAGCATCTCCACCTTGACGGAGGAGTCGAGGACGCCGAGGACGGAGTCGAGCAGGGAGACTTCCTGCTCACCGTTCTTGTCGATCTTCTTCCAGTAGTCGTACGTACCCGCGCTGCTGGCCGCCGGTATGAGGACGAGCACGGTCAGCACGAACGCGAACACTCCGAAGGCCGCCAGCAGCATGCCCTGGAGCCGTCGCCCGTAGAGGGCGAGGAGGGCTCCGACGACCGCGACGGTGATCCCGAGGTCCTCCTTGATCAGGACCAGGGGCAACGCCCAGAGGACTGCGGCCGTCCAGCGCTGCAGGAGCAGCGCGCGGCAGATGAGTGCGATCAGTGGGACGGCGAACGCTATTTCGTGGAAGTCGGCCTTCACCGCCTCCTGGAGGCCCCAGGAGAGCCCGTACGCGACGGTGGCGCAGAGACCGGAACGGCCGCCCAGGAGCTGTTGGACGGTGCGCCCGACGACGACCGCGGAGGCGGCGAACAGGGCGGACTGCGCGAACAGCAGTGCGAGGGCGGAGGGCCAGATCCAGTAGAGGGGGACGAGGAGCGCCACCACGGGGCTGAAGTGGTCGCCGAGTATCAGATAGCCGGGGCCCTTGATGTTGACGACCGGGGCGTTCAGCCCGGCGTACGCGCGCACCTCCTGTTCGAAGATCCCCAGGTCCCAGGAGGGCGACTGGAAGTGGCTGTACCGCAGATACGCGTAAAGGAAGTAGAGCGCGCACAGGAGTGCGGCCACGATCAGGTAGGGACGCAGCGGCACGGGGTTCGACGGATCGCCGGACCGCTCGGGGGCCGTCTCCGGCTGCTCCCGGTCGCCGGGCGCGGCCGCCTCACTCTGGTTCAGGTCAAGCACGATGCCCCCGCAACGGAATCCCTCGCTGGTCTCTGCCGGTCGTACCGGTCCAGCCCCTACGGACCGACAAGGCCATTCATTAGAACAGAGGGACGACTGATCTCCGTACGTCGGGACGCGGTACAGGCCGCACCCGGAGCGGGTGCGGCCTGTACCGGATCACTGCGGGGTCATCAGTGGAAGAAGTGGCGCGTGCCCGTGAAGTACATGGTCACGCCGGCCTTCTTCGCCGCCTCGATCACCAGTTCGTCGCGGACCGAGCCGCCCGGCTGGGCCACGGCCCTGATCCCGGCGGCGGTGAGAATCTCCAGGCCGTCGGGGAAGGGGAAGAAGGCGTCCGACGCGGCGTACGCACCGCGCGCCCGCTCCTCGCCGGCCCGCTCGACGGCGAGCTTGGCGGAGTCGACGCGGTTGACCTGGCCCATGCCGACGCCGACCGAGGCGCCGCCCTTGGCGAGCAGGATCGCGTTGGACTTGACCGCACGGCAGGCCTTCCACGCGAAGGCGAGCTCCCTGAGCTCGTCCGCGGCGAGGGCCTCGCCGGTCGCGAGGGTCCAGTTGGCCGGGTCGTCGCCGTCGGCCTGGAGCCGGTCGGTGACCTGGAGCAGCGCGCCGCCGTCGATGGGCTTCACCTCGAACGCGGAGGTCAGGGCGTCGGGGCAGCGCAGCACCCGGATGTTCTTCTTGCGGGCGAGGATCTCGACCGCACCGTCCTCGTACGCCGGGGCGACGATGACCTCGGTGAAGATCTCCGCGACCTGCTCGGCCAGCGCCACGGTGACCGGACGGTTGACGGCGATGACACCGCCGAAGGCCGACAGCGGGTCGCAGGCGTGGGCGTTGCGGTGCGCCTCGGCGACGTCGTCCGCGATCGCGATGCCGCACGGGTTGGCGTGCTTGATGATCGCGACGCACGGCTCGGCGTGGTCGTACGCGGCCCGGCGCGCGGCGTCGGTGTCCGTGTAGTTGTTGTAGGACATCTCCTTGCCGTGCAGCTGCTCGGCCTCGGCGAGGCCGCCCTCGCCGGAGGTGTAGAGCGCGGCGGGCTGGTGCGGGTTCTCGCCGTAGCGCAGGACGTTCTTGCGTACGAAGGTGTCCCCGAGGAACTCGGGGAGGCCCGAGTCGTCCGAGGCCGCGTAGTCGTCCGCGAACCAGGAGGCGACGGCGACGTCGTACGAGGCGGTGTGCCGGAATGCCTCGGCGGCGAGCCGCTTGCGGGCGGTCAGGTCGAAGCCACCGGCCTTGACCGCGGCCAGGACGTCGGCGTAACGCTCCGGGCTCGTCACGACCGCCACGGACGGGTGGTTCTTGGCGGCGGCGCGGACCATCGAGGGGCCGCCGATGTCGATCTGCTCCACGCACTCGTCGTCGGACGCGCCGGACGCGACGGTCTCCTTGAACGGGTACAGGTTGACGACCACGAGGTCGAACGGCTCCACACCGAGCTCGGCGAGCTGCTCACGGTGGGCGTCCAGACGCAGGTCCGCGAGGATGCCGGCGTGCACCCGGGGGTGCAGCGTCTTGACCCGGCCGTCGAGGCACTCGGGGAAGCCGGTGAGCTCCTCGACCTTGGTGACCGGCACCCCGGCGGCGGCGATCTTCCCGGCGGTGGAGCCGGTGGAGACCAGCTCGACACCCGCCTCGTGCAGACCGCGGGCGAGGTCCTCGAGCCCCGTCTTGTCGTAGACACTGACCAGAGCGCGGCGGATGGGCTTATTCACCGACATGACCGAGATGAACCTTTCGTCCCTCAATGCGATAGCCGTCGCGGGCGAGCCGCCCTACGGCCTCGACGAGCAGCTTGCGCTCGACTTCCTTGATGCGTTCGTGGAGGGCCGCTTCGCCCTCCGGGGTGTCCTCTTCGGTCACCTCGACCACGCCCTGCGCGATGATCGGACCGGTGTCGACGCCGTCGTCGACGAAGTGGACGGTGCACCCGGTGACCTTCACGCCGTACGCGAGCGCGTCGCGCACCCCGTGGGCACCGGGAAAGCTGGGGAGCAGGGCGGGGTGGGTGTTGACGAACCGGCCGCCGAACCCGGCGAGGAAGCCCTTGCCCACGATCTTCATGAACCCCGCGGACACGACGAGGTCCGGGCGGTGCTCCGCCACGGCGTCGGTCAGCGCGACGTCCCACTCCTCGCGGGTCGCGTACTCGCCGACCTTGCACACGAACGTGGGGAGTCCGGCACGCTCGGCGCGTTCGAGGCCGAGGGTGCCGTAGCGGTCCGCGCCGACCGCGACGATCCGGGCGCCGTAGCCCTCGGGGTCGTCACCGATGGCGTCCAGCAGGGCTTGGAGATTCGTGCCCGAGCCGGAGACCAGGACAACCAGACGGGCCGGGGCGGCGGAAGGGGGCGGGGAGGCCACAGCAGGGCCCTTTCTCGCGTGGTAAGGCAGGTGCGGTGTACTGGTGATGCGTTTGTATGGTCGTACGAAAGAATCTCGTCCCTCGATACGGGGAACTCTACGAACGGGTCGACCGTCAGCAACGATACCGGCACACCCAGCGGCCCCCACGGGACGGGGGCGTGGCCGGGAGGTAGCGTCAGGGGACAGGGAACCGTCCTCAGGGCGGAAATGACGAGATGGGGAAGACGTTCACCACATGCCGGACCGCCTCCGCACCGCCTTTGGCCACCCGCTGCCCGAGCGGACCTTCACGCTGATGCGGGAACGCCGGTCCTCATCGCCGGACTCCTCCTCGTCGCCGGACTCCTCCGCGACAGGCTCCTCCGGCGCACCGGATTCCCCGTCGGCGCCGGGCTCCTCGCCTGCGCCCGGCTCCTCCTCCGCCTCCGACGACAATCCGTTCGCCGCCCCGCCCGAGGACCGGCCGGACCAGCCCTGGCAGCCGCGCCACCCGTCCCACGGCGGCGGAGGCAACGGCGGCGACAACGGCGAGGGTCCGTCCGACGACCGCCCCGTCTGGGGCAGCCAGTGGAGCGACCAGCAGCCGGGCCGCCAGACCGGCGGTTTCGGCAGCCGTCCCGGCGGGACCGGCGGGCAGGGCGGCCAGGGCGGGGGCCCCGAGGGCAACCCCGGCGGACTGCGCTGGGACCCGACCGACCCCGCGCAGCGCCGCGCCCGCTACGCGGTGCTGGGCGGCATGTGGGCGTTCTTCTTCGCCCTCTTCGACTTCCCCGAGATCGCGCTGCTCCTCGGTGCGCTCGCTGTGTACTGGTCGGTCAGCGCCCTGCGCGCAGGGCCGCGGAAGACCCCGGCACAGAGCGCCACGCCGTCCGCGACCGGTGGTGCGGCCGCGGACCGTGCCCCCGCAGCCACCCCGCCCGGTGCTCCTCCGGTGGCACCGCCCGCGAGTGCGCCGCAGAACAGCGGCAGGCAGCAGACCACCGCAGCTGTCAGCGGTCTGGTCACCGCGCTGCTCGCCCTGCTGATCGTCGCCACGTCGTTCACGGTGCAGCTCGTCTACCGCGACTACTACACCTGCGTGAACGACGCCCTCACCAAGTCCGGCGCCCTGGCCTGCAATGATCTGCTGCCTGAGCCGTTGGAGCCCTTCTTCGGCGTGAAGAAGTAGCGCCCGGCGAAGCCGCCCGCTACGAAGCAGTCTCCCGGCCGGGTTCCGGGTGCCCAGGGGCATCCGGAACCCGGCCGGCCGGCGTTCCGCCCTTCTTCACCGGGGGGCTGTCACCACCGGGAACGACGGGGAAGTCCGCCATCAGCCCGCCGGAACTCTTCCGGAGCGAGGCCCAGCGCGCCTTCCTGGCACCGTCCTCGTGCCACGGGTCGGCCGGCAGGAACTCGTACGGTTCCGAGTCGGGGAGCCGGGCTTCCGCCTCGTCCTCGCCGCCACTCCTCCCCGTCGCCCCGCCTTCCCCCTTCCCGTCGGCCCGCTCCTTCGTCTCCCCCTCCGCACGCTCCGCCGTCTCACGCCGCCACCCCCACGGGTGTTCCCGCAGCCGCCAGAACCTGAGCAGCAGCGCCGCCGGTACGCCGATCACGGCCGTCCACACCAGCGCCGCCGGCCCCACCAGCCACCACACGGGCCCGAATTCCGCCAGCGCCCCGGCGCCCATCGGCCCGCCCGACGCCGCGGCCAGCACCGCCGCACCCGCTCCGCACCCGACAGCCCCCAGCACCGCCGCCAATGCCGTGTCCCGTGGGCTCCACGCCTCCTCACGCACCCCGTCATCGGGAGCCGCCCCCCGCGCCGTGAAGCGGGCGACCGCGAGCCCGGCGGCAACGGGCACCGCGACCGCCGCCCAGTTCGCGACCGTTCCCGGCCCCGGGGTCGGCACAGCGGCCAGCAGGGGGAAGTCGGGCAGCGCCGGATGCCCGGCGAAGGCGAGGGGGGTGGCCGTGGACTCCGTACCGAGGGCGAAACCCGGCCCGAGGCCGTACGCCGCACCCCACATCGCCGCATTCGGTACGAGTGCCAGAGCCAGCAGCAGGACGGCGACTTGGTCCGCCCAGTGGCCGGACAGCGCGAGGTAGGACTCCCGGGCCGCCACCCCGTGCCACAACAACGCCACGGCGACCACCAGGGCGCCCCCGCCGAGCAGCACCGTCACACCGGCCGCCGCCGACCGGAGGACCGTCCGCGTTCCGGACCGGAACCGGGACCTGGCGACAGCCTCCTGCAGCCTCAGCGGCGCCCAGACCATCAGCGGACCCACCGGGCGCCCGCACGCCGCCCAGACCCCGGCCGCACCGGCCACCACGACGGTGAGCGGGAAGGCGAGAGAGGTCCGCTCGGCAGGCAGCCCGCCACCCCGCGCGTACGCGGCCGCGGCCAGCGCCACCAGAAGATAACCGCCGGTCACCGCGAAGAACGCGCCGACGGCCGAATGCCTCACCGTCGAATCTTCCTCCGGTTCCGCGGACTCCCGCGCGGCGCGGTACACCAGCCACACCGGCAGCACGACGAGGAGCAGCGGGACGGTCGCCACGGGCGCCGGGTTGCCGCTCAGGGTGTCGGTCCTGACGAGCTCGGCGCCGTGGGCGAGGAGCCACAGCCCGGTCGCCGCGTGGAGGGCCTCACCCGGGCCGCTGTCGGGGTAGGGGGAGCTGATCCACAGCACCATGACCAGGACGGACAGCGAGCCGAGCCCGAGCCCCGCCGCGATCGCCCCGCGTACAAAGGCGGAGGCCAGTGCGGCCGACCTGCTCCGCTCGGCAGGCAACATCGGGCTGCGCTCGGTCACTTGGGTCACCCGGCCATGCTCCCAACGACACGCGCTTATTTCGTGTAACGGGCGAATGGCCGCTGTGTCGCTCAATATACGTTTATGTACTTTTTCGCCCAGTGCAGTGTCGACGGGGGCCGGACATGACACGGAGCACCACCGGTCCGGTCACCACCGCACCGCTGCCCTCCCCCAAGGAGCGCCGACGGCTGCGCGAGGCAAGGGCACTGAGTGAGGAGCAGGTCGCGGCGGCCGTGGGCGTCACGGCCGCCACCGTCCGTGCCTGGGAGACAGGGCGCACCAGCCCACAAGGCCGTAAGCGCACGGCGTACTCCAGACTGATCGGCTCCGCAGACACCCGCACGGGGGCGCAGGAATCGCCGCCCCCCACCGTCGAAGCCACCGGGAGCACCACGATGTCCCCGACCGAGCCCGGCACCGGAACCGGAGCCGCCACAGACACCGAGGCAGCTCCTGCCCCTTCCTCCACACCCGCGGCACCGGACCCGGTGGGGCTCACGGCCGCCGAAGAAGCGTTCGACGCCCTGTACACACGCATCGCGACCGGCCTCGTCCACCAGGCGTACCTGCTGACCGGCCGCCGGAACCTGTCCCAGGAGGCCGTCGAGCACGCCTTCCAGCTCGCCTGGCAGCGCTGGCCCGAGGTCGCCAGGGACCGTGACCCGGGAGGCTGGGTGCGTGCGGCGGCGTACGAGTACGCGATGTCACCCTGGCACCGGCTGCGCCGCGCCCACCGCCGCCCCGACGCGCTGCCCGAGGATCCGGGGCGGCACGCGCTGCTCGACGCGCTGCTCCGCATGCCGCCGGTGCACCGGCGCACCCTGCTGCTCTACGACGGTGTGGGCCTGGACCTTCCGGAGACGGCCGCCGAGACGGAGGCGAGCACCCCGGCGGCGGCGAGCCGGCTGCTGAACGCACGGGCCGCCATCGCCGAGCGGCTGCCCGAACTGGCGGATCCCGTGTCCCCCGACGAGCAGTCCGCGCTGCTCCAGGAGCGGCTCGGCTCGCTCGCCCTCACCGAGCACGTGCCCGCACCACCACCGGCCCGGACCGTCCGCAGGGGCAGCGAACGCAAGGCGGAACTCTGGACCCGGGCGGCGATCGGCTTCGCCGTGCTGCTCATCGGCACGACGGCTTTCACCCTGAAGACCGCTCCCACGCAGTACGAGCAGCCGATCGCGCCGGCCGAGCGGGTCGGTGGCGTGCCCCCGCGCGGCGGCCCGGAGAAACTGACCCCGCAGGACCTGAAGCTCCAGAAGACGCTGCGCGGCGAGTTCGCCCACGGCCCGGAACGCCTGGTGCCGCGGATCCCCTGACCTGTACGGCAACGGCTCGGGCCCGCACCCCTCGCAGGAGGAGTGCGGGCCCGAGCCGTTGCTGCGGTGACGCGGTGCCGCGGCGGACAGGCCGCTGCGGCGCGCAATCAGCCGCCGAGGATCTCGCGCGCCAGCTTGGCGGTCTCGGTCGGCGTCTTGCCGACCTTCACGCCGGCGGCCTCGAGGGCCTCCTTCTTGGCGGCGGCGGTGCCGGAGGAGCCGGAGACGATGGCGCCTGCGTGGCCCATGGTCTTGCCCTCGGGGGCGGTGAAGCCCGCGACGTAACCGACGACCGGCTTCGTGACGTTCTTCGCGATGTAGTCGGCCGCACGCTCCTCGGCGTCGCCGCCGATCTCGCCGATCATCACGATGAGGTCGGTCTCGGGGTCGGCCTCGAACGCCGCGAGGGCGTCGATGTGCGTCGTACCGATGACCGGGTCGCCACCGATGCCGACGGCGGACGAGAAGCCGATGTCACGGAGCTCGTACATCATCTGGTAGGTCAGCGTGCCCGACTTGGACACGAGACCGATGCGGCCGGGCTTGGTGATGTCGCCCGGGATGATGCCGGCGTTGGACTGACCGGGGGTGATCAGGCCGGGGCAGTTCGGGCCGATGATCCGGGTCTTGTTGCCCTTCGAACCGGCGTACGCCCAGAAGGCGGCCGAGTCGTGGACGGCGATGCCCTCGGTGATCACGACGGCCAGCGGAATCTCGGCGTCGATCGCCTCGACGACGGCGGCCTTCGCGAAGGCCGGCGGCACGAAGAGGACGGACACGTCGGCGCCGGTCTTCTCGATCGCCTCGGCGACGGACCCGAAGACGGGTACCTCGGTGCCGTCGAAGTCGACGGAGGTACCGGCCTTGCGCGGGTTCACGCCACCGACGATGTTGGTGCCGTCGGCCAGCATGAGCTTGGTGTGCTTCATGCCCGTGGCGCCGGTCATCCCCTGGACGATGACCTTGCTGTCCTTGGTGAGGAAGATAGCCATGGTGTTGGAGTCCCTCGTCCCTTACTTCGCAGCCGCGGCGAGCTCGGCGGCCTTGTCGGCCGCGCCGTCCATGGTGTCCACGCGCTGCACGAGCGGGTGGTTGGCGTCGGAGAGGATCTTGCGACCCAGCTCCGCGTTGTTGCCGTCAAGGCGCACGACGAGCGGCTTGGTGACCGCTTCGCCCTTGGACTTGAGCAGCTCAAGCGCCTGGACGATGCCGTTGGCGACCTCGTCGCACGCGGTGATGCCACCGAAGACGTTGACGAAGACGGACTTGACGTCCGGGTCGCCGAGGATGATCTCCAGGCCGTTCGCCATGACCTCTGCGGAGGCGCCGCCACCGATGTCGAGGAAGTTGGCGGGCTTCACGTTGCCGTGGTTCTCACCGGCGTACGCGACGACGTCCAGCGTCGACATGACCAGACCGGCACCGTTACCGATGATGCCGACCTCGCCCTCGAGCTTGACGTAGTTGAGGTTCTTGGCCTTGGCGGCCGCCTCGAGGGGGTTGGCCGCGGCCTTGTCCTCGAGCGCCTCGTGGCCGGGCTGACGGAAGTCGGCGTTCTCGTCGAGAGACACCTTGCCGTCCAGGGCCAGGATGCGGCCGTCCTTGGTCTTCACCAGCGGGTTGACCTCGACGAGGAGGGCGTCCTCGGCGACGAAGGTGTCCCACAGGGTCACCATGGCCTCGGCGACACCCTCGGCCACGTCGGCCGGGAACTTCGCCTGGGCCACGATCTCGCGGGCCTTGACGATGTCGACGCCGTCCACGGCGTTGACCGGGACCTTCGCGAGGGCCTCGGGGGTCTTCTCCGCGACCTCCTCGATGTCCATTCCGCCCTGCACCGAGGCCATGGCCAGGAAGGTGCGGTTGGTGCGGTCGAGGAGGTACGAGACGTAGTACTCCGCCTCGATCTCCGGGGACAGCTCGGCGATCATCACGTTGTGGACCGTGTGGCCCTTGATGTCCATGCCGAGGATGTCGGTCGCACGGGCGACCGCCTCGTCGGGGTTGGCGGCCAGCTTGACGCCACCGGCCTTGCCGCGGCCGCCGACCTTCACCTGCGCCTTGACGACTGACTTGCCGCCCAGCCGCTCGGTCGCCTCGCGGGCTGCCTCAGGCGTGTCGATGACTTCACCGGCCAGCACCGGTACACCGTGCTTGGCGAAGAGGTCCCTCGCCTGGTACTCGAACAGGTCCACGCGCGTCCGTCCCTTTTAGTGGTCTCGCGGTTGGTTTTCTGCGTGGGCGTGCCGCGAGGGGCAACGTGACTGCGCGGTCACTAGGGAGGCGTACACGGTGTCCGGGTACGCGGCATGTCCATCCGGCAGGTTATCCCCGCGCTCCGCCGGACCCTAAATTGCAGATCACACCTGAGCGGTGATAACAGTCACAGATCGCGCTGGTAGCCGGGGTGCGAGGGACAAAACGGCATGTCCACCCGGGTGCGAGTGCACCACCCGACCGGTGAGCGGGGAACCGGATCCGGTGAGCCCGGTACTCCGGAGTGGTGACGGATCGCTCCGGAGGGTGACGGATCGGGCCGGAGCCCGACGGTCCGCCCGGCAGCCCTCAGGCCAGGACCTCGCTGTCCGGTATCGGCAGGGGACGTTTCTCGATGGCGGCGGCCATGACCTCCGGAAAGAGGTCCGGAGTGCAGGCGAAGGCCGGTGCGCCGAGCGCCCCCAGCGCGGCCGCGTGGTCCCGGTCGTAGGCGGGTGCGCCCTCGTCCGAGAGCGCGAGGAGTGTCACGAACTGCACTCCGGAAGCCTTCATCGCGGCGACCCGCTTGATCATCTCGTCGCGGATTCCCCCCTCGTAGAGATCACTGATGAGCACGACGACGGTGTCGGCGGGGCGGGTGATCTTCGACTGGCAGTAGGCGAGCGCCCGGTTGATGTCCGTGCCTCCTCCGAGCTGCACGCCGAACAGGACGTCGACGGGGTCGTCGAGCTGGTCGGTGAGGTCGACGACGGCCGTGTCGAACACGACGAGCCGGGTCGCCAGCGTGCGCATGGAAGCGAGCACCGCTCCGAAGACCGAGGCGTGGACGACGGATGCCGCCATGGACCCCGACTGGTCGATGCAGAGGATGACGTCCTTCTTCACCGACTGCGCCGCCCGCCCGTATCCGATGAGGCGCTCGGGAACGATCGTGCGGTGTTCCGGCAGATAGTTCTTGAGGTTGGCCCGGATGGTGCGGTCCCAGTCGATGTCCCGGTGCCGCGGCCTGCTGATCCTCGCCGAACGGTCCAGTGCCCCGGTGAGCGTCGCTCTCGTACGGGTGGCCAGTCGCCTCTCCAGATCCTCGACGACCTTGCGGACGACCGCGCGTGCCGTCTCCTTCGTCGTCTCGGGCATGGCCTTGCTGAGCGAGAGCAGCGTGCCGACGAGGTGGACGTCCGGCTCGACGGCCTCCAGCATCTCCGGCTCCAGGAGCAGGGCGGACAGTCCGAGGCGGTCGATCGCGTCGCGCTGCATGATCTGGACGACGGAGCTCGGGAAGTAGGTGCGGATGTCGCCGAGCCAGCGGGCTACGGAAGGCGCGGACGCCCCGAGCCCCGCGGACCGCTCGTTGCCGCCCCGGCCGCCCGGCTTCTTCCCACCGCCGTACAGCGCGGTCAGCGCACCGTCCATCGCGACATCACGGCCGGTGAGCGTGCACCCCGTGCTCTCGGCACTGTCCGCGCCGAGCACCATGCGCCAGCGGCGGAGCCGCTCCCCGTCGTCCGGAACCGCAGTCATCGCCCTCTCCCCTTCTCCGGTCCTCGCTGTGTCCGTGGTCATCCGGCCGCCGCCCGTTCCGTTCCCGCTCCCGCTCCGGGGCGGGCTCCGTCTCCCGGTTCGAAGTCGGCCCCGAGCAGCAGCCGGAGCACCGGAACGACCGCGTCCGCGCGCTCCGCGTCGAGTCCCGCGCCGAAGCCCGGGGCGGCGGCCTCCGCACCGCCGTGCGCCCTCCCGGGGTCCGGGCCCCGGCGGACGAGCTCGCCCAGGGTGCGCCGCACACCGGGGTCGTAGACCGAGAACGTACGGCGCAGCAGGGGCAGGACGTCCGTGAACATCTCCGCCGGTACGCCGGTCAGCCAGGCGTCCACGAGTCCGAGGAGCCGCTCGTCGTGGACGAGCAGCATGCCGCCGCCCGCCGCCCCGCCGACGAAGCCCTCGATCCATGCGGCGGCGTCGGCCGGTGGCGTCCCGGGCGAGAGGGCCAGCCCCATCAGCCGGGCCGCGTCGTCCTCGGCGAGCCGCCCGTCATCGAGCAGCAGGCGCGTCGCACGGCCGCGGATCACGCCCGCGACCGTGTCCCTGGCGGACAGCCTGTGCAGAACTCCCGCCCAGCGCTCCCGCAGCCCCCGGGCGGACACCGCTCCTCCGGCGAGCAGGCCGATCGCCGTGTGCACACCGTCGACCTGGCGGTGCAGCTGCGCCGCGCCGTCCGCGTCGAGACCGGTGCACGCGGGCGGCAGACCCACGCAGATCCGCTCGGCGAGACCTACGGCGACCTCTCCCAGTGCGGCCGTGTCCGTGGACCGCACGTCCCCGTACCGCAGGGAGCGCGCCAGGGCCGGCAGCGCGTCGGCGAGGTGGCCCACGTCCGCGTCGAGGGCGGCACGGTCGGCGAGGGCCCTCATCACGACGGGCAGCGCATCGGGGAGGTCCGCCAGCAGACACCGCTCGGCGAGCGCGGTCACGTCGGCGAGCGCGGTCGCCGAGACGGCGTCCGATTCGGTCCGGGCGGTCGCGGCGGAGAGCACCGTGGTGCCCCACACCCCGGCTTCCGCGATCCGTACGAACAGCTCCGGCTCCCAGCGCAGCCGCCAGCTCTCCCGGAACGTCCCCGTACTCCCCCGGCCCGCCGCGGGATCGCCCCAGCCGACTCCGAGGAGTCCCAGCCGGTGCAGCAGTCTGCTGCGGGCCGAGTCGTTCTCCTTGCGCAGGTCGAGGTCCAGATCCCGCTCCTGAGCCTCCGGTTTGAGCCGGAGGGTGCGCTGCAGTCGGGTCAGGTCTCGCTGCAGGGGCACGGCGGGGGCGCTGTCGGGTACCTCGCCCAGGGCCTCCCCGACGACCAGCCGGTCGTGCACGAGGGCGAGTGGCACGTCGGACCCCTCGCACATGACCGCCCGGACCGCGTCGGTGGCCTCGGCCAGGCCGGCGAGCGGGCGGCCCCTCATCGCGGCCAGTGCCCCGGCGAGCCGGACGGCCTCGATGACATGGGCGGAGGAGACGAACCTGTCCTCGTCGCGCAGGAGTCCGGCCACCTTCGTCATCCATCGCTCGATGGGCCGGTCCGGCGCACCGAACAGATGCCCGTACCAACCGGGGGAGTCGATCCCCGCGCCGTATCCGCTGTGCCGGGCGAGTCTGCGGTGGGTCCACGGCACCCAGGTCAGTTCGGTTCTGACCTTGGGAATCCCCTTGAGGAGCGCTCTGTCGGCGGCGACCGTCGTCCTCGCGGTCAGGGCGGGGACATGCCAGGCGCCGCAGACGACGGCGAAGTCGTCGCCGAACTCCTTGCGGGCGGCGCGCAGCTGGATGCGCATGTACGCCTCCCGGACGGCGTCCCGGGGATGCCCTCCGTCCCCGTATGCCTCGCGCAGCGCCGTCATCGCCTCCGCGAGCGCCTCGAAGGGGGCCCGTGGGTCTTCCGGGACACCTTCGGTGCCGCGGTGTTCGACGACGTCCTCCCACCAGCGCTCCGGGTCGTCGTAGCCGGCGGTCCGGGCGAGGACACCGATCGGATCGATGACCTGGGTATCGCCCGGCCGGCTCTCCGTCCGCCCGCCCTGTTCCGTCCGCCCGCCGTGCTCCGTCTGCTCGTTCTGCTCCGTCATGGCCAGGGAATGCGCGGCGGGCAGGTCCACGAAGCGCACCGGGACCTCGTGCGCGAGCGCCCACCGGATCGCGACCCATTCGGGTGAGAACTCGGCCAGCGGCCAGAACGCGGCACGCCCCGGGTCGTCCACGGCATGGGCGAGCAGCGCGACGGGCGGCCGCATCTGCTCGTCGGCGGCGAGCGGCAGCAGCGCGTCAGCCTCGGGCGGCCCTTCGATGAGCACGGCACGCGGCTGTACGCGGTCCAGAGCGGCCCGCACCGCTCTGGCGGATCCGGGCCCGTGATGACGGACCCCCAGCAGCAGCGGGCCGCCCGGGCGTTCCGAAACAGCCGGGCGGAGGGCGGCCGTCATACGGAGACCTCGCGGCAGGCGCGGTAGAAGTCCTTCCAGCCGTCACGCTCCCGGACCACGGTCTCCAGGTACTCCTGCCAGACCACACGGTCCGCTGCGGGGTCCCTGACGACCGCGCCGAGGATGCCGGCCGCGACGTCGCCGGGCCGCAGCACACCGTCGCCGAAGTGGGCGGCGAGCGCGAGTCCGTTGGTGACGACGGAGATGGCCTCGGCCGTGGACAGCGTCCCCGACGGGGACTTGAGCTTGGTGCGGCCGTCCGTGGTGACGCCGTCGCGCAGCTCCCTGAAGACCGTGACGACGCGCCTGATCTCGGCCATGCCGTCGGGTGTCGCGGGCAGGTCGAGCGAGCGCCCGATCTGGTCGACGCGCCGGGAGACGATGTCCACTTCGGCATCGGGTGTCGCGGGCAGGGGCAGTACGACGGTGTTGAACCGGCGGCGCAGGGCACTGGACAGCTCGTTGACCCCGCGGTCGCGGTCGTTGGCCGTGGCGATGAGGTTGAACCCGCGGACGGCCTGGACCTCCTGTCCCAGCTCGGGAACGGGGAGTGTCTTCTCCGACAGGATCGTGATCAGCGCGTCCTGCACATCGGCGGGGATGCGGGTCAGCTCCTCCACCCGGGCGGTCATCCCGTCGGACATGGCCCGCATGACCGGGCTCGGAACCAGTGCGTCGCGGCTGGGACCGTGGGCGAGCAACTGCGCGTAGTTCCAGCCGTAGCGAACGGCTTCCTCCGGTGTCCCCGCCGTGCCCTGGACGAGCAGCGTCGAGTCTCCGCTGACCGCCGCGGCGAGGTGCTCGGACACCCATGTCTTGGCGGTGCCCGGCACACCCAGGAGGAGCAGGGCCCGGTCGGTGGCGAGCGTGGTCACGGCGACTTCGACGAGGCGCCGGGGGCCCACGTACTTCGGTGTGATCAGTGTCCCGTCCGGGAGCGTCCCGCCGAGCAGATAGGTGGCTACGGCCCACGGCGACAGGCGCCAACGAACCGGCCTGGGACGGTCGTCGGCAGCGGCGAGAGCCTTGAGCTCGTCGGCGAAGGCGTCCTCGGCGTGCGGCCTCAGGGCCTCGCCGCCTGCCTCTGCGGCGGCGACAGCGGTACGTACGGACACGGTCATGGATCCCCCTCCAGATCGTTCGACCCGATGTGGTTTCCACCGTGCACCATGCCACTGACAATCGGCCCCGGCGCCGAGGCCGGGGCCGATTCCAGGTGGTCGGCTGCCGGTTGCCGGCCCCGCGGACGGAGGCGGGGAACGTCAGCCGGTGACCGGCGAAGCCGCGACGCAGCCGCCGCCCGTCAGGAGCGCCTCGCCCTTCGCCTCCTCGATGACCTTGCCCTTGTGCGTGATCGTGCAGGTGACGTCGGCCGCGCCCTCGTCCAGGGCGATCGGCATGACAGCGGACGGCATGATGCCGCGCAGCGTGACGGTCTTCCTCCATGGCAGCGTGGGCGACTTGACGGTCACGATCTTCGGTTCCATGGCTCTGCCACCGCCGCCGTGGAACTGGATCTCGTCGACGGTGGTGCCGGTGACCTCGTAGGTCACCTCGTAGGTCTCGTCCACGGCATCGTCGACCGCCTCGCCGACGGACTTGTCCACGGATTCGGAACACGCGCCCAGGCCGAAAGCGAGACCGCCGGCAACGGCGGCGCACACGACGGCACGAGCGATACGGATGCGTCTGAGGTGAGCGGAGCGAACGATGCGGTTCATGCGTTGTCCCCCGAGTCGGTCGGCTGATGCCTCATTCGCAGAGAAGCGCACGGAGTGCACGGGGTCAAGTGCCCTCGGAGCACTCGGAATCGCAGGTCATGACCGATTGTCAGTGGGGCGGCCTACCGTCGTTCCCATGCTGCTATCTCACGGGGGAGAACCCTCAGGCGCCACCGATCCGGTGGTGCGCTGGACGGTGGAGCAGGTACTGGCCCTGGCTCCTGACGACGCGTCGCGCAAGGCGGGGAACAGGCTCGGCACGGCCGGCCCATGGTCCGAGGCCGGCTACGGCGGTACGGGGGCGGTGTGGGGGCTGTGCAAGGGCAGCGGCACCAAGCCGTACCGCACGGTGATCGACACCACGGGACCTGCGTACACGTGCAGTTGTCCGAGCCGGAAGTTCCCGTGCAAGCACGCGCTGGGGTTGTTGCTGCTCCGGGCTTCCGACGCATCGGCGCTGAAGGAGGGCGAGGAGCCCGCGTGGGCCGGGGAGTGGTTGGAGGGCCGGCGCAAGCGGGCGGCCGAGCGGGCCGCGGTACAGGCCTCGGGCGAGGGTCCCGCCGCAGGTCTCGCCGATCCGGAGGCGGCCAGACGGCGGGCCGACCGCCGGGCCGAGCGGATCACGGGGGGCGCGCAGGAGCTCGAGCAGCGCCTCACCGACCTGCTGCGCGGGGGCCTCGCGGCGGCCGACCGGTCGGGATACGCACTGTGGGAGGAGACCGCGGCGCGCATGGTCGACGCGCAGGCCCCTGGGCTCGCCGGGCGCGTACGGGAGTTGGGCGCGATCCCGGCATCGGGCCCCGGCTGGCCCGTGCGCCTGCTCGAGGAGTGCGCGCTGCTGCATCTGCTGGACACGGCGTGGCTCGGGCTGGACCGGCTGCCCGAACCACTGGCGGCGACGGTCCGTACGAGGGTGGGGCTGACCTCCCCGGCCGAGGGACCGGCGGTCCGCGACCGGTGGCTGGTGCTCGCCCAGTACGACACCCAGGACGGCAAGATCGTCACCCGCCGCATCTGGCTGCACGGGGAGGAGTCGGGGCGCACCGCCCTGCTGCTCTCCTTCGGGGCAGCGGGACGCTCACCCGGACAGGCACTGCCGGTGGGCGTGACGATCGACGCCGAGGTCACGCCGTATCCGGGTGGCGGGCGGCTACGGGGCGAGCTGGGGCCGCAGTTCGGCACACCCCTCGCCACGGCGTCCCCGCCACCCGGCGGCACCACGGGAGACGCCGTGACCGCGTACGGGCGGGCCCTGCTGGACGACCCCTGGCTGGATTCGTGGCCGGCCACCCTGCGCGACGTCATACCCGTGCCGTCCGGGGACGGCTGGCAACTGGTCGGCGCAGCAGACGGATCCGCGCTGCCGATCGCACCGTCCGGGCTCTCGCGGCCGGGTCTGTGGAAGCTCGTCGCGCTCTCCGGAGGCGGTCCCGTGACGGTGTTCGGGGAGTGCGGCCACCGCGGTTTCGACCCGCTGGCCGCCTGGTGCGCGGAAGCCTCCGACGACGGCGCGGGCGCGACCGTGGCGCTCGTCTGACGCACCGGAACCTGCTCGACCGACAACCGGAGGAGACCGAAATGTCCACGATGACAACGACCGGCGCGCCGGTGAACGCCCCCTGGGAGGAGCTCGTCACCTCGGCGCTGCTCGGCACCGACCGGCGCCCGCCGCCCACCGGAAGCGGACCGTCGGACGGCCCTGCCGCGCTGCTGGACGCGGCGGCGCTCCACACGGTGCGCCGCCGGGCGGCGCTGCTGCCGGCCGCCGGGGCCGCGGTGCCGGAAGCGGCGCCCCCCGATCCCCGCCCGCCGCTTCCGGCGGCGGCTCGGCGCCGGCTCGCCCAGCTGCTCGCCGACCGTTCCGCGCCCTCCGGCAGCGGGCGCCGGGGGACGGCCCCCGATCTCACCGAGCTCATCCCCCAGTGGCTGGCCTCCGCGGGTGCCCGTGGATTCCGCGCTCCTGCGGAGCTGCTGCCCGCACTGCTGGACGCGGCCCGGGCGCGCACGGATCTGCGGCCGCACGCGCTGGCGTTCGCGGGGCCGCGCGGGCTCTGGCTGGCGGCTCTGAATCCGGAGTGGAAATTCGCACTCCGCGCGTCCGCGAACCGCTCGCGCCTGCCGGCCACCGACAACCAGGAGGCGGTGGGCCGGCTCTGGGAGGAGGGCCTGTTCGCGGAGCGGGTCGCGCTGCTCGGAGCCGTACGGGCGCAGGACCCTGCCGCGGCCCGTGCCCTGCTCGCCACCACCTGGTCCACGGAGCGTGCCGAGGACCGGCTGATGTTCCTCGACTCCCTGCGCACCGGTCTCTCGGCCGACGACGAGGCGTTCCTGGAGGAGGCCCTGTCCGACCGCAGCCGCAATGTCCGCTCCACCGCTGCCGAGCTGCTGTCGGCTCTGCCGGATTCGGCACTCGCCCTGCGGATGGCCGCCCGCGCCACCTCCTGCGTGAACCCGGACCGTACGGGCGGCGAAGGGGCCATCGCCGTGGAAGCCCCGCACGAGTGCGACGCGGCCATGCAGCGCGACGGCGTGGCACCGGTACCCCCGTCAGGCCGGGGCGAACGTTCGTGGTGGCTGGGGCAGTTGGTGGAGGCGACCCCGCTCGCCGTCTGGCGGGAGAGGTTCGGCGGACGTACGGCCGAGGAGGTCGTCACCCTGCCCGTCGCCGACGACTGGGGCGCGGAACTGCACGCGGCCTGGTGCCGGGCGGCCGTACGACAGCGGGATCCGGAATGGGCGCGTGCCCTGCTGGGTGCCCCCTCGACTCCTCCGGCGAGCGGTCCCGGGACGGCTTCTCTGGCCGAGCGCTCGAAGCTGCTCGCCGTATTGCCCGCAGCCGAACGGGCGGACTGGGTGGCCGGCTTCATCGCGGCGCACGGCCTGTCGGAGGCGTTCCAGCTGCTGGGCGTCTGCGCGGTCCCCTGGGCCGAGCCGCTCGGCCGGTCGGTGGTCGACGCGCTGGACATCGCCCGGGACGCCGGAAGCTACCCATGGAGCTTCAGCGGGGTCATGGGTCTGGCCGAGCGCTGTCTCGACCCTGCCGAGGCGGACCGGCTCGAGGTGCTCACCACCACGCCGGACGAGCCGGAAGGCGCTTCGCCAGGTGCGGGTGGCTACTGGTCGGAGGCGTTCCGGAGGCTCGTCTCCACCCTGCGTCTGCGCGCGGCCATGGACGCGGAACTGGCGCAGGCAGCCTGACGGACCGAGCGCAGGGCAGCGCGTGACGAACTGAGTGCCGGATACCGGGCAGGGCCGGCCCGCAGCTCGGCCCGGCCGGGACACAGCCCGAGGACCGCGGCACAGCAGGGCGTCCCGGCTGCCGCGTGGCGCCCTGCTCCGGCGCCCTGCTCCGGCGCCCGGCTTTTGTTCCGGTGCTGCGGCTGCGGCTCCGGGGCGCCCGGTCACGGCCCCGGCGCCCCGGGCTCCGGCGCCGCAGTGCTCCGGGACCGAGCCCGCTCGGCCGCGACACGGCCGGCGGACGAGGAGAAGAGGAAGCCAGTTCAGGCCCTGTTCAGGCCCCCGCAGGCTGACGGACGTTCGCGTTCACCCAGGCGACGATCGAAGCCGTCGTCGCACCCGGCGTGAAGATCTCCGCCACGCCCTGCTCCTTCAGCGGCGCGATGTCCGCCTCGGGAATGATGCCGCCGCCGAACACCTTGATGTCCTCCGCCTCGCGCTCCTTCAACAGCACGATGACCTTCGCGAAGAGCGTGTTGTGCGCACCGGAGAGGATCGACAGCCCGATCGCGTCGGCATCCTCCTGGATCGCCGTGTCCACGATCTGCTCGGGGGTCTGGTGGAGCCCGGTATAGATGACCTCCATACCCGCGTCGCGCAGTGCCCGCGCGATCACCTTGGCCCCGCGGTCGTGGCCGTCGAGGCCCGGCTTCGCCACCACCACTCGGATCGGACCGGTCACACCCATCACTGCCTCCACATGCGTCTCCCGTGCCTGAAGGGCCGGGGATGTGAACGAACGTTATCCACAGCATCCCGCACGGCGTCGTTTCGCGGTGGACGGGGAGGGGGAAATCACACATTGGGACATGTTCGCCAAGCGTCGCTCCCCGCATCCCACGGCCCACAGCCGCGCAGGGACCGTCGCACAGGGGAGCCGCAACGAGGTCGTCGTACCACCGCGCCGTCAGCCGCACGGCACGGTGGTACGACTCCCGGCCGACCAGGGCCGTCGTCACCTCGGCAGCGACACCCCGTGAGGGCATACGGGGCAGGGAGCCGCCTCCGCCGCATGCCAGTGCAGGAGGTCGGCCATGAAGGTCCTGTCCTTCCTTCCCCTACTGCTGCGCCAGTCGTGCCTGCATCCGAGCCGACTGACATCGGCGCTGGTCAGAGCCACCGCACTGGAGCTGGTGATCCTCGCGGGACACCTCCTCATCTACCCCACCGGCATCACCCCCGAGCGCCGGCTCCCCACCGCCCCTCCCGGCCCCGGGCATGGAGCCGGTCCTGAGGACAGCCTCGAAACCGGCCTCGAAACCGGCGCCGGAACCGGCAGTGACCGCCGGAGCCCCGGTCACCCGGACTCCCCCCACACCACTCTTCCGGCGGACGGCACGCCCAGTGCCCTCCCGGCCCGGTCCCTCGACCGGCCGCCGGTCGTCCTCCTGCACGGCTTCATCGACAACCGCTCGGTCTTCGTCCTGCTCCGCCGCTCCCTGGCCCGGCACGGCTGGCGCCATCTCGAGTCGCTGAACTACTCCCCCCTGACCTGCGACATCCGCACGGCCGCAGAGCTGCTGGACCGCCATGTCGAGGAGATCTGCGCCCGCACCGGACACACCGAGGTCGACATCGTCGGACACAGCCTGGGCGGCCTGATCGCGCGCTACTACGTACAGCGACTGGGTGGCGACCGGAGGGTACGCACCCTGGTCACCCTCGGCACGCCGCACAGTGGCACGGCCGCCGCCCCGCTGGCCGGTGCGCACCCGATCGTGCGCCAGATGCGCAGCGGCTCCCCCCTGATCGAGGAGCTGCGCCGGCCGGCCCCGGGCTGCCGGACGCGGTTCATCAGTTTCTGGAGCGAACTGGACCGCGTGATGCTCCCCGTCGAGACGGCCTGCATCGACCACCCCGACCTCGACGCCCAGAACGTGCGTGTGACCGGTATCGGCCATCTCGCGCTGCCGGTGCATCCCGCCGTCGCGGCCGCGATCCGTCAGGCGCTCGAGTCCGACGACACGGTCATCGGCATCCGTGGAGCCGCTTCCGTCGCCTGA
This sequence comes from Streptomyces sp. NPDC059499, assembly GCF_042749285.1. Taxonomy (NCBI): domain Bacteria; kingdom Bacillati; phylum Actinomycetota; class Actinomycetes; order Kitasatosporales; family Streptomycetaceae; genus Streptomyces; species Streptomyces sp. NPDC059499. Next base: position 703,146 of record NZ_JBHYTT010000001.1, read on the forward strand.
CGAATAGAACAAACTTCGAACATAGAGCCAAGGCTGCTTCTCCAGTCCGCCGAAAGGCGGCCGATTGCCCGTTTCCTGAGCGAACGGAACCTGCCGAAGATTGTCGTCGTCACGTACCGCCGGGTACAGTCGCGGCCACTGCTCACCCTGGGTTCCCCCCATCGGACCCCGGAACAGGTCCTGCTGCCGAGGCGAGAGAGAAGTTGGTGAACGACCAGCACCCCCACGCCGGGTACGTCGGATACGACAGTCACTCCACCGGCAGCTTCGACACCGACCCGCTCTTCGGGTCTCTCCCCGGTCATCACGACGGAAGTCACGAGACGTACGACAGCAGTTACACGACTGCGTACGACGCCACCTACGGCGGCTACGGAAACGCGTATCCGGCAGAGCCGCAGAGCCAGAGCGTCCCGTACGACTCCACCCAGTGGGACACCGGCGGACACCAGCAGGCTACTCAGCAGGCCCCGTACGACGCGTACGGCGCCCAGGCCCATCCGGCCCAGCAGACGTACGACACCACCGCCACCTGGCTGCCCGACGGCGGGATCCCCCCGCAGGCCGGCGCTCCGGAGGCGACGGGCCAGTGGGACACCACCGGCTGGGACCACACGGGCCAGGCCGATCAGTGGGCGACGAGCGACACCGGCGCCTTCCCCACCACCACGTTCAGCGACACGTCCTACGCCACGGGCACCTACGCCGCCCCGGTCTTCGAGACCCCCGGCTACGGGACCGGCGCCTACGAGACCGTCGACACCGGCGCGTACGACGCCACCGCCTGGAACACCGGCGCCACGCCCGAGAACACGGCGTACGCACCCGAACAGACGTCGTACCCCTCGTACGAACACCAGTCGGCGCCCTACGAGTCCTACGAGACGGCCGGGTTCAGCGGCCACGACGCCGGAACCGGGCCCGCGGAGTACGACGGGACCACGGAGTACGCCGGGCCCGCGGACACCACGGACTACGCGGACACCACCGGATACGACGACACCACCGGGTACGACGGGACCGCGGACTACGCGGAGACCGCCGAGTTCGCGGACACCGACATCGACCGGGCCCCGGAAGCCGACGAGTCCGACCCGGCCGCCGACGCCACCGACACCGCACACTCAGGCGACGGCGACAGCGACATCCCCGCCGCCCGCACCTCCACCGCCCAGCGCCCCGTGGGCCGTTCCGCCCCGCGCGGCAGTGGCGGCAGCCGCGGCCGGCGCCGCACCCCGGCCAAACGTTCCGCCCTCCTCACCGTCGCCGTCCCCTCCGCCTGCGTCATGAGCGTCGCCGGCATCGCCGCCGCCTCCGTGAGCGGCGTCGGTGGCAGTGAGCAGAAGGACGACACCACGACCGTGGCTGCCGCCGACCCGGGCACCGTCAAGCCCGTCGCGGCCAACAACAAGCTGGACACCCAGCTCGCCAACCTCAGCGCCGACGCGGAGAACTTCGCGGACCGCGCCAGCCGCACCCAGGAGCGCATCGACCTGAAGGAGCGGCAGGCCGCCGAGAAGAAGAAGCGTGAGGAAGAGGCCGCCCGCCGCGAGGCCGCCCGCCCCAAGTTCGTCCTCCCGGTCAAGCAGCACGGCCTCAGCGCGTACTACGGCCAGGCCGGAGTGAACTGGATGTCCGTCCACACGGGCATCGACTTCCCCGTCGCGTACGGCACTTCCGTGATGGCGGCGACCGACGGCACCGTGCGCACCCAGTGGAACAACGCCTACGGGAACATGGCCATCGTCACCGCGGCCGACGGCACCGAGACCTGGTACTGCCACCTCAGCACCACCAGGATCCGGTCGGGCTCGGTCAAGGCGGGCGACGTGATCGGGTACGCCGGGGACTCGGGCAACTCGACAGGCGCGCACCTGCACTTCGAGGTGCGGCCCGGTGGCGGCGCGGCGATCGACCCGACGCCGTGGCTCCGCAGCCACGGCATCAACCCCACCTGAGTCCTACAGCTTCTCGACCGGCGCGTACCGCAGGAGGAGCTTCTTCGGCCGCTCGTCCCCGAAGTCGACCGTCGCCTTCGCCTGGTCGCCGAACCCCTCGACCGCCGTCACCGTTCCCAGTCCGAACTGGTCGTGCGTGACGCGGTCCCCGACCACCAGGGTGACCACCGGCTTGTCCGAGGTGCGCCGGGTCGCGAAGCCCGAGGGCCCCGACTTGGCGCGCGACGAGGACAGCGACGAGGTGATCCCCGACGTGGGTCCCGCCGGAGCAGCCATCGGCCCCTTGCGCTTCCAGTCCAGGTGCTGGTCCGGGATCTCCTCCAGGAACCGCGACGGCGGGTTGTACGAGGGCTGACCCCACGCACTGCGCATCGCGGCCCGGGTCAGATACAGCCGCTCACGGGCACGTGTGATGCCCACATAGGCGAGCCGGCGCTCCTCCTCGAGCTCCTTCACCTGCCCCAGCGCGCGCATGTGCGGGAAGACGCCGTCCTCCATGCCGGTCAGGAACACCACCGGGAATTCGAGGCCCTTGGCGGTGTGCAGCGTCATCAGCGTGACGACGCCGGAGCCGTCCTCGTCCTCGTCGGGGATCTGGTCGGCGTCGGCGACGAGCGCGACCTTCTCCAGGAACTCGGCGAGCGTGCCCGCCCCCTCCTCCTCGGCCCGCTCCTGCTCGAACTCGAGGGCGACGGCGGCGAGCTCCTGGAGGTTCTCGATGCGGGTCTCGTCCTGCGGGTCGGTGGACGCCTGGAGTTCGGCGAGATAGCCGGTCCGCTCCATGACGGCCTCCAGCACGACCGCCGGTCCGGCGCCGGACTCCACGATCGTGCGGAGTTCCTCCATCAGCGTGTTGAACCGCTTCACCGCGTTGGACGAGCGTGCCGCCATGCCGTACGCCTCGTCGACGCGGCGCAGCGCCTGCGGGAAGGAGATCTTCTCGCGCATCGACAGGGCGTCGATCATCGCCTCGGCCCGGTCGCCGATGCCCCGCTTCGGCACATTGAGGATGCGGCGCAGCGGGACGGTGTCCTCGGGGTTGGAGAGGACCCGGAGGTAGGCCAGGACGTCCCTGACCTCCTTGCGCTCGTAGAAGCGCACTCCGCCGACGACCTTGTAGGGCAGCCCGACGCGGATGAAGATCTCTTCGAAGACACGGGACTGGGCGTTCGTCCGGTAGAAGACGGCGACGTCGCCCGCCTTCGCGTCCCCTGCGTCCGTCAGCCGGTCGATCTCGTCGGCGACGAACTGCGCCTCGTCGTGCTCGGTGTCGGCGACGTAGCCGGTGATCCGTGTCCCGGCGCCCGCGTTCGTCCAGAGGTTCTTGGGGCGGCGGCTCTCGTTGCGCTCGATGACGGCGTTGGCCGCGGACAGGATCGTCTGCGTGGAGCGGTAGTTCTGCTCCAGCATGATCGTCTTCGCGTCCGGGTAGTCCTCCTCGAACTGGAGGATGTTGCGGATGGTCGCGCCCCGGAAGGCGTAGATCGACTGGTCCGCGTCACCGACGACGCACAGCTCACCCGGGGCGTCGGCCTCGCCCGCCGGGCCCACCAGCTCGCGTACGAGCGTGTACTGCGCGTGGTTGGTGTCCTGGTACTCGTCGACCATCACGTGCCGGAAGCGGCGGCGGTAGTGCTCGGCGACGTCGGGGAACGCCTGGAGCAGGTGCACCGTCGTCATGATGATGTCGTCGAAGTCCAGCGCGTTGGCCTCGCGCAGCCGCGCCTGGTAGAGCGCGTAGGCCTGGGCCAGCGTCTTCTCGAAGCCGTCCGCGGCCTGGCCGGCGAAGGTCTCCTCGTCGATCAGCTCGTTCTTCAGGTTCGAGACCTTCGCCGTGAACGACTTCGGCGGATAGCGCTTCGGGTCGAGGTCCAGATCGCGGCAGACCAGTGCCATCAGGCGCTTGGAGTCTGCGGCGTCGTAGATCGAGAACGACGAGGTGAAGCCGAGGCGCTTCGACTCGCGGCGCAGGATCCGCACGCACGCGCTGTGGAAGGTCATGACCCACATGGCGTTGGCGCGCGGTCCGACGAGCTGCTCGACGCGCTCCTTCATCTCGCCCGCGGCCTTGTTGGTGAAGGTGATCGCGAGGATCTGCCCCGGGTGCACCCCGCGCTCGGCCAGCAGGTGGGCGATCCGGTGCGTCAGCACACGGGTCTTGCCCGAGCCCGCCCCGGCGACGATGAGCAGCGGGGAGCCCGCGTGCACGACGGCGGCGCGCTGCTCGGTGTTCAGCCCGTCGAGCAGCGCGGCGGAGTCGACGACGGGGCGCGGGGCGCCGTCGCGGTAGTAGGCCTCGCGCGGCGGCGGGGGCCCGTCGAAGACGCCCCCGAAGAGGTCCTCGGGCACCGTTTCGGGTGCGTGGTCCTCGGGAGGTGGCGGGGGGCCCTCGTCCGCTTGCTGGAGGCCGGTCAGGAAACTGTCGTCAAAGAGGCTGCTCATCGCCTGACGAGTCTAGGCGGCCGCACCGACACCCCGGGGCCGCATTCCGCACGACGCCCAGATCCGTGCGCGGACCGAGACGGATTGCCCACAGTGCGTAGGGATTCAGAGGTTGTTCCCGCTGTGGGACCAGTCAATCCGAAAAGGTCACGGAAATGTATCGGGCATATCGAACATCAACCTTCACAGGGACGCCACGGGTTGGCTAGCGTGCTCCGACGGGTGACCGTTACCCCCTTGAGGCGAACCACGCCGCGCGGGCACCCTCGCCGAATCCGTCGCTCCCGCACGGGAGTCCGGAACCGGGGACCCACACGCAGCACCGGGGTGAATCGGTCCGTCCCGCTGGACCGTAGGGCAGCCTTCCGTTCCGCCCGAACCCGACAGCTAACCCGGTAGGCGGTCCACGGAAGGAGATGCCGGCCTTGGCATCGCATCGCAAACCGCGCACCCGTGTGCGCACCAGTTCCTCTGCCGTCGGGCTCACGACGGCGGCGCTCGCGTCCGTCACCCTGCTCTCCACACAGAGCGCGACGGCCGCCCCGGCGGAGCCCAAGCCCAGCATCGAGGAAGTGCAGAAGAAGGTAGACGACCTCTACCGCCAGGCGGGAACGGCGACCCAGCAGTACAACAAGGCGAAGACGGCCTCCACCCAGCAGCGCTCCAAGGTCGACGCGCTCCTCGAAGCCGCGGCCAAGCGCGCCGACAAGCTGAACGAGACGCGCCGGGAACTGGGCAACTACGCGGCCGCGCAGTACCGCAGCGGCGCGATAGCCCCCACGGCCACGTTCTTCCTCGCGGACGACCCGCAGTCGTACTTCGACCAGGACCAGCTGATGGCCCGGATGACCAGCCAGCAGCAGAAGGCGGTCGCCGACTTCCGTACGCAGCAGAGCGAGGCGGCGACCAAGCGGGTCGAGGCGACCGAGAGCCTGCAGACGCTCACCGAGTCGCAGACCACGCTGCGCACCAGCAAGCAGCAGGTGCAGAACAAGCTGGCCGAGGCGCGCACGCTGCTGTCGGAGCTGACCGCCGAGGAGAAGGCGCGGCTCGCGGAGCTGGAGCGCAAGAAGGAGGCGGAGGCCAAGCGCAAGGCGGAGGAGCTCGCGCGCGAGCAGGCAGCCGCCGCGAAGGCGGAAGCGGACCGGGCGGCCGAGGAGGCCTCGAAGGAGACGGGCACCGGCACCGGCACCGGCACGGGCTCCGACAGCAGCTACGCCTCGAAGGCGGACAAGGTCCTGGCCTTCGCACGGGACCAGATCGGCAAGCCGTACGTCTGGGGGGCGACGGGCCCGTCCTCGTACGACTGCTCCGGGCTGACGCAGGCCGCGTGGAAGGCGGCGGGCGTCGACCTGCCCCGCACCACCTGGGACCAGGTCGAGGTCGGCACCCGGGTGGCCACCGCCGATCTGAAGCCGGGGGACCTGGTCTTCTTCTACGACGACATCAGCCACGTCGGCATCTACAAGGGCGACGGGATGATGATCCACGCGCCGAAGCCGGGCGCGAACGTGCGCGAGGAGTCGATCTACTACATGCCGATCTACGGCAGCGTGCGCCCGGCGTAGCGGTACGGAGCGCACAGACGGAACTGCCCACGGGCCCGGCGGACACCGGGCCCGTACGGCTGCCCGTCACGGCCCGGGCGCGCAGGCGCCCGGCGGACACCGGGCCCCTGCGACTGCCCGGTCAGGTCCAGAGTGTGGCGATGAAGATGTTGGCGACCGTCAGCCCGCCGACCGCCATGAAGGCGCCCTTGTCGACCTTCTCCTCGTCGCGCTTCACATAGACGAGCGCCAGGATCACGACCAGGATCAGCAGCTTGATGCCGATCTTGATGTGGTTCACCGGCTGGTCGTCGAGCTGGTTGAACCCGACCAGGGCGAAACCCGTGACGAGCATCATCAGCGCACCGTGCAGCATGGCGGGTCCGAACCGCGCGGCACCCTCCCCCATGGCCTTCATCTGAGTGAGGAACCCACCCAGCAGGGAGGCGATTCCGATGATGTGCAGGGCGACGAAGGCATTGATGAGTACGTCCATGGCCGCAGCGTAGCGGCGGCCATATCACCAGTCTTCAGCTAGGTACTAATTCCCTATGAGTTCGCTCGCGACCCGTGCGAAATGCCGGACAACAGCTGGTTTTTCCGGTCATTTGCGTTGATCGAAACGTCACATTGAGGCAATAGCTGTCATTACGACTCTTGCCCGTGCCTCGGGTTTAGCGTCCCTCCCAGGTGACCGACTCTTCACCGCCGCTCCCGTACCGGGCGGCACCCCGGTCACCCCGCCAGGTTCCGGTGGCGGGCCACTCCCCCCTGTGGTGGCCCGGCACCGGTACCGGCGGGCCCGCCGGTACCCCCCGACGGGCAGTCGAACGGAAGGACCCGCGCCCCCGTGGCCGCCCAACGCAAAGCCGCTCACCGCAAGCCCAAGCAGCGTCCGTTCACCGGGCCTGCTGCCCGCACCGCAGCCACCCTGGCCCTCGCCGGGGCGGCTACCGCGACCGCCTTCGAGGGCGCCGCCCAGGCCGAGCCCCAGCTCACCCCGGCCCAGGTGAAGTCCAAGGTCGACCGGCTGTACCACGAGGCCGAGGTCGCCACCGAGCAGTACAACGGCGCGAAGGAGAAGGCGACCGCGACCGCGAAGTCCCTGGACGCCCTGCGCGACGAGGCCGCCCGCCGGACGGAGCGCCTCAACGCCGCGCGCAACGCCCTCGGTTCGTTCGCCGCAGCGCAGTACCGCAGCGGCGGCCTCGACCCCGCCGTCCAGCTGGCGCTCTCCTCCGACCCCGACCAGTACCTGGAGCGCGCCTCCTACCTGGACCGGGCCGGGGACCGGCAGGCCGGCGCGGTCAACGGCGTCCGCAGGCAGCTCACCGAGGTCGCCCAGCTGCGGGCCCGGGCCGACGAGGAGATCGCCGCGCTCGCGGACCGTCAGGCCGAGCTGAAGAAGCACCGGAGCGCGGTCCGCACCAAGCTGGCCGACGCCCGCAGGCTCCTGGCCACCCTCACGGCCGCCCAGCGTGCGGACTACGAGCGTTCCGCCGACGCCCAGCACGGCGGCAGCGCCGTCCGGGCCGACCGCAGCACCCCGCGCGGCTCCGTCAGCGCCCCCAACGCCCGTGCCGCTCAAGCCGTCGACTTCGCCTACGGGGCGCTGGGCAAGCCGTACGTCTGGGGCGCCACCGGCCCGTCCTCCTTCGACTGCTCCGGCCTCACCCAGGCCGCCTGGCGTGCCGCCGGCGTCTCGCTGCCCCGCACCACGTACACGCAGATCAACGCGGGCAGCCGCGTCTCCCGCTCCGAACTGGCCCCGGGCGACCTGGTCTTCTTCTACTCGGGCGTCACACACGTCGGGCTGTACATCGGCGGCGGACAGATGATCCACGCCCCCCGCCCCGGCGCTCCGGTGCGCATCGCGCCGATCACCGAAATGCCTTTCGCGGGAGCGACCCGGGTGGCATAGGCTCCGCGCCGACCGGCCCAGCGAGAGAGAGAAGGCTCCCCGTGCCGATGGACACCGCTGTCCAGAACTACGCGCGAACGCTCACCCTCCGCTCCCCCGACCACTACCGGGTGGGCCCCTTCACGGTGCGCCACAACCCGGGCTGGGAACTGAAGTACGCCAACTACGCCATCCCCGACCAGGACGCGGAGCCCACCGCCGGGGACATCGACGACCTCGTCGCCGCCTTCCGGGAGCGGGACCGGCTGCCGCGCCTGGAGTTCCTGCCCTCCTGGGCCCCTGCCGTCGAACCGGCCCTGCTGGCCGCCGGCTTCACCGTGGAACACCACGCCCCCGTACTGGCCTGCACCCCGGCCGGACTCCTGGCGCCGAAGCCGGTGGACGGGCTCCGCGTGGCCGAACCCGTCACCGACGCGGAGTTCACCGCGGCCGCCTCGGTCCAGCACACGGGATTCGGCGGCGAAGGCGGCCCCGACGAGGGCGAGATCGCCTGGCTGCGCGATGCCGTGGCCGGTAACGGCGTCGCGGCGCTCGCCCTGCTCGGCGACGAGCCCGCCGGAGCGGGAGGCTGCTCGGTCCCCGTCGACGGCATCAGCGAACTGGCCGGCCTCGCCGTGGCCGACGCCTTCCGTCGTCGAGGCATCGGCGCCGCTCTGTCCGCCTGGCTGACCACGACGGCGTTCGAGCGTGGCTGCTCCACCGTCTGGCTGGAGCCGGGAAGCCCCGAGGTCGAACGGATCTACGCGAGCATCGGCTACCGCAGGATCGGCGAGAAGACCAACCTCTCGCTGGAGTCGGAGGGCCGCTGACTCAGGCCGCCCCCCGACTGCCGGTCGGCCTCAGACCAGCCGCCGTGCCGTCGCCCACCGCGTCAGCTCGTGCCGGTTGGACAGCTGGAGCTTCCGCAGCACCGCGGAGACATGCGACTCGACCGTCTTCACCGAGATGAACAGCTGCTTGGCGATCTCCTTGTACGCGTACCCGCGGGCGATCAGCCGGAGCACCTCGCGCTCGCGCTGCGTCAGCCGGTCCAGGTCCTCGTCCACCGGCGGCGCGTCCGTCGAGGCGAAGGCGTCGAGGACGAAGCCGGCCAGCCGCGGTGAGAACACCGCGTCGCCGTCCTGCACCCGGAAGACCGAGTCGACCAGGTCGGCGCCGGTGATGGTCTTGGTGACGTACCCGCGGGCGCCGCCGCGGATGACACCGATGACGTCCTCCGCGGCGTCGGAGACCGACAGTGCCAGGAAGCGCACCGGGTTCTCCACGGCACCCATCATCGGCGCGCAGCGCCGCAGTACCTCGACCCCGCCGCCGCCCGGGAGGTGGACGTCCAGGAGGACGACCTCGGGGCGGGTCGCGGTGATCACGGTGACTGCCTGGTCGACGTCCGCGGCCTCGCCGACGACCTCGACCCCGGTCTCCTCGGTGCGGCCGATCTCGGCCTGGACCCCGGTACGGAACATCCGGTGGTCGTCGACGAGCACGACCCGTACCCGGCGCTCCGGGCCCCCGGCAGCTTCGGTGTTCTCGGTCATTCGCTCGCCCTTTCCATCTCCAGCTCGACTTCCGTGCCCCCGCCGGGCACCGAACGCAGTCGCGCCGTACCGCCGTTGCGCTGCATCCGGCCGATGATTGATTCTCGTACGCCCATCCTGTCGCCCGGGACGGAATCCAGGTCGAATCCAGGCCCCCTGTCCCGTACGGAGACGAAGACCGTGCGGCCCTCGACCTCCGCGAAGACCTGGACGGCGCCGCCCTCGCCACCGTACTTGGCGGCGTTGACCATTGCCTCGCGTGCGGCCTGCATCTGGGCCGCCAGCTTCTCGTCGAGCGGGCAGTCGCCCACGACGACGACCTCCAGCGGGACTCCGTGCTTGTCCTCCACCTCGGCGGCGGCACGCTTGACCGCCTCGGCGAGCGTCTCGGGTTCGTCGTCCTCGTCCTTGCCGGTGCCCTCCGGGTTGTACAGCCAGTTGCGCAGCTCGCGCTCCTGGGCCCGGGCGAGCCTGCGGACCTCGCCGCCGTCGTCCGCGTTGCGCTGGATCAGGGTGAGCGTGTGCAGGACCGAGTCGTGGACATGGGCCGCGACCTCGGCGCGTTCCTGGGCCCGGATGCGCATCAGGCGTTCCTCCGAGAGGTCCTGCGTCATCCGCACGAGGTAGGGGCCGGCGAGCAGCGCGATGCCGGTCAGTACGGCTATGGCGGCGGTCAGCACATTGCCGAGCTGCGCCGCCGAGCCGCGGACCACCATGAACACGGCGAGCCCGAGCCCGACGAGTGCGACGCCCGCCAGGCCGCGGGCCAGGTGCAGCACACGGCGGCGGCGGCCGACCTCGATCCAGCGGGCCCGGCGCGCGTTGTCGGCCTGGCGCCACACCAGGACGGAGCCCGCGCCGATCAGGAGCGTCGGCCAGATGTAGCGGTCGGCCTTGCTGCCCATGTCGACGTTGCCGACGAAGATGAAGGCACCGACGATGAGCGCGACGAGGGCGAAGACCTGGCCCTTGTCGGGTTTGCGGAGTCTGCGCTGACCGTCCGGGGTCGTCTCGAACAGGGAACGCGTCGTCTCGACGCCGCCGATGCCGAGCGGGACGACGATCCAGAACACGGCGTAGAGCAGGGCTCCGAGACCGTCCGCGAAGAACAGCCCGAGGAAGAGGAACCTGACCCAGACGACGGGCAGTCCCAGGTGGCCGGCGAGTCCGCGCGCGACGCCACCGAGCAGGCGCCCGTCGGCGCTGCGGTACAGCTTGCGCACCGGCGGCTCCTCCGGGGCCGGGGTGTGGGAGCTTGCGGCTCGGGTCGTGGCGGCTGGCATGGACCGATGGTCACACGGCAGGGCCGGTCGTGGCATCAGGGTCGGTCCCGGAGGCGACCCTGATGCCCGTGCTGCCCGATCCCGTTGCCGGAAGCCCCTGAGGGGGTGCCCGGGAGCAATATCAGGGATCGGCCAGGGTCGTCGCGGGTCCCACAAGGTCGTACGGACCGTCACCATGGAGCCATGACCGTTCCCCAGGGCGCCGCCCCCGGCGCCGCGCCGCCGCCCGGGCCGAAACCGCAGCTGCGGCGCAGCCCGCGGCAGAAAGTGGTGGCCGGGGTGTGCGGCGGGCTCGGCCGGTACTGCGACGTGGACCCGGTGATCTTCCGCATCGTGCTCGGTGTCCTCGCCGTGACCGGCGGCATCGGGCTCATCTTCTACGGCTTCGCCTGGCTCCTGCTCCCCGTGGAGGGCGAGGAGGAGAACGAGGTGCGCAGGCTGCTGTCGGGCCGGGTCGAGGGCGCGTCGCTGATAGCGCTGCTGCTCGCGCTGGTGGGCTGCGGGCTGCTCCTGTCGATGCTCCACAACGGCGGGATGCTGGCGTTCGCCGCGATGCTGTCGCTGGCCGTCATCGGCTTCTCCGTATGGACACAGCACCGCAGGACGGCGGCGCCGGAGGATCCGCCGGGCGCGGCCGCGGCGCAGGCGCCGGGAGGCGCGGCGCACACCGCCGGGCACGGGGCACCGCCCGAGGTGAAGGCGCCGCCGACACCGGGCACCCCGTCCTGGTGGCGGGATCCGATCGTCAAGGACGGCACTTCGGGGCCGGTCGGTCCCGGCTATCTGTGGGGTCCGGTGGACGCGGTGCTCGACGCGGCCGACCGCGGCAGGCTCAGGGCCACCGTGGAGTCGCCCTACCGCGCCCCCTACCGCCCGCCGGGGACCCGGGGTCCGCGGTCGATCGGCGGTCTCGTCTTCCTGCTGGCGCTGGTCGCGGGCGGTCTGGGCACGGGGCTGAGCTGGGAGACCCAGCCGCTGGGGACGAGCCTGCAGTTCGGGCTCGCCGCCGCGCTCGCGGTGTTCGGCCTGGGACTGCTGGTCGCCTCGGTCCTGGGCCGTACCGGGTTCGGCACGATCATGCTGGCGATGGTGACGGCGGGGCTGCTGGCGGGTGCGGCGGCCCTGCCGAAGGACATCAGCACCGAATGGGTCCGCACGCAGTGGCGTCCGGCCTCGGTCGCGGCGGTCCAGCCCCGGTACGAGCTGGGGACCGGGGTCGCGCGGCTCGACCTCTCCCGGGTCACCGTCCCCGAGGGCGATGTCCTGCGCACCGGTATCGGGGTCGGGGCGGGCCGTGCGCTCGTCGTCGTACCGAAGGGGATGACGGTGAGACTGCGCGCCGAGGTGGGTCTCGGGGACATCCAGCTGCCCTCCGACCTCAGGGAGGACGTGGATGTCGCACCGAGCCGGCAGACGAGACAGACCCTCGAACCGGTCGACGGCAGCAGGCCGGCCGGCACCCTCGAACTGAGCATGGAAGTCGGCATCGGACAGCTGGAGGTCGCCCGTGCTGCGTCATGAGATCCGGCCCGGCCGTGCGGTGGCGGGCATCGTCATGCTCACCCTGGCCGGCGCCTACACGGCGGACGCGGCGGGGGCGTGGGCGGTCCCGTGGGTGTTCTTCTTCCCGGTGTTCTTCGGGGGCCTGTGGCTGGCCGCGACCGTGACGTGGGTGAGCTACCGGCTGCGTCGCCGCCGGGACGTGAGGAAGGCGTCGGCGGAGAACTCGGCCGCGCCGGCGAGCAGCAGCGGCAGCCAGGCCATGAGGTAGATCAGGTCGTTGCCGTAGTAGTACGGCTCGGTCTGCCAGCTCACGGTGAGCCACAGGCTCAGCGAGATCAGCGCACCGCCGAGGGCCGCGAGGCGGGCCCACAGGCCCACCAGGGTGCCGAGGCCGACGGCGAGCTCGCCGAACGCGATGGCGTAGCCGAAGCCTTCGGGGCTCTTCAGGGCCAGGTCGACGAGGGCCGGGATCGCGGAGGTGTCGCGCACCCCTTCCATCAGCTGCCCGATGGAACCGTCGCCGCTCGCCGACATGAAGGCGCTGTCGGTCAGCTTGTCGAGCCCCGCGTAGATGAAGGTGACCCCGAGGAAGATCCGCAGGGGCACCAGCGCGTACTGCCTCGCCCGCTCCCGAAGGGTCCTCGGCTCGTCGAGACCGTGTGAACCGCCGCCGTAGCCATGCATGACCGCTCCGCCTTCCGTTGGCCCGTCAACCAGACCATACGTACGCCGTGAACGGGCTGCTCACCAGGGTTGCGACTCAGTCCGTGACATCGATCGGGCAGGGGTTGGTCTCCACACCCGCCGCGGTGACGACCTGGACGTCCACGATGCCCGGTTCGACCTCCACCGGCACCGGCACGGTGAGCACCGTGTCGGACGGGTTGGCGAATCCGCCGGCGACCGGGATCAGCGGCACATGGACGTGCACCCGGCCGATCCTGACGACGACGCGCGCGAGCCGGTCCGGGCTCCCCGCCCCGGGCGGCACGAAGCCGGCGCCGCGGATCTCGATGTCGTCGCCGGTACGGATCGGGGCGTCCAGGTCTCCGGCTTCCCGGGCCCTCACGACCGACAGGATGACCGGCCGGCCGCCCTCGGCGTACTTCCCGGAGAAGTAGGTCGCCGCGGACACGGCCACCAGGATCGCCAGGCCCCACGGCAGGTCGGGCAGTTGTTCGGGTCGGCGGGCGAGGCGGACTGCGGCGAAGAGCACGGCGACGGCGCTGACGAGCACGTACTGCACATCGGTGAAGCTGCCGCGGCCGGAGTCGTCGGTGAGCAGGTCGGCGGCCCGCGGCCGGTCGGCGCGCAGCTTCTGCAGTCGCTGCCCCAGGACGCGTACGGTCACCACCCGGCGTACGAGGACGGCGACGGCGCACACCAGCGCGAGCACGGTCAGCACTCCGGCGGAGCGCACCAGGTCCAGACCCTCGATCAGCTCGTCGCGGTCGCCGTGGTCGGACGCGCCGGCCAGCTGGAGGGCGAGGACGAGGACGGCGAAGACGGCGAGCAGCACCCAGGACGCGGCGACCGTGCGCGAGGTGGAGAGCCGGTTGTCCTCGCCGATCAGCGGGGCGAGGAGGCCGCCGCGGGGCCGGTGGAGCCGGGCGGCGGCGGTCAGCAGGCCCGCGGTGATCAGCCCGGCGACCAGACCGGCGGTGCGGGCGGTGGACCAGCCGGCGCCGATGGCGGTGACGGCCTCACCGATGACCAGCAGCGCGACACCGCCCCAGACGGCGACCAGGGTGCGCTGCCAGACCACGTACAGCCAGGCGTCGCCTGCCTCGCGGCTGCGTTCGGCGACGGTGCGCGCGGACTCGGTCAGCTCGTCCGACACCCACTGACGGGATGCCGACGCGGACTGCGCGACCCCGGCGGGCAGGCCCTTGCCGGCCGCCAGCTCATCGCGTTTGGCGAGGAAGGCCGCCACCGCGCGCCGGTGTCCTTCGCGTGCTCCGTGCGGGCAGTCGCCGCACGTACAGCCACCGCCGTGCGTGCTGCTCGTCCTCGACTCGTCCAACGCCACGGGGAACGCCGCCCTTTCCTGCACAGGTACAACCAACTCGCTTGTGATTTCTGCGAATTGTGCCGTACAGGGCGGGCCCGTCCCGCATCGGGGCGGGCTGCGCGTACATGTCGTCCACATGTACGAATGTCAGGTGCTGAGTACAAGATACGCAAGGCCCAGCGTTCCGCGGTATCCGCCGTAGTAATCGGTACGACGGGCGTCGACGGCCGCGGTCACCTCCGCGTGCAGGGGGTGCCCGGGATTGGCCAGCGCCCACCGCTCTCCCCGTCCGATATTGGCGGAGGACTCGAAGAGGTCCCATTCACGCTGATCGGCGACGGTGACCTGGAGCGGCCGCAGACCGACGGCCTCCGCCTGCCTGACCAGGCCGAGGAGCGAGCCGAAGTCGCCCGGCTCGGCGCCCAGCCCCTCCAGTGCGGCCGCCGAGGGCTCCCGCTCCCAGAACCCGTCCCCGAACAGCACCCGCCCGCCCGGCCGCACGGCGGCCCGGAGCGCCTTGAGCGCCTCGGGGGTGCCGCCGGGCCAGGCGTGCGAGGAGCCGATGCAGACGGCCAGGTCGTAACCGTCCCCCGGATACTCCGCCGCGGGCACCTCGTGGAACCGCACCCGGCCGGTGAGCCCCCGCTCCCCCGCCAGACGCTGTCCGCGCGCCACGGCGTCCGGGGCGGTCTCGACGCCGTCCCCGGTGGCGCCGGGCGCCGCCGCCACGAGCCGCATCAGCAGCTCGCCCCAGCCACTGCCGAAGTCCGCGATCCGCGCCCCCGGGGCGGGCTCGCAGGCGGCGATCAGCCGGGTGGCGTGCTCCTCGGACAGCGGGGTGTTCCAGGTGAGCCGGTCGTTTCCCGGGGCGGACATGAGGGCGCGGACTTCGTCGGCAGACATAGGCGCGGATCCTGCCACGGCCGTGCCGGGCCCTGCCACCGTTTTCCGGCCGGGAGACGGCGACGCCGCCACCCCTGGGGGGGCAGCGGCGTCGGCACGGGTCCGGTCGGCCCGGGTCATGCGGGTGGGACTACTCCCACTCGATCGTCCCCGGGGGCTTGCTCGTCACATCGAGGACGACACGGTTCACGTCGGCGACCTCGTTGGTGATGCGGGTGGAGATCTTCGCCAGCGTCTCGTACGGCAGACGCGACCAGTCGGCCGTCATGGCGTCCTCGGAGGACACCGGGCGCAGCACGATCGGGTGGCCGTAGGTACGGCCGTCACCCTGGACGCCGACACTGCGGACGTCCGCGAGGAGGACCACCGGGCACTGCCAGATGTCGCGGTCCAGGCCGGCCGCGGTCAGCTCCTCGCGGGCGATGGCGTCGGCCTCGCGCAGCAGGTCGAGCCGTTCCTTGGTGACGTCGCCGACGATACGGATCCCGAGGCCGGGGCCCGGGAAGGGCTGGCGCTGGACGATCTCCTCCGGCAGGCCGAGCTCCTGGCCGACCATCCGGACCTCGTCCTTGAACAGCTGGCGCAGCGGCTCGACGAGCTGGAACTCGATGTCGTCGGGGAGGCCGCCCACGTTGTGGTGGGACTTGATGTTGGCGGTGCCGGTACCGCCGCCGGACTCCACGACGTCCGGGTAGAGGGTGCCCTGGACGAGGAAGGCGACCTCGGGGCCGTCCTCCTGGAGGATCTCCAGCTGGGCCTGCTCGAAGACGCGGATGAACTCGCGGCCGATGATCTTCCGCTTCTGCTCCGGGTCGGACACACCGGCCAGGGCGTCCAGGAAGCGCTTCTCCGCGTCGACGACCTTCAGCTTCGCGCCGGTCGCGGCGACGAAGTCCTTCTCGACCTGCTCGGTCTCGCCCTTGCGCATCAGGCCGTGGTCGACGTACACGCAGGTGAGCTGCGAGCCGATGGCCTTCTGGACGAGGGCGGCGGCGACCGCGGAGTCCACGCCGCCGGAGAGGCCGCAGATGGCGCGCTTGTCGCCGACCTGCTCGCGGATCAGGGCGATCTGCTCCTCGACGACGTTGGTGGTCGTCCAGGTCGGCTCGATGCCCGCGCCCCGGTAGAGGAAGTGCTCCAGGACCTGCTGGCCGAAGGTCGAGTGCATGACCTCCGGGTGGTACTGGACGCCGTACAGCTTCTTCTCGTCGTTCTCGAAGGCGGCGACCGGTACGACGTCCGTGGACGCGGTGACGGTGAAGCCCTCGGGGGCGGCGGAGCAGGCGTCGCCGTGCGACATCCACACCGACTGCTCCGTGGGCGTGCCCTCGAAGAGGGTGGAGCCGGCCTTGGAGACGGCGAGCTGGGTGCGGCCGTACTCGCGGGCACCGTTGTCGTCGACCGTGCCGCCGAGCGTGGTGGCCATCAGCTGGAAGCCGTAGCACATGCCGAAGACCGGGACCCCGGCCTCGAACAGCGAACGGTCGAGGCTGGGCGCGCCCTCCGCGTACACCGAGGACGGACCGCCGGACAGGATGATCGCGCGGGGGTTCCTGGCCAGCATCTCGGCCACCGGCATCGTGGACGGGACGATCTCGCTGTAGACCCGGGCCTCACGGACGCGGCGGGCGATGAGCTGGGCGTACTGGGCGCCGAAGTCGACAACCAGAACCACGTCGGTGGTGGTGTCGGGGGCGGCGGGGGGCGCTGCTGGCACGGGGCGGCCTTCCGGCGGTGGAGAGGGGGTCGGTCCTCCCAATTCTACCGGCCGTGGGACCACGACCTGCCGGGCTCCCGTCTCACCATCCGGGCCCGGCGTGGACCCGGCCCGCGGACGGGGTCCATACTTGCCCCCATGCGTCAGCACACGACCTTCGTCTTTACCTATGGCACCCGGCCCGCCGGCTGCCATGGTCGTGCTGCTTGAGCAACTGACAAGCAACGTTCCAGGCGCCCCGGGCCGACAGGCCCGGGGCGTTCTGGCGTTCCGGGCCTGTCGCTCCGGGGGGCCGTACCCCTCCAGGAGTCACGGATGAACATCACCGCACCCACGAAGACGGCCGCCGAGCGGACCGGCGCGCACACCGACGAGGCCGCCTCCCTGATCGGCGACGCCCGGGCCCGCATCGACACCCTGGACGACCGGATCATCGGTCTCGTCCAGGAACGGATGGCCGTCTCGGCGGTCATCCAGGAGGCCCGGATCACCTCCGGGGGCCGCCGGGTCAACCTCTCCCGCGAGATGGACGTCCTCAGCCACTACAGCGACGCCCTGGGCAGGCCGGGTACGGCACTCGCCATGACGCTGCTGGAGCTGTGCCGCGGCCGGGTGTGAGGCCCGGGAAGGCTGTACGGCCGTATCTGCGTTCGGGCCCGGTCTCACCCGTACGGCGCGTGACCGGGCCCCGTGCCACTTCGTTGGTCCGTGTGTCCGTGCCAGCCAGGGGCGGCAGCGGTAGGAAACCACGCGTGGCTCCGCCGGGATGTGTGACGTACTGCAGGTACGTCGTGGGACCACACCCCGGCGCGCGTGACCGGTCGGCAGGGGACAGCAGCCCGGTCACCCCAATTGCGGCCGGCCCCGGGGACGCCCGGGTCCGGCCGCCCTCGGACCGGCAGCGACGCCGGTCCGGAGGAGAGACCCTAGCCCCGCCGGGCGCGCCGCCGGGATGTCGCGTACAGCACTCCGCCCGTGGCCAGGGCGATGGCTGCCGCTCCCGAAGCCATCAGTGCGACGGAACCGGTGGAGGCGAGACCGCCACCGTTCCCCACCGGGTCGGAGCCGGACGTTCCGGTGGAACCCGAGGCCGACGAGGTGGACGGACCGCCCGTCGTACCGGACGTGGATCCGGTCGTCCCGCCTGTGGTGCCCTCCGTGGAACCGCCCGTCGTGGTGGTGCCGTCCGTTGTCCCGCCGGTGTCCTCGGAGCCCGGGTCCTCGCCGTTCAGAACCAGCTGCGCGGTGTTGTTGCCCGGCTTCGGGTCGAACGGCAGGACGGGGTCGCTCAGCCACGTGTTGCGGACGTCGACCTTGCCGGCAGCGCCCGGGATCACCTCGGTGATCTTCAGGTCGAAAGGCAGTGCGGTCTCGGCCCCGTCGCGGACGGCCATCGACGAGTCGCAGACGTAGCGCGGTGCGCCGAGCTGCTCCTCGCGGTACTTCCCCGCAGCCGTCACTCCCTGGCAGGAGTCAGGCTTCCCGGTGACCTCGGAACCCGGGGGGACGGTGAAGTCGACCGTGGCGACGGGCTCGCCCGAACGGATGTTGCCGATCCAGGCGGGCCCCTCGTTACGGAAGCCGATCGTGGCCGCGACGGTCTCCCCGACGGTGCCCGCGCCCTTGGCGCCGGTCGCCACGAAGTCGGCGGTGTTGTCCGTACGGAAGTCGGCTTCCTGCTGGTTGTCCCAGGGGTTGAGGTCCCCGCTGCGGGCGGAGGACGTGACCTTTTTCAGGGTCAGCTCCGGGCCGGTGCCCCGGGTGAAGGGCGCGCCCGCGCGCTGCGCCGAGCGCTGTGCCGCGCTGTCCTCGTTGATGCGGTAGATGAAGGTGTCGTGGTACGCGCGCTCGCTCGCCCTGACGGAGAGCGGTACGGCCAGCGTGTACGTGGCGCCCGGCTCGTAGGAGCCCTCGACCGAGCACAGCGCGGTGGACCAGGCGAAGACGTCCCCTGGCTCCTCCCCGTTGTACTCGCAGTTCGCGTAGCGCTCGGGGATCTCCAGGCCGCGCGAGTACATCAGGGTCAGCAGCACGCCGTCGGCGGCCGTCGTGCCCCGGTTGGCGAACGTGATCGGGGCCGGCTGTACGTCACCCGGCTTGAGCTGCTGCTCGAAGGGGAGCTGCTTCATGACGAGGTCGGGGCCGCCGATCGTCACCTTCGTGGAGAACGGGACGAAGGTGGCCCCGTCCGCCGAACCGGTGACCTCGATGGTGCCCGACGCTCCGTCCTTGCCGCCCTCGGCCGCGGTGAGGTCGAAGTCGGCGATGCTGCTGAGCCCGGAGTACACGCCGTAGTCGTGGCAGACGGCCGTCGCGCCGGTGATCTCGCAGTCCGCACCGGTGTCCTCGGCGACGTCGATGTCGGCGACGCCCGCGATCCCGCTGAGGTCGAGGGTGTAGGTCACCTCTCCCTGATAGCCCTCCTCGCCCTGGACCGGGTTGCTGACGGTGAGGCCGAGGGAGGTCTTCTGCGGGGACCCGGTCGCCGGGTACGGGTGCAGAGCCGTCTCGGCCGGACCGCCGAGCGTGAACGCGGGATCGGCGGCCTGCGCGGGCGCGCCGACGGCGAGCGACCCGGCTGCGAGCAGCCCGGCGGCGGCAAGGCTGCCTGCGGTTCGGCGCAGCGCAGTTCTCGGAGAAAAGCGTGTCATCGCGGACCTCTGGGATGGGATCGACGGGTGCTGTGCAACTGCTGTGACGCAGCAAGAGTTCGACCTCGCAGCCGTACGAAGAGTTGCGCCGGCCAAGATCACGGATTGGGCACGAGGGACGCGTGTGGCGAGCGCCACATAAATATTCTGTGAAAGGCGGGACAACCATCGGACCGCATCACAGGTCATGGATGGCGAACACACTGGCTAATTCCGTGCCCCACAACGGCAGGCCCGTTCTCCCATTTTCTTTCGCCGTACCGCAGCCCGCGCGGTACAACGGACTTGCTGAGGCCTTCATGAAGCTTCGTCGCACCATGGCACTCGCTGCCGCCACCGCTGTCATCGCACCGGTCGTCGTGCTCTCCGCACCGGCCGCTTTCGCCACGGACACGACGCCGACCCCGAGCGCGACCGAGTCGGTCACCACCGCGCCGTCCGAGACCGCGTCGGCCGGGACCACCGAGTCCGCCTCCCCGTCCGCGACGACGTCCACCGACGCCACCGAGACGGCCACCACCTCCCCGAGCCCCTCCGTGTCGGAGACGACCTCGGCGACGCCGTCGGCCACCCCGACTCCGACCGCCACGGAGACCGAGGACCCGGAGGAGCCGGACGAGGACGGCTACTGCAACCCGAGCCCGCTGAAGCTCTCCATCAACGGTCTCGCCGGCAAGATCGCCCGGGGCAGCGGCTGGGACACCTTCAAGTTCAACGTCTACAACAACTCGAAGAAGACCGTGAAGAACGTGTGGTTCTTCGCGGGCGCGTCGTCCGACAAGGCCGGCGACCACCTCTTCACGAGCAAGCAGGTCCGCCTCCAGGCCCTCAACGAGGACACGGGCAAGTGGGAGGACCTGAACGAGGAGGGCGTCTCGACCGGCTACGTCGGTGAGACCGACGCGATCAAGCCCGGGTACGAGGTCGACATATCCCTGCGCATCAAGGTGCAGGCGAGCGCCCCGGTGGGCGCCGGCTTCAGCCTCGGCGGCGGGCTCGTCTTCGGCGAGGAGGAGGACCTGCCCTGCTTCACGGACGTCGCGTACAAGTTCCAGATCGTGAAGGCCGGTGACGAGGACGACACGAAGCCCCAGGAGGGCGGCTCGGTGCCGGCCCCGTCCGAGGAGCCTGCCGACGCGGACGCAGGAAAGGTCACGGGCAGCCTCGCCGAGACCGGTTCGTCGTCCGCCACGCCGATGTTCGCCCTCGCGGGCGGCGCGGCCGTAGCGCTCGGTGCCGGCGCGATGTTCATCGTGCGGCGCCGTAAGAACGGTGACGCCGCCGCGTAAGCGCGTCACCGGTCGAACGTGAGGGGCTGCACTCGGAGGGGGGTGCAGCCCCTTGGCGTTCCCGGACGCCGCTCCGGAGGCGCTCAGGCCTCGGACGCGGTCGCCTTCGGCGGCACCACGGGAATCCCCAGGAACGGGAGCTTCAGCGCGCCGAACGCCTTCTCGGGCACCGCGGGCGCCTTCGGCTCGACCGCGGACAGCCGCGTGTACGCCTCGCCCTGTGCCGGCCGCGGGTCCGTCTCGCCCTTGTTGGGCCAGAAGGACATGGCGCGCTCGGCCTGCGCGGTGATGGTCAGCGACGGGTTGACGCCCAGGTTCGCGGAGACCGCCGAACCGTCCACGACCGAGATGCCCGGGTGTCCGTACACCCGGTGGTACGGGTCGATGACGCCCTCCTCGGCGCTCGCCCCGATCGCGCAGCCGCCCAGGAAGTGCGCGGTGAGCGGAGTGCCCATCAGCTCCCCGATGTTCGACCCGGCGAAGCCGTTGATCTCCTCGGCCAGCAGCTTGGCACCCTGGGTCGCCTCGGCGATCTGCGTGGGGTTGGGTGCACCGTGGCCCTGCCGGGCGGTGAGCAGTCCCTTTCCGATGCCGCCGGGCTTGCGGTACGCGGTCAGCGAGTTGTCCAGCGACTGCATGACGAGACCAATGATGGTCCGTTCCGACCAGCGCCGGTTGGAGAGGGAACGCGCGGCCAGCGTCGGGTGCCTGACCATGCTGCCGAGCCAGCCCAGCACCCGGTGGGTGCCGTAGGGGACCTGGAGGATGGTCAGCGCGCCCATCGCGTTGGAGCCCTTGCCGTAGCGGACCGGCTCGATGTGGGTGTTCTCGTCGGGGTGGATCGACGAGGTGATGGCGACACCCTTGCTGAAGTCGGCCTTCGCGATGCCGTGCTTCTTGCGGTAGCGGCGGTCGCTGGTCTGCGCGCCCACCAGCCCTTCGGAGTTGGTCCGGGTCAGCTCGCCGAGCTTCGGGGAGAGCCGCGGCAGCAGCCCCTGGTCCTTCATGGTGTGCAGCAGTGTCTGCGTTCCGTACGTGCCCGCGGCGACGACGACCTTCCGTGCCCGCAGCACGGTCGGCTTCGCCTTCCTGCGGCGGTTCGTGGGGACGGTCGACACCCGGTAGCCGCCCTCCGTGTCGTCCGTGACCGCGACGACGGACGTCATGGGGTGGATGACGGCACCGGCCTTCTCGGCCAGGTACAGGTAGTTCTCGTTGAGGGTGTTCTTCGCGCCGTGGCGGCAGCCGGTCATGCACTCGCCGCACTCGGAACAGGCCTTGCGGGCGGGTCCCGCGCCGCCGAAGTAGGGGTCGGCGACCTCTTCGCCGGGCTTCGCCTTCGACGTGCCGTCGGCGTCCACGCCGTCGCCGAAGAAGACCCCGACGGGGGCGAAGTGGAAGCTGTCGCCGACGCCCATGGCCTCGGCGGCCGCCTTGAGGTGGACGTCCGCGGGGGTCATGGTCGGATTGAGCCGGACTCCCAGCATGCGCTTCGCCTGGTCGTAGTACGGGGCCAGCTCGTCCTGCCAGTCGGTGATGCCGGCCCACTGGCGGTCCTCGAAGAACGGCGCGGGCGGTACGTACAGCGTGTTGGCGTAGTTGAGGGAGCCGCCTCCGACGCCCGCGCCGGCCAGCACCATCACCTTTCCGAGCAGGTGTACGCGCTGGATGCCGAACAGCCCGAGGGCCGGGGCCCACAGGTAGTTCTTGATGTCCCAGGAGTTCTTGGGAAGGGTGGCCGGCGTGAAGCGGCGCCCCGCCTCCAGGATGCCGACCCGGTAGCCCTTCTCGCTCAGCCGCAGGGCCGAGACCGCGCCGCCGAAGCCCGATCCGACGACGAGCACGTCGTAGTCGTACGCGGCGTCGTCGTCGGGCCCGTCGGAGCGCGGGGTCTGATTCTGGGCAGCGCTGTCCTGGGACATGGCTCTCCTCGGTGCGGAAGGGAGGGAAGGGCAGGAGTGGGGCAGCCCGCGTCAGCGCAGCCGGAAGGCCTTCATCGCCTTGAGGCCGAAGCTCATGAGGGCGGCGTACTTCTCGTCGTCCATGCCGAAGGACGGCGCGAGCGGGATCAGCCGCTGCTGGGCGACGGTCTGGGCCTCGGTGTACTTGAGGATTCCCTCCGAGCCGTGCCGTCGTCCGAGGCCGGAGTCCTTCATGCCGCCCATCGGGGACTGGGCGCTGCCGTAGGCGGGTGCGTACCCCTCGTTGATGTTGACCGTGCCGGCCCGCAGCCGCGCGGCGATCCGGTGGCCTCGCCGGCCGTCCTTGGTCCAGACGCTGGCGTTGAGGCCGTACGACGTGGCGTTGGCGCGGGAGACCACGTCGTCCTCGTCGGTGAAGCGGTAGACCGAGACGACGGGGCCGAAGGTCTCCTCGGCGCAGACGGCCATCGGTTCCTGGACGTCGGTCAGGATGGTCGGCTCGTAGAAGAGCGGGCCGATGTCGGGGCGGGCGACGCCGCCCGCGACGAGCGTGGCGCCCTTCTCGACGGCTTCGGCGACGTGCTGGGTGACGGTCTCCAGCTGCCGCTCGCCGACCAGGGAGCCCATCTCGGCACCGTAGGCGAGGGAGTTGCCGAGCCGCATCGCCTTCGTACGGGCGGCGAAGCGCTCCAGGAAGGCGTCCGCGACGGCCTCGTGGACGTACAGCCGCTCGATGGAGATGCAGAGCTGCCCCGCGGAGGAGAAGCAGGCGCGGACGGCGCCGGCGGCGGCCTTCTCCACGTCGGCGTCCTCGAGGACCAGCATGGGGTTCTTGCCGCCGAGCTCCAGCGAGACCCCGACGAGCCGGGCCGCCGCGCCCTGGGCGACCTCGCGGCCGGTGCGGGTGGAGCCGGTGAAGGAGACGTAGTCGGCGCGGCCGACGACCTCGGGGCCGACGACGGGGCCGTCCCCGAGCACGACCTGGAACACCTCGGCGGGCAGTCCGGCCTCGATCAGCAGGTCACGGGCCCACAGAGCGGTCAGCGCGGTCTCCGTGTCGGGCTTCATCACCACGGCGTTGCCGGCGACGAAGGCCGGCAGCGCGTCGCCGACGGAGAGTTCGAGCGGGTAGTTCCAGGGAGCGATCTGGCCGATGACCCCGCGCGGCTGGCGCAGCTCGGTGACCTTGGTGAGGGCCGGGACGACTCCGGTGTGCCGCTTCGGCTTCAGGTAGGAGGTGGCCATGCGCCCGTAGTGGCGGGCCGACACCGCGACGGCCAGCACCTCTTCGTGGGCGTGCAGCCGGGCCTTGCCGGTCTCCAGCTGGATGAGGTCGAGGACCTCGGCCTGGCGCTGAAGGACGAGGTCGTGGAAGCGGAGCAGTACCGCCGCCCTGTTGCGGACGGACGTCGCCGCCCAGGCAGGCTGGGCGGCGCGGGCCCGCTCGAAGGCGGTCGCGACGTCCTCGGGGGTGGACTCGGGCAGGTCGGCCAGCTTCTCCCCGGTGAAGGGGCTGTGGTTGGCCGTGCGGCCGGAGCCGACGACGCCACGGGTCAGCTGGGCTATCACCTCGGGTGTGACCACGTCGGCGGCGGTGCGAACGCCTGCGGGGGCCGCTGCCACCGGGTTGGTGCCGACACGGGTGCCGGGGGCGGCGGAGGTGGTCGTGGAGGCCTGCGAGTCCGTCATGAGGGCGAGAGTATGTCCACCCGCGCACTTTGGGTACCCGTCGGTAACAGGTTTTCACAGACCCCACAACACCGCTGTGGCCGCACCCGGCAAACCAGCCAGTGATCACTGGCGAAATAACCGCTGATCAGGGGCTATCTTCCCGGCAGGCTCAGGAATCGTGAATCTTCAGCCGCTCGGCGACCTCGGTGTAAATCTTTTCGCCGTCCGTCGCCGCCTCACCCGCCGCGGGCATCTTGACCCGGACGTGCCAGTACGGATCGCTCGCCGTCCGCCCCGGGATCAGGAGCTCGTGGTAGCGGAAGCGCAGCGCGTCGTCCTCGGTCGAGGAGTACGGGGTGTACTCGGTGACCATGTCGTACGCCGTGCGGCCCTGGTGTTCGGTCTTCTTGAAGGAGACGGTGGCGTCCCTCATCTCCAGGGTGTTCGCCCCGCCCTTCTCGTAGTACGCCTTGCGGTCCTCCGGGTCGGCACCCGCGGACTTCTCCGCCGCCGTGTCGTCCTTCTTGACCGCCTTGTGCCAGAAGTCGATCTCGAAGACACCGCTCGGGTCCGCGTACCAGACGAGCTCGCCGGTGTCCTCCTGGATGCGCTTGTAGTCCTCGGGCACGGCCACGTCCGCCGAGAGCACCTCGTTCTCCGGCCTCACCTGCCAGCCGCCCGGCAGCTCGTCGCCGGCGAACGGGTCCGCGAGCACGAGGACGAGCGCGAGAGCCGCCGCCAGCACCCCGGCGCCGAACCCGAACTGCGCCTTCCGGTTGCGGTGCAGCACCGGAGGCACCCACCGGCTGCCGCCGCCGGACGCGCCGTTCCCGTACGGCTGGGTGAGCGGCCGGGAGACCGGCGGGAGGGCCACCACCGACTCCAGGGCGGAACGGATCTCGGCGGCCCCCGGCCGTGCCGCCGGGTCCTTGCGGAGCAACTGCATGACGAGCGTGCCGAAGACGCCCTTGCCCCGGGCCGGCATCTGCGGTTCCGCCGAGAGAATGGCCTGCAGGGTGGCCGGGGTGTGGGAGCGGCGGTACGGGGACATGCCCTCCACCGCCGCGTACAGCACGACACCCAGCGACCAGAGGTCGGACTCCGGACCGGGCAGCTGGCCCAGCACCCGCTCCGGGGAGATGTACTCGGGCGACCCGACGAAGGCACCGGTCTCGGTGAGCCGCTGCTCGCCCTCGACCTGCGCGATGCCGAAGTCGGTGAGGACCACCCGGTCGTCGCGCCCGAGCAGGACGTTGTCCGGCTTGACGTCGCGGTGGAGCACACCCGCACCGTGGGCGGCGTTCAGCGCGCCGAGGACGGCGAGGCCGATCCTGGCGGCCTCGCGCGGGTCGAGGGTCCCCTCCTGCAGGCGGTCGCCGAGCGACTGGCCGCTGACCAGTTCCATGACGATCCACGGCTTGCCGT
Organism: Streptomyces sp. NPDC059499; assembly: GCF_042749285.1. NCBI lineage: Bacteria > Bacillati > Actinomycetota > Actinomycetes > Kitasatosporales > Streptomycetaceae > Streptomyces > Streptomyces sp. NPDC059499. Next base: position 728,924 of record NZ_JBHYTT010000001.1, read on the forward strand.
CCTCGACGACCACGTCGTGCACGGTGACGACGCTGGGGTGCTCGATACGGGCGGCGGCACGCGCCTCGCGCTGCATGCGCAGGTAGACGACCGCCCGCTCGCGTTCCCCGAGGTGGTCCGGCACCCGGGGTTCCTTGACGGCCACGTCACGGTCCACGATGTCGTCGTGGGCCCGCCAGACCGTCCCCATTCCGCCGTGCCCGAGTCGCCCGACGAGCCGGTAGCGGCCCCCGACGAGCCGGTTCGGCGCACCCTCGGGGGGCCGAACGGTGACGGTCGGGGTGGGCGCGGGCACGCCGGGAGGGTCCGGGAAGGCGGACTGTTCCGGGAGACCCGCCTGTCCGTGCACGGGACCCGGCGGCTCCTGCGGTGCGTGCGGCGGCCGGAGCCCGTAGCTCGTGGGCTCGTTCGCCCGTCCCCCATCGTTGGTCATGCCCTCATCCTGTCGGAAGCGCACAGGCTGTGACCACCGGGACGGGACAGAGGGTGCAGAGCCGTGACAGTCGTCGTGGGGGTGACCGGTCGTCAGTCCGTGGACTCCGGGGGCTTCCAGCTGCGCAGCATCGTCTCGAAGCGGTCCCGGCTCTCGGCCCAGTCCGCCTCGGGCCCCGTCATGTAGATCGCGTACTCGGGTCCGCCCGTCTCACCGAAGTACATCTGGTCGATTCCGTGGCGCGGCCCCGGATGGTCCTTGGACTCGAGCCAGGTGAACTCCCAGAGGGAGCCCGGCCGGTCCCTGAAGGTGTTCGAGTGCAGGGTCAGCCGGTCGTAGCCCGGCAGCCGCTCGGAGAGGTCCTTCTCGATGCTCAGCATGTGCATGTACGAGTTGTCGAAGTCGGGCTTCGGATCGAGGCTGATCCGGATGCGGTGCGCCCCGTTGTCCGGGGTGTAGTCGATCTGGTTGCCGTCCGTCTGCCGGGTCCAGCCCTGGGGCACGGCGAGGCTGAAGCCCTCGGGGTCGTGGACCCGCGTCCAGCCGTCGGGTACGTCCTGCGAACCGGGCTGCGAGCCGGGCTGCGGATCCTTGGACGGCGTCGACGGACCGGCCGAGGACGGACCGGCGGCGGTCCCGGTGCCGGTGCCGCCCTTCCCCGTACTCCCCTCGTCCCCCGCGTACTTCATCGCCAGCAGGCCCGCCGCCCCGCCGAGCAGCGCGGCGACGGCGATGACCAGCAGCGCCGTACGCCACCTGCCCCGGCTGCGACGGACCGCGGGCGCGGGCGTGTACGGCTGGACGTGCGGCCGCTCGCCCTCCGGCCGGGCCGGGGGCTGTGCGGGCTGCGCGAGACGGGCCGTCGACCCGTCAGGGACGAAGGCGCGCAGGTCGTCCTCGGACACCCGCTGGGTGGGTACGTACGCCTGCGCCGTGACGGGCTTGCGCCCCTCCATCGCCTCCAGCAGCATCCGTTCCGTCTCGGCGGCCGTCGGCCGCTCCGCGGGGTCCTTGCGCAGCAGGGCCGTGATCACGGGCGCCAGCGCCCCGCCGCGCTCCGGCGGGGGCGGTTCCTCCGTGACCACGGCCTGCATCGTGGAGATCGGGGACGTGCGGCGAAACGGTGAGCGCCCTTCCACAGCGGTGTAGAGCGTGGCGCCCAGCGACCAGAGGTCGGAGGCCGGGCCCGGGTCGCCGCCGCGTACCCGTTCGGGTGCCAGGTAGTCGATGGAGCCCACCAGTTCACCGGTCCTGGTGATGGTGGAGTCGCCCTCGATCGCGGCGATCCCGAAGTCGGTCAGCAGCACCTGTCCGTCCCGGGCGAGCAGGACGTTGCCCGGCTTGACGTCCCGGTGCAGCACCCCTGCGCCGTGCGCGGCCCGCAGCGCGCTCAGCACGTGAAGACCGATCCTGGCCGCCTCGCGCGGCTCGACCTCACCGGTCTCCTTCGTGGCATCGGCGAGCGAGGGCCCGTCGACGTACTGCATGACGATCCAGGGGCGGTTGTCGTACTCGATGACGTCATGGACCGTGACGACCCCAGGATGGGTGATGCGGGCGGCCGCGCGCGCCTCCTTCTGCGTGCGGGCGTGCAGCACGGCCCGGTCCGCCTCCGCGGCGTACAGCCCCGCGGTCAACTCCTTGACGGCGACGGTCCGGTGGAGCACCTCGTCGTGGGCGCGCCACACCTTGCCCATACCGCCGCGGCCGAGGACGTCGCCGAGCCGGTACCGCCCCGCCAGTACGATTCCCGAGTCCGTGCCCTGCGCATGTTCCACGTGTGTCCCCGCCCCATTCCTTCGAACGACAGGTTACGGAGGGGAGGCGGCGCCACGGAACCTCGCACCGCGGCACGAGACCGCACTGTGATGCATGTCGCGCACTGCCGCGGGGTCAGGAACCCACGCGGTAGGAGGAGATGGCCTGGTCGTAGACGTCGGAGACCCTGTCGCGCTCGTTCGACGGACCGATGACCTGGATGATGTGGTACCTGCCCTCGACGATCATGACCAGATTGCGGACGTAGACCTCGCGGCCGCCGCTCTCCTGCCAGGTGAACTGCCCCTCCGCCATGACCTGTCGGCCGACATCGACCCGGCGCATGCCCGTGGACGTCGCCCAGCTGGACTCCCGGAAGGGCTGCAACTCCGGTTCGCGGCTGCGCTGGTAGTCCAGCGGGTCACTGCCGTTGGCCTTGACGGTGTCGCGGCCGGGCACGATCAGCACGCTGAACCCGTCGCTGCCGTAACGGATCTGCCGGTCGGCGTTGGCCGGGCTGCGCTGCCAGTCCTTGGGCACACCGATCTCGAAGCCTTCGGCGTCCTTGCGCAGCACGTACCCCGGAGCGAGCGCGACGGCCGAACGGCTGCTCTGCGGCTTCTCCGAGCCGGGGGAGGCGGAGGGGGCCGGCTCCCCTGCCGGAGAGCTCGGTTCGGGTTCCGGCTCCGCGGGCGCGGCGGATCCGGAGGGCTGTCCCTGCGATCCCGTGTCCGTACCGGCATCGGATCCGGCCTTGGGCATGAACATCACGGCATAGGCCACCGCGGCGGCCATCGCCAGCAGGATCAGCACCAGCAGCAGCCGTCCGAGCCGCCTCGGCGGCCGGCCACCGGGCCGCCGTCCGGGCTGCGGCTCGCGCAGCACCCTGGGACCCTTGGGCTCGCGCGGGGGCTTCTTCGCGTACTCCGGCTGGTGGACGGGCTGCTTCTCGTACCGCTGCGGCTTCCCCTGGCGGTGGCGGCCGTGCGCCGACCCGCGGCCCCGGCGTCTGCGCACCAGCTCGCCCCGCCGGCGTACGACGGGGAGCCGGGTGGCGTCCGGGGGCGGCAGCGGCACGACGTCGTTGCCCGCCTCGGGCTCGGGCGCCGACCGTACGAGGGAGCGCAGCCAGCCGCGTAGCTCCTCGAAGTCGGGGCGCTCCGTGGGGTCCTGACGCAGCAGTGACTCGACGACGGGGCGTAGCGGGCCGCACTCCTCCGCGAAGGCGGGCGGCTCACCGCAGACCATCTGGACGAGCTCGGACGCGTTCTCCTCGGGGTACGGGGCGTGTCCCTGTACCGCGCGGTAGAGCAGGGCGCCCAGAGCCCACAGGTCGGTGGAGGGTCCGATGGGCGGGGCCAGCTGCCAGTTGTCGTGGACGGGGCCGGCCTGCTCCGGCGCCCATCGCTCCGTGACGGCGCCTACGACGGCGATACGGGCCTGCCGGGCGCGTTCGGCGGCGAGCGGGGTGGCGGGGCCGCGGTAGGCGGGCGTACCGCCGCTGCCCGCGACGACCTCGTCCCAGCCGCCGGAGGACGCCTGTGCGGCCACCGGCTGCGGCAGACGGTCCTGCCGGGCCGCGGGAACGGCTGGGATGCTGCCCTGGCGCCGGGAGTCGGCGCGCAGCGCGTCCTCCCCGGAGCCGCCCGAACCGCCCGCGGGAACCGGGCGGCCCGCGCCGGGTCCGTCGCCCCAGGTACCGGCGAGGTGGACCCGCCGGGGGCCGCCGGCGTAGCCGCCGGGACCCTCGTCGTCCTCGTCGTCGTCATCGTCGTACGGGTCGTAGGTGTCGTCGGCCGGCCGGCCCCAGGTGCCGGCGGGCCGCGGGGGGCCGATGGCGGGAGGAACGGCCGTCCCCCCGCGCTCCCCTGCGTCGGTGTTCGCGTCGTCGCGGTCGCGCTGCTGTTCCTCGTTGACCCGGGCGGCGGCGCGGGCACCCGCCCGGTAGGCGGCGATGGCGCCGGCGCGTGCCGCGCGCAGTTGCGCGGCGCTTCCGGCGCCGGGTTCCGCCACGGGGACGGCGGGACGGGGCGGCCGCGGGACGAGCTCCTGCCCGTGCCGGTCCGCGCCCGGGTCCACACCCCCGGTCTGCGGATCTGCCGCCTCGATCTCCGCGGGGCCGCGCGAGGACGGCACCCCGGCGGCGGACGGGCCCTCCGGGGAGGGCGGGGCGAACCGGGCCGACGGGTCGAATCCGGTGGGCGGGGCGAACGCGGACGGCGGAGCGAACTCGGACGGCGGAGCGAACGTCGAGGGCGGAGCGAACTCGGAGGGCGGAGCGAACTCGGACGGCGGTTCGTACGGGCCGGTGGGGCCCGACTCGACCGCAGGGGCGCCGTAGGTGTTCTCGTCGTCGGGCCGCGGTGCGGGAACGTACCCGCACAGCGCCTCCTCGGCCGCACCGGCGGCCAGCCCCGTCAGCACGACACGGCCGTCGTCGCAGACCAGTACCGTGCGGACGGTGATGTTGCGGTGGGTCCAGCCGTGGGCGTGCAGCACCCGCAGCGCGGTCAGGACGTCGGAGCCGATCTCGGCGGCCCGGTACGGATTGAGGGGTCGCTCCGCGAGGAGTGCCGCGAGCGGGCGGGCGGCGACCAGTTCACTCACTATCCACAGCGAACCCGCCTCGGCGAACACGTCGAAGACCTGGTCCAGGCGCGGGTGGTCGGGCACCTGGGCCGCCGCCTGGGCTGCCTCGATCGCCCTGCGGACCGCGGGGTCCGTGGAGCGCCGCACCGTGCGTCCGGTGGCACGCCTGGCCGTCGAGGGCAGCCCGTCGGCGTCGAGCACCTCCGCGTCCACGACCTCCGGCAACGGCACCTGCCGGACCAGGACTTCCTGCCCGCTGTACGTGTCGAACGCCCGGGTCTCGACCAGTTCGTACGCATCGGACGGGGGCAGCGGAAGGCGGTAGCGGTCGGCAAGTACCCGACCCGCATAGTCGTCCACGACGCCTCCCCAGAGCGCGCTGTCCCCCGGTCACGGAGACCGCATAATCAGTCAATTTCGGTCACTTGCTGTGCAATTGACCCATGATCCCGGCTGCGTACGGTCCACGGTCTCTCACGATACGTGGCAACGCGCGGCGGTGCGGCCGGGTCGGGGCAACCCGGCCGTTCCGTTCGGCGGCGGGCCGGTCGGTCCGTGGGCTCGAACGGCCGGTCAGTCCGTGGGCTTGAACGTGGCGAACGCCGTCTCCCGAAGCGCGGTGCACTCCGCGCCGTCCCACTCGCTCTCCTTGCAGCTGATCATGATCGAGTAGCCGTGGGTGGCGTCGGCCTTGAACCCGCGGTTGAGCACCCGGACCCGAATGCCCTGCTGGGTACGCACGAACTCCCAGTCGGCGACGGTCGGGTAGCCGTTGAACTCGACCTTCTTTATCCCGATGTGCTTGTAGCCGTTACTGAGGGCCTTGGTGGAGGCCACGGCCGCCGTCCAGGCAGCCGCCGCGTCGTCCTTCGGGGAGGCGTTGTAGTCGACCTGGACACGCGGGAAGCCGCCGTCGGCGTTGTAGATGCGGCCCGAGTTCCTTCCCGCTATGACGTCGCGCCTGAAGCTCTCGGGCATCGCCATGCTGAAGTGGAACTGCTTGTCGGTGACCTGCTTGAACCCGGCGGGCACGCCGTCCGGGGCCGGTGCGTCGGTCTCCGGATCGGGCGACGGCTTGCCGGTCGCCTCGCCCTGGCCCTCCTTCTTGCCCTCGTCGTCCTTGGCGCTGTCCTTGCCCTTGCCCGGGTCGGTGACGCTGTCGCCACCGGAGGCGGCACCGGCCGACGCGGCCTTGTCGCCCCCGCCGCCCGTGCCACTGCCCTTGTTGTCCTTGTCGCCGTCGCCCAGGGTGAGCGCGAGGACTGTGCCGAGGACGGCCAGCACGACGACACCGGCGATGACGGCCAGGGTGCGGCGCGGCACGACGTCCGTGATCGAGGCACGGGCCGGTGCGGCGGACGGGCCGCCGGGCGGGCGCGGCGGCGCGACGGGCCCGGAGGCGGATGCCGTGGCCGTACCCGCGTGGGGAACAGCCGGTGCCTGCGTGGGCGCCGGAGGAACGGCCGTGCCCGCGGCCGGTGCCTTCGCGTTCCGTACGGACCGCAGCGCACCGCGCAGCCGGTCCCGCGCGCCCTCGCCCGGACCGCTCGCGGCCGTGGCCGCGTCACCGGTCGGGGGCGTCGTGCCGGTCGCCCCGCCCGATGCCGCGCCTGCCGCCGTGCCCGCCGCTACGGACGCGGCTGCCGCTCCGGCCGCCTTCTTGCTTCCGCTCTTCGTGCCTGTGGTGCCGGGCAGCGCCATGACCTGCGTGGAATCGGCCGGCGGGGACACCGGACACTCCGGAGCATTGATCACATCGGTGAGCAGGGCTCGCGCCCCGGCGTCGTCGAGCCGCTGCTCGGGGTCCCGGGCCAGCAGACCGTAGATGACCTCTTCCAGCGGACCCGCGTTCTTCGGCGGGTCGAGCGGTTCCGTCATCACCGCTGTCAGCGTGGCGATGGCCGAGCCCTTGTCGTACGGGGGGCAGCCCTCGACGCTCGCGTACAGCAGTCCGCCGAGCGACCACAGGTCGGCGGGCGGGCCGGGCTTGTGCCCGCGGGCCCGCTCCGGCGAGATGTACGAGGGGGCACCGACGAGCATGCCCGTCGACGTGACGGAGGGGTCGCCCTCGACCTGCGCGATGCCGAAGTCGGTGAGCACGACCCGGCCGTCGTCGGAGATCAGCACGTTGGACGGCTTCACATCGCGGTGGAGGATGCCCTCGCGATGCGCGGAGCGCAGCACGTCGAGGATGGCCAGGCCGACCTCCGCGGCGCGCTTCGGCGTCAGCGTGCCGTCCTCACGGATGGCCTCGGCGAGCGACTTGCCCTCGATGAGCTCCATGACGATCCACGGCCGGTCGTCCTCGTCGACCACGTCGTAGACGGTCACGGCGCTGTTGTTGCGGATCCTCGCGATGGCCTTCGCCTCGCGCAGGGTGCGCGTGATCAGACGGCGCTTCTCGTCGTCGTCGATGGCCGAGGGGAACCGCAGTTCCTTGACCGCGACCGTGCGTCCCAGCGTCTCGTCGGCAGCACGCCAGACCGTGCCCATGCCGCCCCGGCCGAGCACCGCCCCGAGCCGGTACCGCCCCGCGAGAAGACGTCCGTCCTTGTCCCCTTGGGGCTCCCGTGACTGCTCCGCCTCCGACATGCGTCCCCTCTGCGATCAACCCGCCCTGGCAGAGCGTTCATTGTCCCTCACCCCGGGACCGGCCATGGTGCCGGGTCCTTGGTCGGCCATCATGTGGCCGTAGGAAGGAGCCCCCGCCATGCCGACACTCAGGACGATGCTCGCCGCCCCGGTGGTGCTGGCCCTACTCACCCTGGGAACGGCCAGCCTGCCCAGCGAACCACACCTCACGCCCGCATCCTCCTACCTTCCCCGGCTCGTCGTCGAGGGCGATGCCCCCGCGGCGGCCTTTCTGTCCCGTCGCGACTCCCCCGCACCACGGGAGACCTACCGTTCCGCCGGAACCGGGATACGGCCCGGCGACCGCTTCCGGGCAGGCAGCGTCACGAAGACATTCGTCGCGACGGTGGTCCTCCAACTCGCCGGGGAGGGCGCGCTGCAGCTGTCGGACACCGTCGACACGCATCTGCCGGGCCTCGTACGCGGGCACGGCAACGACGGACGCCGCATCACGCTGCGCGCCCTGCTGACCCACACCAGCGGTCTCTACGACTACACCGAGGCACTGCCCGCCACGGACCCCGCCGTCACGGGCGCGGCCGGTCCGTCCGCGCAGCCCCTCACGCCGGGCACCGCGGTCCGCACCGCCCTGACGCACCCTCCGGTGACGGCGCCCGGCACGTACGCGTACTCCAACACCAATTACGTCCTGCTCGGCCTGGTCGTTCAGCGCGTCACCGGACATCCGTACGCCGCCGAGATACAGCGCCGCGTCCTCACTCCCCTCCGGCTGACCGGAACCTCGTTCCCCGGGGCCCGGGGCACCCTCCCCTCACCGCACTCCCGCGGCTACCACCGCTCCCCCGGTGACGGCACGCTGCGCGATGTCACCTCGGCCGGTCCGCGGACGGCCGGCGCGGCCGGGGAGATGGTCTCCACGCTCGCCGATCTGACCCGCTTCTACGCGGCCCTGCTGGGCGGCCGCCTGCTGCCGCCCGCCCAGCTGGCCACGCTGCTCGACACCCGCACGGCACACGGCCTGTACGCCATGGGTCTTTACCCGCAGAAGCTCTCGTGCGGCACCACCGTCTGGGGGCACAACGGGCACATCACCGGAAGCTATGTGCGGGCCGCCGCGACGCGCGACGGCCGGCACGTCTTCGTCTTCCGGGCGAACACGGACATGCTGTCCGGTCCGGACCTCGAACCGGCCCTTCTGGAGGCCGAGTTCTGCCGGGTCCGGGCCGGCTGACCCGCGTGATGCCGGCGAGGAGGTCCTAGAGCGGGACGATGTCCGGCGCCCCCAGCCGGGCCGCGTCCGCGGTCAGGTCGTCCGGCTGCCGCTGCGACTCACGCTCGGCCTCCACCCGCTTGCGGTAGTGCTCCACCTCCCGCTCGACCTGGTCCGTGTCCCAGCCCAGCACCGGCGCCATCAGGTCCGCGCACTCGCGCGCACAGCGGGTGCCCCGGTCGAACGTCTCGATGGAGATCCGGGTGCGCCGCGTCAGTACGTCGTCGAGGTGGCGGGCGCCCTCGTGCGAGGCGGCGTGGACGACCTCGGCCCGCAGGTAGTCCTCGGCGCCGGCCAGCGGTTCGCCCAGTGACGCGTCGCCCGCGACCAGGTCGAGCAGTTCCTCGGTCATCGAGCCGTAGCGGTTGAGCAGGTGTTCCACCCGGGCGACATGGAGCCCGGTCCGGGCGGCGATCCTCGCCCGCGCGTTCCACAGGGCCCGGTAGCCCTCGGCGCCCAGCAGCGGGATGTCCTCCGTGACACACTCGGCGACCCGCTGGTCCAGTCCGTGCACCGCCTCGTCCACCGCGTCCTTCGCCATCACGCGGTAGGTCGTGTACTTGCCCCCTGCGACGACGACGAGTCCCGGCACCGGGTGCGCCACCGTGTGCTCGCGCGACAGCTTGCTCGTCGCGTCGGACTCACCGGCCAGCAGGGGTCGCAGCCCCGCATAGACGCCCTGGACGTCATCCCTGGTCAGAGGGGTGTTCAGGACGGAGTTGACGTGTTCGAGGATGTAGTCGATGTCGGCGCTGGACGCGGCCGGGTGCGCCTTGTCCAGGTCCCAGTCGGTATCCGTCGTGCCGATGATCCAGTGCCGTCCCCACGGGATCACGAAGAGCACCGACTTCTCGGTCCGCAGGATCAGCCCGGTCGAGGAGTGGATGCGGTCCTTGGGTACGACCAGATGGATGCCCTTCGACGCCCGGACGTGGAACTGTCCGCGCTCACCTATGAGCGCCTGGGTGTCGTCCGTCCACACACCGGTCGCGTTGACCACCTGTTTGGCCCTGACCTCGTACTCCCCGCCGCCCTCGACGTCCTGCACCCTGGCGCCGACGACCCGCTCCCCCTCGCGGAGGAAGCCGATCACCCGCGCCCTGTTCGCCACGTGCGACCCGTAGCCCGCGGCCGTGCGCACCAGCGTCGCCACGAAACGGGCATCGTCCATCTGGGCGTCGTAGTACTGCAGGGCGCCGACCAGGGCGTCCTTCCTCAGGGCCGGCGCGACCCGCAGGGCACGGCGGCGCGAGAGGTGCCGGTGCACGGGCAGGCCCCGGCCGTGCCCCGAGGACACCGACATCGCGTCGTAGAGCGCGACGCCCGAGCCCGCGTAGAGCCGCTCCCACCCCTTGTGCTGCAAGGGGTAGAGGAACGGAACAGGCTTCACGAGGTGCGGGGCCAGTCGCTCCAGGAGCAGTCCGCGCTCCTTCAGCGCCTCCCGTACGAGCGCGAAGTCCAGCATCTCCAGATAGCGCAGCCCGCCGTGGATCAGCTTGCTCGACCTGCTGGAGGTCCCGGACGCCCAGTCGCGCGCTTCGACGAGCCCGGTCGAGAGCCCTCTGGTGGCCGCGTCCAGCACCGTCCCGGCGCCGACCACGCCCGCTCCCACGACCAGTACGTCCAGTTCGCGCTCGGCCATCGCCGCGAGCGCCGCCGTGCGCTCCGCGGGTCCCAGTGTCGCTGTCCTCACTGCTGCCTCCCGGTAGATCGGGGTGGTCCGGCACGGGAGCGGGGACCGGCCGCGAGGCCGGGCACCCGTGCCCACCATCCGATTCTGTCCGCGGTCCACGACTTCAGCCACCGCCTGTGGACAACACCCGGTCGACGAGAGTCACAGAATGCGACATATAGGTCATATTTACGCCTAGTCTGACATTGCGCTGTCCCCAGCAGTTGCACTTCCTGTCTTCTTGGTCTTAGGGAAGGACGGCCCTCGACATGCCCGCCGACCTCGCTGTCATCGGACTCGGTCACCTAGGCCTGCCCCTCGCCCAAGCAGCCGTCGCCGCCGGAATCCACACCGTCGGCTACGACACCGATCCCCGCCCCTACGCCGAACTCTCCGCGGGCCGTACACCGGTCGAGGGATCCCTCAGCGCCTCCGACATCCGGCGGATGCTGTCCGGGGGATTCAGGCCCACCGCCGATCCGGCCGAGCTGGGCCGGGTCCGTACCGCCGCGATCTGCGCCCCCACCCCGCTGGGTCCCGACCGCACCCTCGACCTCGGCGCCGTGACCGACGCTGCCCGCGCCCTCGCCGCCCGGCTGCGCCCGCACACCACCGTGCTGCTGGAATCGGCCGTGCCCCCCGGGACCACGGAGAACGTCGTACGACCGCTCCTGGAGGAGGGCTCCGGGCTGCGCGCCGGACGCGACTTCCACCTCGCGCACTCCCCCGGCCGACTCGATCCCGGCAACCGCACCCATGTCTTCGCCAACACCCCCAAGGTCATCGGCGGCCTCACCCCCGCCTGCACGGAGTCCGCCGCCGCCTTCTACGGACGGCTCACCGACAAGGTCGTCCGGGCCCGCGGGCCGCGCGAGGCCGAGATGACGAAGGTCCTCGAAACCAACTTCCGGCACGTCAACATCGCCCTGGTCAACGAGATGGCGGTGCTCTGCCACGACCTCGGTGTCGACCTCTGGGACGTCATTCGGTGCGCCGAGACGAAGCCCTTCGGCTTCCAGCCGTTCCGCCCCGGCCCCGGCGTCGGCGGCCACGGCGCTCCCGTGGACCCCGGCTACTTCCCGTACAACAGCCGCACCCCCGGCCACCCGCTGCGCATGGTCTCGCTCGCCCAGGAGATCAACGACCGGATGCCGAGCTACGTGATCCAGCGCTGCGCGACCCTGCTGAACGAGCACGGCAAGTCGGTCCGGGGCGCGCGGGTGCTGCTGCTCGGCGTCACGTACAAGCCGGACCTCGCCGACCAGGAGGCCTCCCCCGCCCGGGAGATCGCGACGCGGTTGATGGACATGGGTGCCCAGATCGGGTACCACGACCCGCACGTCCTGGACTGGCGCGTGCGCGAACTGCCGGTTCCGCGCGCCGACTCGCTGTACGAGGCCGCCGCCGGCGCGGACCTGACCGTCCTGCTCCAGCAGCACCGCACGTACGACCTCCAGGGGCTCGCCGTGAAGGCCCAACTCCTCCTGGACACCCGGGGAGCCACCCCGGCCGGAGCCGCTCACCGGCTCTAGGAACTGGCCCACCGGCCAGCCCCCGCAAGGATTCCGGTGGGCCATGTCGGTACGGACTGCTAGCCTGCGGCGTCACATCTCGCACAGTCGTGCGCATCCGTTCCAGGGGGAACAACCATCATGAGCCAGCCCGTGCAGCCGCCGAACCCGCCGCAGCACCAGCCTGCCGACGGCAACCCGTACGCGGGCCAGCAGCCCGGCGCCCCGACCGGCAACCCGTTCGGTGCCCAGCAGCCCGGCCAGTTCGGTGGCGGCGCCCCGTTCGCTCCCGTCGCGCCGCTCCGCAACAACATCGGTCTCGGCGTGCTGGCCGCCCTCGGCACCGCGATCGTCGCGGCGATCCTGTACGGCGTGATCGCCGGTGCCATCGAGCGCGAGGTCGGTTACGCGGCCGTCGGTGTCGGGTTCATCGTCGGCTTCGCGGCGAGCAAGGTCGGCGGGTCCAACCCCGGCGTCCTCGTCTCCAGTGCCGTCTTCTCCCTCGGCGGTGTGTTCCTCGGCCAGCTCATCGGGATGTCCGTGGTCCTGGCGGACGCTCTCGGCGTGGGCTTCTCCGAGGTCTTCTTCGAGCACTTCAGCGATGTGCTGGACATCTGGAAGGAGGAGGCCGACTTCATGACGTACCTCTTCCTCGCCCTGGGTCCGGTCGCCGCCTTCGGTGGCGCCAGGAAGGCCGGCTGACCAGCGGCACGGCATGCGGGAGGGCCCGGACCACCTCGGTGGTCCGGGCCCTCCCGCATGTGTACCCGAAGGGGCGTCAGCGGCGGTGCTGCGAGTCCGCCACCGTCACCTCGACGCGCTGGAACTCCTTGAGGTCGCTGTAGCCCGTAGTGGCCATCGCCCGGCGCAGTGCGCCGAAGATGTTCATCGAACCGTCGGGGTTGTGCGAGGGGCCGGTCAGGACCTCCTCCGTCGTGCCGACGGAACCCAGGTCGACCAGCTTGCCGCGCGGCACGTCCTCGTGGACGGCCTCCATGCCCCAGTGCCGGCCGCGGCCGGGCGCGTCCGTCGCACGGGCGAGCGGGGAGCCCATCATCACGGCGTCCGCGCCGCAGGCGACCGCCTTGGGCAGGTCGCCGGACCAGCCGACACCGCCGTCCGCGATCACGTGCACGTACCGGCCGCCGGACTCGTCCATGTAGTCGCGGCGGGCCCCGGCCACGTCGGCGACCGCGGTCGCCATCGGGACCTGGATGCCGAAGACGTTGCGCGTGGTGTGCGCGGCGCCGCCGCCGAAGCCGACGAGGACACCGGCCGCGCCGGTGCGCATCAGGTGCAGGGCCGCGGTGTACGTGGCGCAGCCGCCGACGATCACCGGGACGTCCAGCTCGTAGATGAACTGCTTCAGGTTGAGCGGCTCGGCGGCGCCGGAGACGTGCTCGGCCGAGACCGTCGTACCGCGGATGACGAAGATGTCCACGCCCGCGTCGACCACGGCCTTGGAGAACTGCGCGGTGCGCTGCGGCGAGAGCGCCGCGGCGGTGACGACACCGGAGTCGCGCACCTCCTTGATGCGCTGCCCGATCAGCTCCTCCTGGATGGGGGCGGAGTAGATCTCCTGGAGCCGCGGGGTGGCGGTCTCGACGGGCATCTCGGCGATCTCGTCGAGGAGCGGCTGCGGGTCGGCATGCCGGGTCCACAGCCCCTCGAGGTTGAGGACGCCCAGGCCGCCCAGCTCACCGATGCGGATGGCGGTCTGCGGGGAGACCACCGAGTCCATGGGAGCGGCCAGGAAGGGCAGCTCGAAGCGGTAGGCGTCGATCTGCCAGGCGATCGAGACCTCCTTCGGGTCACGGGTACGACGGCTCGGCACGACAGCGATGTCGTCGAACGCGTATGCCCGCCGACCGCGCTTGCCGCGCCCGATCTCGATCTCAGTCACGATGATGTGGCCTTTCCTCTACGTCTGCGCTGACCAGTATCCCCGACACACACATGAGGGGCGGTCCCGGGAACCCCGGACCGCCCCTCACCTGCGCTGATGCGTTACTTCCTGCTGTAGTTCGGCGCTTCCACCGTCATCTGGATGTCGTGCGGGTGGCTCTCCTTGAGACCCGCCGAGGTGATCCGTACGAAGCGCCCGTTCGCCTGGAGCTCCGGGACCGTCCGGCCGCCGACGTAGAACATCGACTGGCGCAGACCGCCGGTGAGCTGGTGGACGACCGCGGACAGCGGGCCGCGGTAGGGGACCTGGCCCTCGATGCCCTCGGGAACCAGCTTCTCGTCGGAGGCAACGCCCTCCTGGAAGTAGCGGTCCTTGGAGTACGAGCGCTGGTCTCCCCGGGTCTGCATCGCGGCGAGCGAACCCATGCCGCGGTACGACTTGAACTGCTTGCCGTTGATGAACAGCAGCTCGCCCGGGGACTCCTCGCAGCCCGCGAGCAGCGAGCCGAGCATCACGGTGTCCGCGCCGGCCACCAGGGCCTTGGCGATGTCGCCGGAGTACTGCAGGCCGCCGTCGCCGATGACCGGGACGCCGGCCGCCTTGGCGGCGAGCGAGGCCTCGTAGATCGCGGTGACCTGCGGGACGCCGATGCCGGCGACCACACGCGTGGTGCAGATGGAGCCGGGTCCGACGCCGACCTTGATGCCGTCGACTCCCGCGTCGATCAGCGCCTGGGCGCCGTCGCGGGTGGCGATGTTGCCGCCGATGACGTCGACCCCGGACGCGTTCGACTTGATCTTGGCGACCATGTCGCCGACGAGCCGGGAGTGACCGTGCGCGGTATCCACGACGATGAAGTCGACACCGGCCTCGGCGAGCGCCTGCGCCCGCTCGAAGGCGTCGCCCGCGACACCGACGGCGGCGCCGACGAGCAGCCGGCCCCCCTTGTCCTTCGCGGCGTTCGGGTACTTCTCGGCCTTGACGAAGTCCTTGACGGTGATGAGGCCCTTGAGGATCCCGGCGTCGTCGACCAGCGGAAGCTTCTCGATCTTGTGGCGGCGGAGCAGCTCCATGGCGTCCACGCCGGAGATGCCCACCTTGCCCGTGACCAGCGGCATCGGCGTCATGACCTCGCGCACCTGGCGTCCGCGGTCGGACTCGAAGGCCATGTCGCGGTTGGTGACGATGCCGAGCAGCTTGCCCGCCGCGTCGGTGACCGGGACACCGCTGATGCGGAACTTGGCGCAGAGCTGGTCCGCTTCGCGCAGCGTCGCGTCCGGGTGCACCGTGATCGGGTCGGTGACCATGCCGGACTCGGAGCGCTTGACCAGGTCGACCTGGTTGGCCTGGTCGGCGATGGAGAGATTGCGGTGCAGAACGCCCGCGCCGCCCTGCCGGGCCATGGCGATCGCCATGCGCGCCTCGGTGACCTTGTCCATCGCGGCGGAGAGCAGCGGGATGTTCACCCGCACGTTCTTCGAGATGTGCGAGGAGGTATCGATCTGATCGGGCGCCATGTCGGACGCGCCGGGCAGCAGCAGCACGTCGTCGTATGTCAGCCCGAGCGTCGCGAATTTCTCGGGCACTCCGTCGACGTTTGCAGTCATGACACCTTCCCCAAATGGCCTTGATCGGTGCGGATGTCCATGCTAACGGGCTCGCGGGGTGTCTCATTCCACGATCAAGATCACCTGGCGGTTTCGTGGCTTCGTACAGAACGGCACATGCCGTCCCGCCCCACCCCGTTCACTGCCCCGCGAGAGCCCTCAGTCTGCTCAGCGCGCGGTGCTGGGCGACCCTCACCGCACCCGGGGACATCCCGAGCATCTGTCCGGTCTCCTCCGCGGTCAGTCCGACCGCGACCCGCAGAACCAGCAGCTCGCGCTGGTTCTCCGGAAGGTTGGCGAGAAGCTTCTTGGCCCATGCGGCATCGCTGCTGAGCAGCGCGCGCTCCTCCGGGCCGAGCGAGTCGTCGGGCCGCTCCGGCATCTCATCGGAGGGCACGGCCGTCGATCCGGGGTGCCGCATCGCGGCACGCTGGAGGTCGGCGACCTTGTGGCCCGCGATGGCGAAGACGAAGGCTTCGAAGGGTCTGCCGGTGTCCTTGTACCGCGGCAGCGCCATCAGCACCGCGACACACACCTCCTGCGCCAGGTCCTCCACGAAGTGGCGAGCATCACCGGGAAGCCGGTTCAGCCGGGACCTGCAGTACCGCAGGGCGAGGGGGTGGACATGGGCCAGCAGATCGTGCGTGGCCTGTGCGTCGCCGTCGACGGCACGGTGCACCAGAGCACCGATCGCCGTCGTCTCGTCGTCGCGCATCGGACCATGGTGCCCTGACGCCGTCCGATCCGCGGCATCGCGTCCTGAGTTGTGCACCGAAGCGTTATGAGCGGGTGCGCCGGATGTCATGTCCTGCGCCCTCCCCTTCCGCTCGACCGAATCGTTCCCGAGGAACTCCACATCTCAAGGATGCGTCATCGGCCGGGAAGCGTCACGCACCGCTGGTGGGGAGGCCCGGCCGCAGGTCCGCCGCCACCGTCGTCCCGTCCGCGGGTGGGCGGACGGGATCGTCACGGCTACCGGTCGCACCGCGGCATCAGCGGACCAGACCCCAGCGGAAGCCGAGCGCCACGGCGTGGGCACGGTCCGAGGCGCCGAGCTTCTTGAAAAGCCGCCTGGCGTGGGTCTTCACGGTGTCCTCGGAGAGGAACAGCTCACGCCCGATCTCCGCGTTGGAGCGGCCGTGACTCATGCCTTCGAGCACCTGGATCTCACGCGCGGTGAGCGTGGGTGCCGCACCCATCTCGGCGGACCGCAGCCGGCGCGGGGCGAGCCGCCACGTCGGATCGGCGAGCGCCTGGGTCACGGTCGCCCGCAGTTCGGCGCGCGAGGCGTCCTTGTGCAGATAGCCGCGGGCCCCGGCGGCGACCGCGAGAGCCACCCCGTCCAGGTCCTCGGCGACGGTCAGCATGATGATCCTGGCCCCGGGGTCAGCGGAAAGCAGTCGCCGGACCGTCTCCACACCCCCCAGACCGGGCATGCGTACGTCCATCAGAATCAAATCCGAACGGTCGGCCCCCCAGCGGCGGAGGACTTCCTCGCCGTTGGCCGCCGTCGTCACACGCTCGACGCCGGGCACGGTCGCAACCGCGCGGCGGAGCGCTTCTCGGGCAAGCGGGGAGTCGTCGCAGACGAGGACGGATGTCATGACCGTCCTCCGCAGCTGATGCGCGTCACCTTGAGCCTCCAGGCTGATACAAGTCGTCACCTGTGCGGTTGACCCCCTCGGACATCTGCCCGAGCTCGTTGTCCGTCAACCGCCTCCGCCTTCTCAACGATGGTCACTCGAAAGAGTTACGGGTCGAAGCAACCGGTTCGGCACTCTAAGTGAGGGACCGCACACAGAGGAGAACGGCGCGAGATCATTCACCCGTCAACCGATCTCTCACCCCTGAGCATGCCCCATTTAGCGGGTTTTCTTCCCTTTTGCTGGCGTCTGTGGCTAGATTCGCAATCAGTCATATTTACATCTACTAACACCGTAGATGTACGGTCGGGACTCCGGTCACCGACGATCAATGACGGTCGAGGATGCCGTTTCCGACTCAGCAAGGTTTCGAGGGGACACGCAATGGCAGATTTCTCCCGCCTTCCCGGACCCAACGCAGATCTGTGGGACTGGCAGTTGCTGGCCGCCTGCCGTGGGGTCGACAGCTCACTGTTCTTCCACCCAGAAGGAGAACGCGGGGCGGCACGGAGCGCTCGCGAGGCCTCGGCGAAAGAGGTCTGCATGCGCTGCCCGGTACGCGCCGAGTGCGCGGCGCACGCCCTGGCGGTACGGGAGCCCTACGGCGTATGGGGCGGCCTGACCGAGGACGAGCGCGAGGAGCTCATGGGCCGCGCCCGCAACCGCCTCATCTCGGCCCACTCGACCGCCGCCCAGGGCCCCGGACACACCTGACACCCGCGAAGGACCGGTCGGCGCAGAAACGTTTCTTCACGCCTGGCGCACCCCCTGCCCGGACGCGGCGCACCGGGTGCGGCGGGCGTCGGCCCGCTCAGCGCGCAGCCGCCAGGGACAGCTGATCCAGGGTGGCCGCCACCGCCGGGACCCTGGCCAGGTCAGGCAGGGTCAGCGCGACGATCTCCCGCTCCACGGCGGGCTCCACCGCGACGGTACGGGCCCCCTTGGGGCGTACCGACTCGATCGCCAGCTCCGGCAGGACGGCGACGCCGAGCCCCGCCCCGACCAGGCCGATCACCGCCGGGTAGTCGTCCGTCGCGAAATCGATCCGGGGGGTGAATCCGGACGCCTCGCAGACCTCCACCAGCTGACGCCGGCAGCGCGGGCAGCCCGCGATCCACGGTTCGTCGGCCAGTTCGCCGATGCCCACGGAGTCCGCCCCCGCCAGCCGGTGCCCCTCGGGCACGAGGCCGATCAGCCGGTCCGCGAGCAGCGGGCGCACCACCAGGTCGTCCCACTCACCGCCGGGCACCCCGTAGCGGAATGCCAGAGCGATGTCGCAGTCCCCGTCGCGGAGCATCTCCACCGACCTCGGCGGCTCGGCATCGACGAGTGAGACACGGGTGCCGGGGTGCGCGGCACGCAGGGCCGCCAGGGCGCCCGGCACGAGGGTGGAGCTCCCGCTCGGGAACGAGACGAGCCGGACCCGGCCGGCCCGCAGGCCTGCGATCGCGGCCACCTCCTCCTCCGCCGCGGTCAGGCCCGCGAGGATGCCGGACGCGTGGCGCACCAGCGCCTCGCCGGCCTGGGTGAGCCTCATCTCGCGGCCGGTACGGATCAGCAGCGGGGTGCCCGCCGAGGACTCCAGGGCCTTCATCTGCTGGCTGACGGCGGGCTGGGTGCAGCCCAGGTCGCGCGCGGCGGCGGAGAACGAGCCGGTGGTGGCGACGGCGCGCAGGACACGGAGATGACGGGCTTCGATCACCCTTCAACCATAAGCGAGTCTTGAGGGATCAGCCGATTTATCATGAACATCTTTGAGGGGCGAGTGGTTAGCGTGTACGCATGAAGCTGCTGACTGTGAATCTGGGACGCCCCGAGGCCTCCGAGCACACCCAGGGCCCCGACGGGCTCACGGGCATCGACAAGCGCCCGGCCGACGGCCCCGTACGGGTCTGCGACCCGGGCCCCAAGGGCACCGGTGGCAGTGGTCTGGCCGGTGACACGGTCTGCGACCTGCGGTTCCACGGCGGCTCCGACCAGGCGGTGTACGCCTTCGCCCGCGAGGAGCTGGACACCTGGGAGAAGGAGCTGGGCCGCACCCTGCCCAACGGCACGTTCGGCGAGAACCTGACGACCCTCGGTCTGCCGGTGAGCACCGCCAGGATCGGTGAGCGCTGGCGGATCGGCGGCGAGCTCCTCCTGGAGGTCACCTCGGGCCGCATTCCGTGCCGTACGTTCGCGGGCCACCTGGGCGAGAAGGGCTGGATCGGCCGGTTCACGCGTGAGGCGGCCACCGGCGCCTATCTGCGCGTGATCGAAGCGGGGACGATACGTGCCGGGGACCCGGTCGCGATCGTGCACCGCCCTGACCACGACGTCACCGCCGCCCTGCAGTTCCGGGCGGTCACGACCGAACGGGGGCTGCTGCCACAGCTGTTGGCCGCCGGGGACGCACTGCATCCGGAGGCGCTGCGCCAGGCGCGGGAGTACGTGGCGAAGCACGGGTCGTGACCACCCCCCGGGCGGATGAACGGCCCGTGGTCACAGGGCACTAACGTGCCGCGTATGACGACTGCACTGATTACGGGCGCGACGGCGGGGATCGGGGCCGCCTTCGCACGGCGGCTCGCGGGTGACGGGCACAATCTGGTGCTGGTGGCGCGTGACACCGAACGGCTGCGGGTCCAGGCCACGGAGCTGCACGACCGGCACGGCATCGAGGCGGAGGTCCTGAGGGCCGACCTGTCCACGGACGCGGGGATCGAGGCGGTCGAGGCGCGCCTGGGGGACCGCCAGAACTCCGTGGACCTGCTGGTCAACAACGCCGGGTTCGGCAACAAGGGCCGCTATCTGGACGTTCCCATGGCGGCCGAACTGACCATGCTGAAGGTGCACTGCGAGGCCGTGCTGCGGCTGACCTCGGCAGCGGCGGCCGGGATGCAGGAGCGCGGACGCGGCGGGGTGGTCAACGTGGCCTCCGTGGCCGCCTTCCTGCCCCGGGGCACGTACGGTGCGTCGAAGGCGTGGGTCGTGCAGTTCACCCAGGGCGCGGCCAAGGACCTCGCGGGGTCGGGGGTGCGGCTGATGGCCCTGTGTCCCGGCTTCGTACGGACGGAGTTCCACGAGCGGGCCGGCATGGGGACGGGCAACATCCCGGACTGGATGTGGCTCGACGCGGACAAGCTGGTCTCGACGGCCCTGGCCGATCTGGCCCGGGGCAAGTCGGTGTCGATTCCCGACCCGCGGTACAAGGCGCTGATGGGCCTCGTGAAGGTGGCGCCGCGGGGCCTGCTGGGCGGGGTGACGTCCCGCGCGGGCCGCACGTACGGCCCCAAGTACGGCTCCGAGTAGCGGGCGGGCCGGGCAGTTTCCCCCGGCCGGGCGGCACGCGACGACCCGAGCGCGGTGCCCCCGCAACGGCCGAGGCCCGGTGCCCCCGCGACGGGGGTACCGGGCCTCGGCTGCGTACCGGGTCGTACTAGTGGGAGTGCCCGTGGCCGTGACCGGCGTCGGACTCTTCCTCGGCCGGCTTCTCGACGACCAGGGTCTCGGTCGTGAGCAGCAGCGACGCGATGGACGCGGCGTTCTCCAGGGCGGAGCGGGTGACCTTGACCGGGTCGATGACGCCGGCCTTCACCAGGTCGCCGTACTCGCCGGTCGAGGCGTTGAAGCCCTGGCCCTTGTCGAGCTCGGCGACCTTCGCGGTGATGACGTAGCCCTCGAGGCCCGCGTTCTCCGCGATCCAGCGCAGCGGCTCGACGGCGGCGCGGCGCACGACCGCGACACCCGTGGCCTCGTCGCCGGTCTTGCCGAGGTTGCCCTCGAGGACCTTGACGGCGTGGACCAGGGCGGAGCCACCACCGGAGACGATGCCCTCCTCGACCGCGGCGCGGGTCGCGGAGATGGCGTCCTCCAGACGGTGCTTCTTCTCCTTGAGCTCCACCTCGGTGGCAGCACCGACACGGATCACGCACACGCCGCCGGCCAGCTTCGCGAGGCGCTCCTGGAGCTTCTCGCGGTCCCAGTCGGAGTCCGTGGACTCGATCTCGGCCTTGATCTGGTTGACGCGGCCCTTGACGTCGGCGGACTCGCCGCCGCCGTCGACGATGGTCGTGTCGTCCTTGGAGACGGTGACGCGGCGGGCGGTGCCCAGCACGTCCAGACCGGCCTGGTCGAGCTTGAGGCCGACCTCCTCGGCGATGACGGTCGCACCGGTGAGGGTGGCGATGTCGCCGAGCATGGCCTTGCGGCGGTCACCGAAGCCCGGGGCCTTCACCGCGACGGCGTTGAAGGTGCCACGGATCTTGTTGACGACGAGGGTGGAGAGCGCCTCGCCCTCGACGTCCTCGGCGATGATCAGCAGCGGCTTGGAGCCACCCGACTGGATGACCTTCTCCAGCAGCGGGAGCAGGTCCTGGATCGAGCCGATCTTGCCCTGGTGGATCAGGATGTACGGGTCGTCGAGGACGGCCTCCATACGCTCCTGGTCGGTCACCATGTACGGGGACAGGTAGCCCTTGTCGAAGGCCATGCCCTCGGTGAACTCGAGGTCCAGACCGAAGGTGTTGGACTCCTCGACGGTGATGACACCGTCCTTGCCGACCTTGTCCATCGCGTCGGCGATGAGCTCGCCGACCTGCGAGTCCTGCGCGGAGAGCGCGGCGACGGCGGCGATGTCGGACTTGTCGTCGATCGGGCGGGCGGTCGCGAGGAGCTCCTCGGACACGGCCTTGACCGCGGCGTCGATGCCCTTCTTCAGGGCGGCCGGGGAAGCACCCGCGGCGACGTTGCGCAGGCCCTCGCGGACGAGCGCCTGGGCCAGGACGGTGGCGGTGGTGGTGCCGTCACCGGCCACGTCGTTGGTCTTGGTCGCCACCTCCTTCACCAGCTGGGCACCGAGGTTCTCGTACGGGTCGTCGAGCTCGACCTCGCGCGCGATGGTGACACCGTCGTTGGTGATGGTGGGAGCGCCGAACTTCTTGTCGATGACGACGTTGCGGCCCTTGGGGCCGATCGTCACCTTCACCGTGTCGGCAAGCTTGTTGACGCCGCGCTCAAGGGCGCGACGGGCGTCCTCGTCGAACTTAAGAATCTTCGGCATGGGCTGTACTTCCCTCTCGAACGAACTGCGCCCCTCGCCGCCCGGCTAGGTATTTCGCAGGGGGCCAGGGGCGCAGAACACAAGCAAACGTGGGTGAATTACTTCTCGATGATCGCGAGCACGTCGCGAGCCGAGAGGACGAGGTACTCCTCGCCGTTGTACTTCACCTCGGTGCCGCCGTACTTGCTGTACAGAACGACGTCGCCGGTCTTGACGTCGAGCGGCAGGCGCTCGCCGTTCTCGAAGCGGCCCGGGCCCACGGCCAGGACGACGCCCTCCTGGGGCTTCTCCTTGGCGGTGTCCGGAATGACCAGGCCAGAAGCCGTGGTCTGCTCAGCGTCGAGCGGCTGGACCACAATGCGGTCCTCGAGCGGCTTGATCGCAACCTTGGAGCTGGTGGTCGACACGATCCGGTCTCCCCCTTCGGAGATCTCACGGGGTTTAACAGTCTGTGGGTGGCGACCAGGTCGATCCGTCGTCGCGGGTGCCGGACCTGCCCTGTCGCGCGGTGATGCTGGCACTCTCCAGTGGGGAGTGCCAGACCTGAGACTATGACCGCGATTAGCACTCGGTCAAGCGGAGTGCCAATTCACCACCCGCGCGTGGCGGGGAGACCGGGCCCCCGGGCCGCACGGGGCCGGCTGCCGGACGGGATTCCGCACGGGCACCGTACGGACAACGCGGGGGCGCGCCGCGGCGTTCCGTACCTCCTGAACGGCTTGCGCGGAGGGCGGCGGCGACGCGCACGCACCGCTCCACGGGCATGCGCGGGGGACCGGAAACTCTCAGACGTAGTCCTCCAGCCTGGCCACGGCGTACCCCTTGTCGGTGATCGTCTTCATGACCTGGCGGACCATGTCCGCCATGGATCCCTTCCAGTTCGCCCGCCCGCGGAAGTGGGTGAGGATGATGTCGCCGGGGTGCAGGTCCCGGTCCCACTCCCGCCATTCCATGCGATCGGGGAAGGCCTCCGCGTTCCACAGGGGCACGGCCTTGACCCCGCAGGACTGCGCGATGCGCAGGGTGTCGCGGTTGTAGTTGCCGTACGGCGGCCGGAAGAGGGTGGGCCGCTTCCCGAAGTACCTCTCGATCTTGTCCTGTTCGCCGCAGATCTCCCGCCGCTGATCGGCCTTCGAGAGCCCCGGCAGATAGCGGTGGTTCAGCGTGTGGTTGCTGAGGGTGACCCCGCGGGCCTGCATCTCCTTGAAATAGCCGTAGTTGTCGCTCACCACGTAATCGCTGAGGAAGGCGCTGTACGGGATCTTCAGTTCCGTCATCATGCGCAGCAGTTCGGGGTCCTTCTCCGCACCGTCGTCCATCGTCAGGAAGACGATCCGCTCCTTGGTCGGAACGGTGGTGAAGACCGGCGGCAACTCTTCCCCGCCCTCGACCTCGAAACCCTCGCGGGTGGTGATGCGCGGCTTCACGGCGGGCGGCGCCGGGGCGACCAGGGGAACCTCGGCCAGCCCCCACTTCTTCGCCGCGGCCACGCGGGCGGCCCGCTCCCGCTTCAGCCGCTCGGCACGGGTATCGACCGCGGGGGCCTGCCCCGCCTGGGCGGCCGCACCCGGCTGCCCCGCGGCCGGCTTCCCCCGCGCGGCCCCGTCGCCGGACTCCGCCGCACACCCGGAGGCGACGGCGGCGGCCAGCAGGGCGACCAGAGCGGCGCAGACCGCTCTATGAGGCTTTGTGATGTTCTTTTCGTTTTGTCGTACTAGTTGCATGGCGCCGCATCCTGCCAGCCGGTCACCGGCCTCCTCCCGCGACACCTCCACCGGAGCCACCGCGTCCCCCGGCTGGCCCACAATGGACTCGTGAACGCCGCCCACTCCCCCGACGATCCCGCCGATCCCGCAGGCCCTACGGGTCCCGCAGGGCCCGTGGATCCCGCCGGTCCCGCAGATCCGCTCGTGGCCTTCGCCGCCCTGCGCAGCCCCGAGGGCACGGCGCTCCTGGACGAACTGCGCGACTACGACCCCGCCCGGGAACTGGCCACGGCCACCCGGCTGCGCCGCTCCCACCCGGCCGACCTGGTGTCGGCCGCGCTGGGCCAGGCGCGGCTGCGGCAGCGGGCCGCGGCGAAGTTCGGTGCCGAGGACGCGTACCGGATGTTCTTCACCCCGAACGGAGTGGAACAGGCGACCCGGACCTCGGTCGCCACCTACCGCGCCGCGCGGTTCGCCGGCCTCGGCGGCGTACGGAGCGTGGCCGACCTGTGCTGCGGGATCGGCGGGGACGCGATCGCCCTCGCACGGGCGGGCATCTCGGTCCTGGCCGTGGACCGCGACCCGCTGACCGCCGAGGTCGCCCGCGCCAATGCCGAGGCGCTCGGCCTCGACGGCCTCATCGAGGTGCGGTGCGCCGGTGTCACGGAGATCGACACCTCCCCGTACGACGCGGTCTTCGTCGACCCGGCCCGGCGTGGCGGGCGCGGCAGGATCTTCGACCCCGAGGCGTACTCGCCGCCGCTCTCCTGGGCGACCGCGGCGGCGCTGAAGGCCCCCCGCGCGGCGCTGAAGATCGCCCCCGGTGTCCCGCACGAGGCGATCGGACCGCAGGCGGAAGCCGAGTGGATCTCGGACGGCGGTGATGTGAAGGAGGCCGTGCTGTGGTTCGGCGAGGGTTTCACCCCGGGTGCCTTCCGGGCCACCCTGCTGCCCTCCCGCGCGACCCTGGTGGCCCCCGCCCCGCTCCCCGCACCGCCCGTCGGCCCCGTCGGACGCTTTCTGTACGAGCCCGACGGCGCCGTCATCCGGGCCCATCTGGTCGCCGACATCGTGGAGCGGTGCGGTGGCAGGCTGGTCGACGAGACGATCGCGTACGTGACGAGCGATCAGCCGTACGACTCCGACTACACGGCCGCGTACGAGATCACCGACCAGCTGCCCTTCAACATGAAGAAGCTGAAGGCCCTGCTGCGGGAGCGGAAGGTCGGCGTCCTGACCGTCAAGAAGCGCGGATCGGCGGTCGAACCCGAGGAGCTGCGCCGGAAGATGAAGCTCCAGGGGCCGCATGCGGCCACCGTGTTCCTCACCCGGGTGGCCGGCGCCCCGACGATGCTGATCGGGCACCCCGTGAAGCAGCCCTGATCAGTGGCGGGCGCCGCCGTCCACCCGGACCGGCGGCTCGGCCGGCGCCCCGATCAGCACCCGCACCACCCAACGGCGGTGGGCGAACGCCTTGACGACGCCGATCAGTCCGGTCAGCCAGGCGACGAGCCCGAGCCCCATCAGGAACGCCACCGTGCCGTACGTCTCCTGGCCGGCCCTGGCCGTGGCCGGGACGATCACACAGGTGTACAGGCCGACCGCGCACAGCAGGTACGACGTCAGCATCCAGACGAGTCCGGCCGCGGGCCGGCGCAGCGGTACGTCGCCCACCGGGTCCCGGTCGAGCCCGCCCCATTCCGCCAGCAGCCGGCGCACCCGGCGGTCCCTGCGCATACCGAGAGCGACGAAGACGGCCGAGGGAACCAGCAGGCCGGCGCCGACGATGACACAGACGAGACCCATGAACGCGCTGATGACGTCGTGGGACTCCTCGAAGGTGAGCATCGCCGTGCCGACGAACGACCAGCCGAGCGCGGCAAGTCCCGCCCACAGCCACAGCATTCCGAGCCGGCCCGGCCCGATGTGCATCCTGACGAGCTCACCGAGGACCAGAGCCCTGTCCCGCAGCAGTGCGTCCCGGTCGGGCCAGGAACGCGTCTCCACGGGCGGCGGAGGAGGCGGCAGCGGGGAACGGGGTGGCATGGACAAGACACTACCCAGGCGGCGAACGGTCCTGTGACCCGCTCCGCTCCGACTCCCGCGGCGGGAAACGGAATCGCGACGGCCGACGCGCAACCGGCCGGACCCGCCCGGCCGTCCCAGGATCCGGATACAGTACGGCTCGTTTCGAGTCCAACCAGGCCGGCCGGGGGCAGCAGCACGATGAGTCATCAACACCAGGAAAGCGACGGGGTCTTCCAGCCGCTGGAGGAGAGCGATCCGCGGACGGTGGCCGGCTACCGGCTCACCGCGAAGCTCGGTTCCGGCGGGATGGGCAAGGTCTACCTCTCGTACACGCCGGGCGGACGGCCCGTCGCGATCAAGGTGATCCGGCCGGACTTCAGCGAGGACGCGGAGTTCCGCCGGCGGTTCCAGCAGGAGGTGCAGGCCGCCCAGCGCGTGCAGGGCCTGTACACCGCGCCGGTCATCGACAGTGACACCGACGGCGGCCAGCCCTGGCTCGCCACCGCGTACGTGCCCGGCCCGTCCCTCGCGGCGGCCGTCGGCGAGCACGGGCCGCTGCCCGTTCCCGCCGTGCTCCTGCTGGTCGCGGGGATCGCCGAGGCGCTCCACGTCATCCACGGGGCGGGCATCGTCCACCGGGACCTGAAGCCGTCCAACGTGCTCCTCGCCGCCGACGGGCCGCGCGTCATCGACTTCGGCATCGCCCGCGCCGCCGACGCCACCTCACTGACCGGCAGCGGTGTCACGATCGGGACCCCCGCCTTCATGTCGCCCGAGCAGGCCTCGGGACGGCAGGTGACCGCGGCGACCGACCTCTTCGCGCTCGGGCTCGTCGCGGCCTACGCGGCAACGGGCTCCCCGGCATTCGGCGAGGGCGCCTCGCACGGCGTGCTGTACCGGATCGTGCACGAGGAGCCGGACCTGACCTCGGTACCCGAGCAGTTGAAGGAGCTCGTCACCCGGTGTCTGGCCAAGGCGCCGGAGGACAGGCCCTCGGTCACCGAGGTGATCGAGCTGTGCCGTACCGCCAACAGTGAGACGCAGCTGCGCCGCCCGGAGGACTGGCTGCCGCGCGCGGTCGCCGCCGACATCAGCGGCCGGACCGCGGCACCCGCCCCGGACCGGACCCCGCCGCCCCCGACCGTGGCGCCGACCGCCCCGGCGACGGCTCCCGCGACGCACCCGCCGACCGCCCCGGCCGCCCAGGTGACGCCGCAGCCCCCGACCGTCACGGCGGCACCGGCGCCCGGCGCGTACGGCTACCCGACGCCTCCGCCGTCCGCCGGACACCAGCAGCAGCCGGTACCGGGTTACGGCTACCCCGTCCCCACCCAGCAGCACGCGCAGCAGCCCGGCGGGTACGGCTACCCGACCGGGCCCCACACGTATCCGACGGCGCAGGTACCACCCGCCGGACCCGCCCGTCCCAAGAAGCGCACCGGAAAGCTCGTCGCGATCGGGCTGGCCGCCGCGCTGCTCATCGGCCTCGGCGGTGGTCTCACCGCGTACAAACTGCTCGACGGCGACGGCAGCGCGGACAAGGGGAAGCAGACCCAGGCGGACGGCAAGGAGAAGTCCCCCGCCGCGAACACCTCGTCCGACGCCGCCCCGTCCGAGGGCTCCGGAGAACCGGCGGACGACGGCGGGGACGACTCCGCGCCGCTGCCGGACCCCGAACCGGTCGTCTACAAGGGCATCGACCTCACCGGCGGCTACCACCTCAACTTCGCCGATGCGACGGACAGCCCGCTCGACGGGTCCGAGGGCGATTTCGCCTACAGCTCCATCAGCAGCGTGGTCCGCACCAGCGATTCCATGATCCTGCTGAACCCCGGCCAGCAGGGCAGCCTCGACACCTGCCGGTCGGAGACCCGTTACTCCACCGAGCTCGACGTGGCCCGGCTCGTGAGGGGCACCCAGATCTGTGTCCGCACGGACACCGGCCACCTCGGACTCGTCGTCGTCCGCGCCCTCCCCTCGGAGACGGCGGCCAGCAACTACATGACGCTGGACGTCACGGTGTGGCGCAACGCCCTGAAGGTCGACGAGTCCTGAACCGGCCCGGAGCCGGTGAGGGGATCAGGTCAGCGGGTACGACGTCCTGCCGGACGCCTCGTCGATCTCGTCGTGTGCCTTGGTGAGCAGCTTCATCGCCAGTTCGTTGAGCGCACGGGCACCCGCGATCTCCTCGCCGACTCTCGGCTGCTCCGCGTCGGAGGGGTGGCGGCTGGCGTAGCCGTGGGCCCGCACCTCCGTGCCGTCGCTGAGCCGTACGAGAGCGGCAGCGCGGGTGCGGTGGGTGTCCTCTTCGAATTCCAGCTCGATATGCCACCCGACAGTGGTCTCCATCATGGCGGGTCACCTCCCGAAGTCCCTGCTTCCAGGGTGCGCCCGTTTCCCCGGCCGCGCACGGCGTGCGGCGCGCTCGGCCGGAGGGGGCTCAGGCGTCCCGCAGCGCCTGGATGTCCAGCTTGCGCATGCCCAGCATCGCCTTCATCACCCGCTCCGCCCTGTCCTTGTCGGGATCGGCCAGCAACTCCGGCAGGGCACGGGGAACGATCTGCCAGGACAGCCCGTACTTGTCCTTGAGCCACCCGCACATGCTCTCCTCGCCGCCTTCGGTGAGCCTGTTCCAGAACCGGTCCACCTCCTCCTGCGTCTCGCAGTCGACGGAGAGCGAGACGGCCTCGCTGAAGTGGAACATCGGGCCTCCGTTGAGGCCGATGTACTCCTGGCCGGCCAGCCGGAAGTCGACGGTCAGAACCTTGCCCGCCTCCCCCGGTGACGCCTCGGTGTAGTAGGTGATGTCCACGACCGCGGAGTCACCGCCGAAGACCGAGACGTAGAAGTTCGCGGCGTCCTCCGCCTGGTCGTCGAACCACAGACAGGGCTTGATCTTCTGCATGGTCTTCTCCTTGCCACGTCGAGCTGCTCGGGAACGCTGTGCAAGGTAGACCGCGCCGGGTCCGGAAACTCATCGGGACCCGCCGTCCGCCCGTGCCAGCAACATCGCCCGCTCCCGGGCGTTGCGGGTCAGCCCGGCCGCCCGCAGGAAGGCGGCCCGCGCCTCCTCCTCACGTCCCAGCCGTCGCAGCAGATCGCCGCGCACGCTGGGCAGCAGGTGGTACGAGGCGAGCGCCGGGTCCCGCGCGAGCGCGTCGGCCAGGGCGAGTCCGGCGGCCGGGCCCTCGGCCATGGAGACGGCGACCGCACGGTTCAGTTCCACCACCGGGGACGGGGCGGCCTTGACGAGATGGCCGTACAGGGTGGCGATGGTCGCCCAGTCCGTGTCCGCGTACCGCAGCGCGCGGGCGTGACAGGCGGCGATCGCGGCCTGCAGGGCGTACGGCCCCGGGGCACCGCCCGCGGCGTGCGCCCGCTCCAGGGCCGCGAATCCACGCCGGATCAGCAGCTGGTCCCAGCGGGAGCGGTTCTGGTCGGCAAGCAGTACGGGCGCGCCGTCCGCACCGGTCCTGGCCCTGGTCCGGGAGGCCTGGAGCTCGAGCAGCGCAGCCAGCCCGTGGACCTCGGGTTCCCGGTCCATCAGCCCGGCCAGCAGCCGGGCCAGGCGCAGCGCGTCCTCGCACAGTGCGGGGCGCAGCCAGTCGTCACCCGTGGTCGCCGCGTACCCCTCGTTGAAGATCAGGTAGATGACGTCGAGCACGGAGCCGAGGCGAGCGGCGCGCTCGGGGCCGTAGGGCACCTCGAAGGGGACGCCCGCCCGGCCCAGGGTCCGCTTGGCGCGCACGATGCGCTGCGCGACAGCCGCCTCGGTGGCAAGGAAGGCGCGGGCGATCTCCTCGGTGCTCAGGCCGCCGAGCAGCCGCAGGGTCAGGGCGATGCGGGCCTCGGTGGACAGGACCGGGTGGCAGGACGTGAAGATCAGCCGGAGCAGGTCGTCGTCGATGCCGTCCGGGTCGGCGGTGTCGGGCGCCGGCACGTCCTCCAGGGCCCGCCCGGCCTCCGCCAGCTTGCGCGCGTAGGTCTCCTTGCGGCGTACGAGGTCGATCGCCCGGTGCTTCGCCGTGGCCATCAGCCAGGCGCCGGGCCGGTCGGGGACACCTGTGCTCGGCCACTGCTCCAGCGCGGCGACCAGTGCGTCCTGCGCGAGCTCCTCGGCGATGCCGACGTCCCGCACGATGCGTGCGGTTCCGGCGATGATCCGCGCCGACTCGATCCGGTACACGGCCTCGACGGCACTTCTTGCTTCTGTCACGGCCACCCATCAGAGCAGCCGGGGGCGGGGGCGGCAAGGACCCGCCGCACCCGCCCCGCTCCGGAGGACGGCTGCCGTCAGCCCTCGGCGATCTCGCGGATCTCGGAGGTGACGGTCCAGTAGGTCTCGTGGACGGCGAGGAAGCGCTTGGTCCACTCCAGGATCTCGGCCTTGTCCTTGGCCTGGATGAGGGCGTAGCCGCCGATGACCTCCTTGGTCTCGGTGAACGGCCCGTCCGTGACGGTGAACTCCCCGTCGGACCAGGTCACCCGGGTGCCCTCGGACGTCGGGGTGAGCCCGGCCGTGTCGAGCAGGACACCGGCCTTGGTCATCTCCTCGATGAGCGCGCCCATACGCTCCATCAGGCCCTCGCTGGGGCCTTCGGCGGGAGCGTTGTTCTCGTCGATGCGGACCATCGTCAGATAGCGCGGCATGGTGACTCCTCGGATCGGGCGGCGGGGCTCGTCCCCGCCTCTCACCCCTGCGTCGAACGGGACGGACCCGGATCGACACATCCGGCAGAATTCTTCTGAGATTTTTCCGGAACGGCCACCGGAAGGTCTGTGGCGGGCGGCCTCAGGCGTCCGCCGGCCCCAGCGACTCGAAGCGCCAGCGGTGCACCGGGCGCGTGATCAGCGCGGCGTCCGGCTCGGGCAGCTCCGGCAGGTCGTCGTCGTACTCCGCCTCCCACCAGGTGAGGACGAGCACCCGGTCCTGCGGGGCGCGCAGCAGCTCGCTGCGCAGCGGCTCCCGGGCCAGCTCGCCCGCCCTGGACCGGGCCCACTCCAGCAGTTCCGCGCCGCGGCCCTCGGTGGCGCGCGCCTCCCACATCAGGGCGACGGTCATGAGTAGAGGTTGTCCTTGCTGATCTCGTGCACGTGGTCGTGGTCGTGGCTGTGCGCCCCCGGCACATGGGTCTCGGTGACCGGCAGCGAGGAGTCCGCCGAGAGCTCCCAGTCCGAGGCCGGGCGGTTGCGGGCCACCATCTCCGCGCCGAGCGCGGCGACCATGGCCCCGTTGTCCGTGCACAGTCCGGGCCTGGGCACCCGCAGCCGGATCCCGGCCCGCTCGCACCGCTCCTCGGCCAGCGCCCGCAGCCGCGAGTTGGCCGCGACACCGCCGCCGATCATGAGGTGGTCGACGCCCTCGTCCTTGCAGGCCCGCACGGCCTTGCGGGTCAGCACGTCCACCACGGCCTCCTGGAAGGACGCCGCCACATCCCGTACGGGAACGTCCTCGCCCGCCGCACGCTTCGCCTCGATCCAGCGCGCGACCGACGTCTTGAGGCCGGAGAAGGAGAAGTCGTACGCGGGGTCGCGCGAGCCGCTCAGCCCGCGCGGGAACGCGATCGCCTTGGGGTCGCCCTCCCTCGCCAGCCGGTCGATGACCGGTCCGCCGGGGAAGCCGAGGTGCAGCACCCGGGCGATCTTGTCGAAGGCCTCGCCCGCCGCGTCGTCGATCGTCGCGCCCAGCGGCCGTACGTCGTTGGTGATGTCCGGCGCCAGCAGCAGCGAGGAGTGCCCGCCGCTGACCAGCAGTGCCATCGTCGGCTCGGGCAGCGGGCCGTGCTCGAGCTGGTCCACGCAGATGTGCGAGGCGAGGTGGTTGACCCCGTACAGCGGCTTGTTCAGCGCGTACGCGTACGCCTTCGCCGCGGACACCCCGACGAGGAGCGCCCCGGCGAGCCCGGGACCGGCGGTGACCGCGATGCCGTCGAGGTCGCGGGCGCTGATCCCGGCCTCCTTCAGCGCGCGTTCGATGGTGGGGACCATCGACTCCAGGTGGGCGCGGGAGGCGATCTCCGGGACGACGCCGCCGAAGCGGGCGTGCGTGTCGACACTGGAGGCGACGGCGTCGGCGAGCAGTGTCGTACCGCGCACGATGCCCACGCCGGTCTCGTCGCAGGAGGTCTCGATACCGAGTACGAGCGGTTCGTCAGCCATCAGTCAGTCTCTGTTCCTTGTACGGTCAGGCGCATGACGAGTGCGTCGATGTTCCCGGGCTGGTAGTAACCCCGGCGGAAACCGATCGGTTCGAAGCCGAAGCGTTCGTACAGCTTCTGCGCACGGGTGTTGTCGACACGGACTTCGAGGAGCACCGCGGTGCACTCGAAGGCGGTGGCGTGTCTGAGGAGGTCGGTCAGGAGTTCGGAGCCGAGGCCGCCGCCCCACTGACCGCGGCTGACGCCGATCGTCTGGACGTCGGCGAGCTCACCGGCCGCGGCGAGACCCGCGTAGCCGACGATCCGCCCGTCGACGGGGTCCTCGGCGACGACGTAGCGCCGGGTGGCCTGCGGGCCGCGCGCGTGGGCCAGCTCGGACCAGAACATCCCGGCCGACCAGGCGTCCTCGGGGAACAGCTCGTGCTCCAGTTCCAGCACCGGATCGATGTCCCACCAGCGCATCTCGCGGAGCACTGCGGTCACGGTCGTCACTTCGGGGTGACCACCTTGTAGTTCTTCGGGACCTGGGCGTCGGGCCTGCGCAGGTAGAGCGGCTGCGGGGGCAGCAGTTCCGCCCCGGCGGCGAGGCGCTCGGCGGCGAGGGCGGCGAGGGCTCCGGCCGAGACATGTTCGGGGCTGCGCGCGTCCGGGAAGGCGTCGGGGTAGAGCAGGGCGCCCGCGCCGACGACGGGCAGCCCGGCGAGCCGCTCGGCCAGGTCGGCCGGCCGGTCGACGGCGGGTTCACCGGACCGGGTGCGGGAGTCCTCGTACCGCGCCCAGTAGACCTCCTTGCGCCGCGCGTCCGTCGCGACGGCGAACGGGCCTTCGAGGCCGGCCTGCCCGGCGGCGTACGCGAGGCCGTCGAGCGTGCACAGTCCGTGCACCGGTACGGAGAGGGCGGAGCCGAACGTCGCCGCGGTCACCAGGCCGACGCGCAGCCCGGTGTACGGGCCGGGGCCGACCCCGACAACCACGTCCGTCACGGCGTCGAGTTTCACCCCGGCCTCGGCGAGGACACGGTCGACGGCGGGGAGCAGGAGCTCCCCGTGCCTTCGGGCGTCGACCTGGCCGGTCTCGGCTACGACGGAGGTCCCGTCGTGGAGGGCGACGGTGACGGCGGGCGTGGCGGTATCAACGGCGAGCAGGAGCACACAAACAGCCTACGGCTCCGCCGACTCGGGTATGTCCCGCCCGTACGTCGTACCGGTCGGCACCGTCGCTGCTGGTACCGTCGCCGGGTATACGTGTGTACGACGTAAATGCTTGTACGACATGCGACGGACGGCATGCGAAAGGGGAGCTCACGGTGGCTAGGGGCAGCTCGGGAATCGTGGCCGGGCTCACGGCGGCGGCGGTGGCCGCGGTCTGTTTCCTCGCCTACCAGGCATCGGCGAACGCCCCGGACTCCGTCGCCGCCCCCACGGCGCGGTCCTCCGGCAGCTCGACGGCCGCTCCCAGCGAAAAGCCCGAGGCACCGAGGGAACCGCTCGCGATCCCCGCCGACTCCGACACCGGGGCGCGCGTCGTGTACGCGCTGAAGGACCGGCGGGTGTGGATCGTGGACGCCAAGGAGAAGTCGCTCCGGACGTTCACCGTCATGCCGAGCGCCATCAGCCCGCTGCCCGGTGTCTACCGGGTGACCTCGCGCTCCGGCACCATCAAGGGCTCGGACGGCGTACCCATCGAACACGTGGTGCGCTTCGCGAGCGTCGACGACGTCATCGTGGGCTTCAGCGCCGCACAGGACGACTCCATGCACAGCCCCGACCCCACGATCAAGACCGGCGGGGTCCGGATGAAGCGTGCCGACGGCAACGCGATGTGGACGTTCGCGACGGTCGGCGTCAAGATCGTCGTCGTCCCGTAGGACCGCACCGCCCGTAACGCCGCACCGCACGTACCGCCTGAGCCGCCCGTCCCGCAGTGCGCGGCCGGGTTCCCCTCAGGCCGCGTCGCGTCCGGCCGGCAGCTGTTCCTGCCCGTCGTCGTCCTCGTGCTCCCCACGGGGCGGCGTCGAGACCGCCGTCGCGGCCGCGCAGGAGGCCAGCAGGTCCTTCATCGACACCGCGGACGCC
Source organism: Streptomyces sp. NPDC059499 (assembly GCF_042749285.1). Taxonomy (NCBI): domain Bacteria; kingdom Bacillati; phylum Actinomycetota; class Actinomycetes; order Kitasatosporales; family Streptomycetaceae; genus Streptomyces; species Streptomyces sp. NPDC059499. Next base: position 762,913 of record NZ_JBHYTT010000001.1, read on the forward strand.
GACGGTGGCTCCGCCTGCGGCGACTGCGGCTGCACTTCACGCTCGGGTGTCGGCATGCATGCCTCCTCGGGCTTCGGTGAAAGATCTGGTTAGGCAGACCTAACCCGATCTCACGACCATGTGACCACGGCCGCAGCCCCCTGCGCAACATTTTACCGACGGCTTGTCGGAAAGCACCGTCGGCGACATCGGCGACATCGGCGACATCGGCCGGAACCCGTGGTCATGCCAGGGCCAGATCCGTTCGCAGGTCCACCCAGCGCTCCCCGATGCCGACCAGCGTCACCGTGCGCCGCTCGTCGTCCGTGTCCCCGACCGCACGGTGGATCAGGACCTGCAGCCGGTCGTCCGACAACTCCTCGACCTTGCCGTCGCCCCATTCCACGACGATCACCGAATCCGGCAGCGACACATCGAGGTCGAGATCCTCCATCTCGTCGAGCCCGCCGCCCAGGCGGTACGCGTCGACGTGGACCAGGGCGGGCCCGTCGCCCAGCGACGGGTGGACCCGGGCGATCACGAAGGTCGGCGAGGTGACGGCACCCCGTACCCCGAGGCCCTCACCGAGCCCCCGGGTGAGGGTGGTCTTGCCCGCGCCGAGCTCGCCGGTGAGCATCACCAGGTCGCCGGGGGCCAGCACTCCGGCGATCAGGCGGCCGAGGTCCCGCATCTGTTCGGGGGACTCGACGGCGATGTCCAGGGTGACGGTGCCCGGTACGGCGGTGTCAGCCACCGGGCCGTTGTGCGCTGCTTCCATGCTCGCCAACGTTAGAGGATCCGGGCGCCTCGCCCGGAACCGCTCCGATCCGCACCAGCAGGTCCGCGAGCCGGTCGGTGACCGTCTCCGGGTGTTCGAGCATCACCAGGTGACCGGCGTCCGGCACGATGACCAGCTCCGCGTCCGGCAGTTCGTCCGCGATGGCCTCGCTGTGCGAACTGGGTGTGACCAGGTCCTTGTCGCCGGCCAGGATCAGCACCGGAAGATCGAGGAAGGCGGGCAGCGCCCCGCTCTTGTCGTGCTCGGTGAACGCCGGGTAGAACTCGGCGACCACATCGATCGGGGTGGACTCGATGAGCCGCTCCGCGAACCGCGCGACCGCCGGGTCCACGTCCCGCGAACCGAACGAGTACCGCTTGATCAGCCCCGCGAACAGGTCGGCGGTCGCCCGCCGTCCGCGCTCCACGAGCTCCGTCTGCGAACCGAGCGCCTTGAGCACCCCGGGCAGCACCCGGCGCACCGCGTTCACGCCCGCCACCGGCAGCCCGAAGTTCACCTCGCCGAGCTTCCCGCTCGACGTGCCGACGAAAGCGACGGCGGCGACCCGGTCACGGACCAGTGCCGGGTACTGGTCGGCGAGCGCCATCATCGTCATGCCGCCCATGGAGTGCCCGACCAGCACCAGCAGACCCTCGGGGGCCGCGGCGTCGATGACCGCCTTCAGGTCGCGGCCGAGCTGGTCGATGCCGACGGCCACCCCCTCGGCCTGGGCCCGGCCGCGCTCGGAGCGGCCGTGACTGCGCTGGTCCCAGTGGACCGTGCGCACCAGGCCGCGCAGGGCCGCCCGCTGGAAGTGCCAGGAGTCCTGGCTGAGGCAGTAGCCGTGGCTGAAGACGACGGTGACGGGCCCGGGGGCCTTGCGGCCGAAGAGCCTGCGCCGTCGCGGGCCGGGGGCCGTGCCGGATCCGGCGCCCGCCTTCGTGCCCGCGCGGCCCGTGCCGCCGTCCGGTTCGACCTCGTCGACCTCGTAGTACAGCTCGGTGCCGTCGTCGGCGACGGCCCGGCCGGACGCCCCGCGCAGCGAGCCGTACGGTCCTGCGGCGTCCAGCGCGAGCCGGGCCTTCTTGCGCATGCCGCGGCCCACCGTCAGCCGCTCGACCGCGACACCGGCCGCCGCACCCGCGGCGATGACGCCTATCGCCGCCCCGGCGATGCCCGCCCGGCGCCAGCCGGCCGCGGCAACGGCAGCCGTCGCCACCACGTCCCCCGCGCTGGTGTCGCTCACCGTGCAGTGCTCCTCGTCGTTGTCGCCGCGTTCAGATAGACGCGGGGTACGCGTGCACCGATGCGGGTGACGATCTCGTACGCGATCGTGTCGGCCGCGACCGCCCAGTCCTCGGCGCTCGGCTCGCCCCGGTCGCCCGGCCCGAACAGCACCGCCTCCGTACCCGGTTGCGGGGTGTCGCCCTCGAGGTCGACCACGAACTGGTCCATCGCGACCCGGCCCGCCACCGTCCGGATCCGCCCGTCGACGAGGACGGGGCCCCGGCCGGAGGCGTGGCGCGGGATGCCGTCCGCGTAACCGACGGGCACCAGGCCGAGCGTCGTCTCGGCGGAGGTCGTGTAGTGGTGGCCGTAGCTGACTCCGTGGCCCGGGGGCACCTGCTTGACCAGCGCGATCGACGCGGCGAGCGTCATCGCGGGGCGCAGGCCGAAGTCGGCGGATGTGCCCAGCTCCGGGCTCGGCGAGATGCCGTACACGGCGATTCCGGCGCGTACGAGATCGAAGTGCGACTCGGGCACCGTGAGGGTCGCCGGCGAGTTCGCGATGTGCCTCACCTCGGGCTCGGCGCCCGCCTTCTCCGCGTACGCCACCATGTCGCGGAACACGTTCAGCTGGGCGGCGATCGACGGGTGGCCCGGTTCGTCGGCGCAGGCGAAGTGGGACCACAGGCCGGTGATGCGCAGCGTGCCCGCGGCCTCGGCGGCGCGGGCGGCGGAGACCAGTTCCGGCCAGTCGGCGGGCTGGCAGCCGTTGCGCCCGAGGCCCGTGTCGGCCTTGAGCTGGACCCGCGCCGGAATGCCGGCCTCCGAGGCCGCGGCGACGACTTCGGTGAGTGCCCACAGGCCGCTCACCGAGACGTCGATGTCCGCCTCGATCGCCTCGCGCCAGGGGCCGCCGGGCGTCCACAGCCAGCACATCACCCGGCCGCCGATCCCGGCCGCCCGCAGGGCGAGCGCCTCCTGCGGGGTCGCCGTGCCCAGCCATGTCGCGCCGGCCTCGAGCGCGGCCCGGGCACAGGGCACCGCGCCGTGTCCGTACGCGTCGGACTTCACGACGGCCATGAGCTGTGCCCCGGACGCCCGCGCACGCAGGGCGCGCACATTGGCGCGCACCGCGGCGAGGTCGATCTCGGCACGGGCTCTCGGGGACGCTGTCTCGTTCATCGCGCCCAGTCTCTCAGAGCCGTACGCATGTGCCCTCGACCTCCCGGGCGCGGTGAGGCGTCAGCCGTGCTCCAGGGCGTGTTCCAGGTGCTCGGCGAGGACGGGGACGTGGCTGGCCGGGATGTCCTTCACCGCCGTGAGCAGCGTGACCGGGCCGCCCCGGCGCAGCAGGCCGAGCAGCTCGTCCACGGCCCGGGTGTGGGCCGGGTCTCCGAGCTCGGTGCGGTAGCGGTCCACGAAGTCGTCGTAGCGGCTGCCGGAACGGTCCTCGTGGTACCAGGAGCGGAGCTCGTTCGAGGGGGTCGCGTCCTTGGCCCACACGTCGACGGCGGCCCGCTCCTTGGACACCCCGCGCGGCCAGAGCCGGTCGACGAGGACGCGGGTGCCGTCGCCGTCCTCCGGCGGGTCGTACACCCTGCGCATCCGTACGGTGTCGCTGCTGCCCACGTCCGATCACCCTTCCGGCTCCCGTTCCGCTCCTGCCAGGGTGGATCAGGCCCGCACATCCCGCCAGGCCGCCGGGATCGCGTCCGCGACGTCCTGCGCGGCGACCGGCGCCCCGTCCGAGACCCGGCGCGCCGCGAGCCCGTGCAGGTAGGCGCCCACCGACGCGGCGTCCCGCGGGGCGAGGCCCGCCGCCAGCAGCGAGCCGGTCAGCCCGGAGAGCACATCGCCGCTGCCCGCCGTGGCCAGCCAGGACGTACCCGTCGGGTTGACCCGTACGGGCGCGCCCCCGGCCTCGGCGACCAGGGTCGTCGACCCCTTGAGCAGCACCGTCGCGCCGTAGCGCGCGGCCAGTTCCCGTACGGCGGCGAGCCGTCCCGCCTCGACCTCCTCGCGCGGGACTCCGAGGAGCGCGGCGGCCTCCCCGGCGTGCGGGGTGAGCACGGTGGCGGCGGTGCGCGACCGTACGGCTCGGGCGTCCATCAGCCGCAGCCCGTCCGCGTCGACCAGCACCGGAACGTCCGTGGCCAGTACGTCGGACACCGCGTCGGACGCCGCGGTGGAGTCTCCGAGCCCCGGCCCGACCACCCAGGCCTGCACCCGTCCGGACTTCGACGGCGGCCACGGGTGCACCAGGGTCTCCGGGAAGCGGGCGATCACCGCGTCCGCGCCGGGACCGGCGTACCGCACGGCTCCGGCACCGCCGCGCAGCGCGCCCGCGACCGCGAGCACCGCGGCACCCGGGTACCGCTCCGACCCGGCGGCGACGCCGACCACGCCACGCCGGTACTTGTCGCTCTCGGCCCCCGGCACGGGCAGGAGCGCCGCCACGTCCGCGTACTGCAGCGCCTCCAGGTCGGGGCGCCCGGGCAGCTCGGGTCCCAGCCCGATGTCGACGAGCCGCAGGGCGCCCGCCCGTTCGGCGCCCGGGTCGATGAGCAGCCCCGGCTTGTACGTACCGAAGGTGACGGTGGCGTCCGCCCGTACGGCCGCCCCCAGGACCTCACCGGTGTCCGCCTCGACCCCGCTCGGCAGATCCACGGCGAGCACCGGCGCACGCCCGCCGGTGACCGCACGGACCAGTTGCTCCGCCTCGGGGCGCAGACCTCCGCGGCCCCCGATTCCGGTGATGCCGTCGACCACGAGGTCGACGGGACCGAAGGCGTGGCCGATGCGGTCCGGGGAGTCCAGGACCTGACCGCCCGCCGCGAGCAGCGCGGCGAGACCGCCCCGGTGGGCCTTGTCCGGCGCGGTCAGCAGGGCCCGTACGCCCGCTCCGCGCCGGGCCAGCCGGGCACCCGCGTACAGCGCGTCGCCGCCGTTGTCACCGCTGCCGACGAGCAGGAGCACCCGTGACCCGTACACCCGGCCGTTGCGCCGGAGCAGGTCGCCGCAGGCCACCGCCAGACCCGCGGCGGCGCGCTGCATCAGGGCGCCCTCGGGCAGCCGTGCCATCAGCGCCTGTTCGGCGGCCCGTACGGTCTCGACGCTGTACGCCTGTCGCATGCCCTCAACCCTCCGCGATCACCACGGCCGACGCCACCCCCGCGTCATGGCTGAGCGAGACGTGCCAGCTGCGCACGCCCAGCTCGGCGGCGCGGGCCGCGACCGTGCCGCGGACCTCCAGCCGGGGCTTCCCGCTGTCCTCGACGCACACCTCGGCGTCCGTCCAGAGCAGCCCGCCCGGCGCCCCGAGCGCCTTGGCCAGCGCCTCCTTGGCGGCGAACCGGGCGGCCAGGGAGGCGATACCCCTCCGCTCCCCGCTGGGCAGCAGCAACTCCCTCTCCAGGAAGAGGCGGTCCGCCATCTGCGGTGTGCGTTGCAGCGCCGCCCCGAAGCGTTCGATCTCCGCCACATCGATCCCGACCCCAATGATCACGCGCTCACTCACTCACTCGACTGTCACGGACTTCGCCAGGTTGCGCGGCTGGTCCACCTCGTTGCCGCGGGCCGTCGCCAGCTCGCAGGCGAAGACCTGCAACGGCACGGTGGCGACCAGCGGCTGAAGCAGCGTAGGCGTAGCGGGGATCCAGATGAGGTGGTCCGCATACGGGACGACCGCCTCGTCGCCCTCCTCGGCGATGACGACGGTACGCGCGCCGCGGGCCCTGATCTCCTGGATGTTCGACACGATCTTGTCGTGCAGCACCGAACGGCCGCGCGGGGACGGCACGATGACGACGACGGGCAGCCCCTCGTCGATGAGCGCGATCGGCCCGTGCTTGAGCTCTCCGGCCGCGAAGCCCTCGGCGTGCATGTACGCGAGTTCCTTGAGCTTCAACGCGCCTTCCAGGGCCACCGGGTAGCCGACGTGCCGGCCCACGAAGAGCACCGTGTCGCGGTGCGCGAGCGAGCGGGCGAGCGCGCACACCGGCTCCATCGTCCCGAGGAGCTCCTCCACCTGCCGGGGGATCCCGGAGAGCTGACGCACCACGGTGCGGATCTCGTCGCCCCACTTGGTGCCGCGGATCTGGCCGAGGTACAGCGCGACGAGATAGCAGGCCACGAGCTGCGTCAGGAACGCCTTGGTGGAGGCGACGGCCACCTCCGGACCGGCGTGGGTGTAGAGGACGGCGTCCGACTCCCTCGGGATCGTCGACCCGTTCGTGTTGCAGATGGCGAGGACCTTCGCCCCCTGCTCACGGGCGTGCCGCAGAGCCATGAGCGTGTCCATCGTCTCGCCGGACTGGGAGATCGCGATGACGAGGGTGTTCCGGTCCAGGATCGGGTCGCGGTAGCGGAACTCGCTGGCCAGCTCCGTCTCGCAGGGCAGCCGGGTGACGTGCTCGATGGCGTACTTGGCGATCATCCCGGCGTGGAACGCGGTCCCGCAGGCGACGATGAAGACCTTGTCGACCTCCCTGAGCTCGCTCGGCGGGATCCGTACCTCGTCGAGGCGCAGCGCACCCGAGGCGTCGATCCGGCCCAGGAGCGTGTCGGCGACCGCCTTCGGCTGGTCCGCGATCTCCTTGAGCATGAAGGAGGCGTAGCCGCCCTTCTCGGCGGCGGAGGCGTCCCAGTCCACGTGGTACTCACGCGACTGGGCGGGGAAGCCGTCGAACCCCGTGACGGTCGCCCCGTCCCTGCGCAGCTCCACCACCTGGTCCTGGCCCAGCTCGATCGCGGACCGGGTGTGGGCGATGAAGGCGGCCACATCGGAGGCCAGGAACATCTCCCCGTCCCCCGCCCCGACCACCAGGGGCGAGTTCCGCCGCGCCCCGACGACCACATCCGGTTCGTCCGCGTGCACCGCGACCAGGGTGAACGCGCCCTCCAGCTGCCGGCAGACCTGGCGCATCGCCTCGGCGAGCTCACCGGCCGAGGAGTACGCCTCCGCGAGCAGGTGGGCGACGACCTCGGTGTCGGTCTCGGAGGCCAGCTCGTGACCACGCCCGGTCAGTTCCTCGCGCAGGGCGGCGAAGTTCTCGATGATCCCGTTGTGCACGACGGCGACGCGCCCCGCGTTGTCGAGATGCGGGTGGGCGTTGACATCGGTCGGCCCGCCGTGCGTGGCCCAACGGGTGTGCCCGATACCGGTGTTCCCGGCGGGCAGTGGCCTCTCCTTGAGCTCCTTCTCCAGGTTGAGGAGCTTCCCGGCCTTCTTCGCCCCGGCCAGACCACCGTCCGAGAGGACGGCGACCCCGGCGGAGTCGTACCCCCGGTACTCCAGCCGCTTCAGCCCCGCGACGACGACGTCCTGCGCCGACTGCCCACCGACGTAACCCACGATTCCGCACATATCGGCACCATAAGGCCGCGAGGTGGCGGAGGACAGTAGCGGTGGGCCGCGCCTCCTGACACCCCGTGTCGGTGGCCTGAAAGTCCCGGCGCCCACGGCCGAAGGCGATGATCCGAGATGCGCAGTCCTGCTGGTCCGCGTAGTACCGGAGGGCCGGATTCACGGCCTCCTTCTTGATCCTGGCCCTGGACAGGGCCATGGTGCGCTCCAGCGCGTCATCGTCGACTACGGACATCCGGCGCCTCCGGGTGAGCATGGGGCACGTACAAAGAATTGGCTGAGCAATTTCGACGAAAACCACGCGCCCCGAGCCGGACGCGCGAACAATCACGCCGCATGAGCATCGACTACCGCAAGCAACCCAAAGCGCCCGCAGCCGCCGTCGGACTGGAGCAGATCACAGACAGCGCTCCCGGCCTCGTCAGCCTCTACAAGACCGCCGCGGTCTCGCTGGCGAAACGCCGGATCAGCGGGGAACGCGCCGCCGTCTATCTCGTACTGGACCGCTCCGGAAGCATGCGCCCCTACTACCGCGACGGCTCGGTTCAGCACCTCGCCGAACAGACCCTCGCCCTGGCCGCCCACCTCGACGACGACGGCGTGGTGCCCGTCATCTTCTTCTCCACCGGCATCGACGGAACCGCCGACATCAGCCTCGACGCCTACCAGGACCGCATCAACCCCCTGCACGAATCCATGGGGCACATGGGGCGCACCAACTACCACGTGGCCATGCAGGCCGTCATCGACCACTACGAATCGTCCGGCGCCACCGCCCCGGCACTCGTCGTCTTCCAGACCGACGGCTCCCCCTCCTCCAGGACCGCGGCCGAACACGTCCTGTGCACAGCGGCGAGACTGCCGATCTTCTGGCAGTTCATCGGTTTCGGCCACGACGACTTCCGTTTTCTCCGCAAGCTCGACGATTTGCCCGTGCCGGGCAGGCGCGTCATCGACAACGCCGGGTTCTTCGCCGCCGGGCCGTCGCCGAGGGACATGGGAGACGTGGACCTGTACGACCAGCTGCTTCAGGAGTTCCCGCACTGGCTGACCGCAGCCCGCAACGCCGGAATAGTCAGGAACTGACAGGGGCCGCCGGCTCCCCCACGTGACCGAGCCCACCCTCCACTCCGTTAAAACTCCCGCAACAATGAGTACGTGATCACTTCGCCCGCACGGAGCTCCCGTCGCACCGAGCACGCGCCGACGCCCTACGTCGACCTGACCCGGGCGGAGTGGAGCGCTCTGCGCGACAAGACCCCGCTGCCGCTCTCCGCCGACGAGGTCGAGAAGCTGCGCGGGCTCGGCGATGTCATCGACCTCGACGAGGTGCGGGACGTCTACCTGCCCCTCTCCCGGCTCCTGAACCTGTACGTCCAGGCCACCTCCGGTCTGCGTGGCGCGCTGAACACCTTCCTCGGGGACGCGGGCAACGGCCACGGCGAGCAGCGCGGCACACCGTTCGTCATAGGGGTCGCGGGCAGTGTCGCCGTCGGCAAGTCCACCAGCGCCCGCATCCTGCAGGCACTGCTGGCGCGCTGGCCGGAGCATCCCCGGGTAGAGCTGGTGACCACGGACGGGTTCCTCCTGCCGATGAAGGAGCTCGAGGCGCGCGGGCTGATGTCGCGCAAGGGGTTCCCGGAGTCCTACGACCGGCGGGCCCTGACCCGGTTCGTCGCCGACATCAAGGCCGGCAAGGACGAGGTGACGGCGCCCGTCTACTCGCACCTGATCTACGACATCGTGCCGGGCGAGCGGCTGACCGTACGCCGTCCCGACATCCTGATCGTCGAAGGGCTGAACGTGCTGCAGCCCGCACTGCCCGGCAAGGACGGCAGGACCCGGGTCGGCCTCGCCGACTACTTCGACTTCAGCGTGTACGTGGACGCGCGCCCCGAGGACATCGAGAACTGGTACCTCCACCGCTTCCGCCGACTGCGCGAGACGGCGTTCCAGAACCCGTTCTCGTACTTCCGCAAGTACACCCAGGTCTCCGAGGAGGAGGCACTGGACTACGCGCGCACCATGTGGCGGACCATCAACAAGCCCAATCTCCTGGAGAACGTGGCACCGACACGGGGCCGTGCCACTCTGGTGCTGCGCAAGGGGCCGGACCACAAGGTCCAGCGTCTGTCGTTGCGCAAACTCTGACTCCGGAAGGGTGCGCCGTGCTGCATCTGCGCCTCATCGTGCCCGCCGACCGCACCGAGGAGGTGCTGGAGCTGCTGGAGCACACGGTGGGCACCGCACATCTCGCGGTGCTCAGCGGCGCGGCACGCAGCCCGGCGGGCGATGTGGTCCTGTGCGACGTGGCGCGCGAGGCGGGCGACGAACTGATCGGCGCACTGCGGGAACTCGGTATCGACAAGTCCGGTTCGATCACCGTCGAGAACATGGACCTCACCCTGTCCGCGCACGCCGACAAGGCGGAGAAGGACGCGCCCGGCGAGGGCGCGGACGCGGTGCTGTGGGAGGAACTGACGGAAGTCACCCACGAGGAGTCCACGTTCAGCGTCACGTATGTGGCGTTCCTCGCCGTGGCCACGATGCTGGCCGCCTGCGGGGTGATGCTCGACAACGCGATCCTGATCGTGGGCGCGATGGCGGTGGGCCCGGAGTTCGGCCCGCTGGCCGGGATCTCGACCGCGCTCGTGCAGCGCGCGCCGCGGCTGGTCGGGCGGTCGCTGTGGGCACTGATCGGCGGGTTCGCGGTGGCGATGGTGGTGACGGCCGGGTTCGCCTGGCTGCTGGACGCCTTCGGGCTGTTCGACGAGGGCATGGTCACGGCGGACCGGCCCAACACGGGATTCATCTGGCATCCGGACTGGATGTCGTTCGTGGTGGCGCTCCTGGCGGGCGTCGCCGGAACGCTCTCGCTGACCTCGGCGAAGTCAGGGGCACTGATCGGCGTGGCGATCTCGGTGACCACCGTGCCGGCCGCCGCCAACGCCGCGGTCGCCTTCAGCTACCAGGACCTCCAGCAGACCTGGGGCTCCACGGCGCAGCTCCTCGCCAACCTGGGCGGCATCGTGGTCGCGGGAACACTGACGCTGCTGCTCCAGAAGGCGCTGTGGGCCGCCCAACGCCGGAAGGGCCCGACCACGCGGCCGAGCCCTTCCACAGTCGGGTAGTCCGTCAGCCGAGGGCGGACTTCACCACGTCGGCCAGCTGCCCGGCCACGGCGCGCGCCTGCTCGATGTCGGCGGCCTCGACCATGACCCGTACCAGCGGCTCCGTGCCCGACTTGCGCAGGAGTACACGCCCTGTGTCGCCGAGCTCACGCTCGGCCTCGGCGACCGCGGCGGCCAGCTCGGGCGAGGTGTCGACGCGGGACTTGTCGACGTCCGGCACGTTGACGAGCACCTGCGGGAGGCGCTGCATCACACCGGCAAGGTCCGCGAGCGTACGGCCGGTGGCGACGATCCGTGCCGCGAGCATCAGGCCGGTCAGCGTGCCGTCACCCGTCGTGGCGTGGTCCAGGACGATGACGTGGCCGGACTGCTCGCCGCCCAGCGCGAAGCCTTCGGCCTTCATCGACTCCAGGACGTAGCGGTCGCCGACGGCGGTCTGGACGAGTTCGATGCCCTCGCGCTCCATCGCCATCTTGAAGCCGAGGTTCGACATGACCGTGCCGACGACGGTGTCCTTGCGCAGCTGTCCGGCCTCGCGCATGGCGAGGGCGAGCACGGCCAGGATCTGGTCGCCGTCGATCTCCTCGCCCATGGCGTCCACGGCCAGGCAGCGGTCGGCGTCGCCGTCGTGCGCGATACCGAGGTCGGCGCCGTGCTCGACGACAGCGGCGCGCAGCAGACCCAGGTGGGTGGAGCCGCAGCCGTCGTTGATGTTCAGGCCGTCCGGCTCGGCACCGATGGTGACGACCTCGGCCCCTGCGCGGGCGAAGGCCTCGGGCGAGACGCGGGCGGCGGCGCCGTGTGCCTCGTCCAGGACGACCTTCAGCCCGTCGAGCCTGTTCGGCAGGACCGCGATGAGGTGCGCGACGTACCGGTCGAAGCCCTCGGTGTAGTCGGTGACCCGGCCCACTCCGGCACCCGTCGGACGCGCCCAGGGCTCGCCGGTGCGGTGCTGCTCGTAGACCGTCTCGATGCGGTCCTCCAGCTCGTCGGCCAGCTTGTGGCCGCCGCGTGCGAAGAACTTGATGCCGTTGTCCGGCATGGCGTTGTGGCTCGCGGAGAGCATCACGCCGATGTCGGCGCCGAGCGCGCCGGTGAGATACGCCACGGCGGGGGTCGGCAGCACGCCGACCCTCAGGACGTCCACGCCCGCGCTGGCCAGGCCCGCCACGACGGCGGCCTCCAGGAACTCTCCGGAGGCGCGGGGGTCACGGCCCACCACGGCTGTCGGCCGGTGTCCCTCGAAGGTGCCTGCCTCGGCCAGTACGTGCGCCGCAGCGACCGAGAGCCCGAGCGCGAGCTCGGCCGTCAGGTCCGCATTGGCGACACCGCGCACGCCGTCCGTGCCGAAGAGTCGTCCCACTGGTGTCCTCCGAAGGTGCTCCGAAACCACAAAACCAAAGTACTCAAAACAGGGCACAGCACAGCAATGCGCAGCAAAGTGAGGCGCGATCGAGGCCGCCCGGCCCTATAAACGTCTTAAGCCGTTATACGCCCGCGGGCGCCGATAAACGAACGCCCCAGCAGCACGAGGTGTGCCGCCGGGGCGAACGTGTAAAGCAGACGAGCAGGCGATTTAGCGCTTGCTGTACTGCGGGGCCTTGCGGGCCTTCTTGAGACCGGCCTTCTTGCGCTCGACCGCACGGTCGTCACGGCAGAGGAAGCCGGCCTTCTTCAGCGTGGCGCGGTTGTTGTCCACGTCCGCCTCGTTCAGCGAGCGGGCCACGCCGAGGCGCAGGGCGCCGGCCTGACCGGAGACGCCGCCACCCGAGATGCGGGCGATGACGTCGTAGCGGCCGTCGAGCTCGAGCACCTTGAAGGGCTCGTTGACTTCCTGCTGGTGCACCTTGTTGGGGAAGTAGTCCTCAAGGGTGCGACCGTTGATCTTCCACTTGCCGGTACCCGGAACGATCCGGACACGGGCGATGGCGTTCTTGCGACGGCCAAGGCCGGCGGCGGGCTGCGGGTCGCCGAAGCGGCCCGCGAGCGACTCGGAGGTGTACTCACCCTCGACGGGGACCTCCGACTCGAAGGTGGTCACCTCGGCGAAGGTCTCTTCGCCCTCGGTGCCCTCGACGGGCGTCTCAACAGTGGTCTCGGCCACGATTCTCCTCAGATCTTTCTTTACGTCTTAGGGGGGAGGCCGGAACTACTGCGCGACCTGGGTGATCTCGAACGGGACCGGCTGCTGCGCAGCGTGCGGGTGCTGGTCACCCGCGTAGACCTTCAGCTTCGAGATCATCTGACGACCCAGGGTGTTCTTGGGGATCATGCCCTTGATGGCCTTCTCGACAGCCTTCTCCGGGTTCTTGGAGAGCAGCTCGTCGTAGCGCACGGAGCGGAGACCGCCCGGGAAACCGGAGTGGCGGTACGCCATCTTCTGGGTCTTCTTGTTGCCGGAGAGGTGAACCTTCTCGGCGTTGATGATGATGACGAAGTCGCCCATGTCCATGTGGGGGGCGTAGATCGCCTTGTGCTTGCCTCGGAGGAGGTTCGCAGCCGTGGTGGCCAGACGGCCCAGGACGATGTCCTCGGCGTCGATGATGTGCCACTGGCGAGTGACATCGCCGGGCTTGGGGCTGTACGTACGCACTTCGTAGCCTTCGCTTCTTCAGTGGATGGGGTCCAGACACACGGCACCCCTGAAGCGATATGCAGCTGGGGCTCACAATGCCGGGGACGCTGCCCGTATGCGAGCCACTGGTAACTGCTCCAGGGAACCTACGTAAGGGCCCTTCGCGTGAGAACGACGAAGCCAATACGCATAACAGTCCTCGACACTACCCGCACCGCCCCGGACGGGTCAAAACGACCCCGCCCGGGGTATCCCTCAGCGTGCGCGTTCCACCCTGCGCTCGTCCCAGACCGGCTCCGTGGACTCCCGTACGACCCCGTCCGAGCCGAAGACCAGGTACCGGTCGAAGGACCTCGCGAACCAGCGGTCGTGCGTGACGGCCATCACGGTGCCGTCGTACATCTCCAGCCCGTCCTGCAGGGCCTCCGCCGACTCCAGGTCCAGGTTGTCCGTCGGCTCGTCCAGCAGGAGCGCGGTGGTGCCGGCCAGCTCCAGCAGCAGGATCTGGAAGCGCGCCTGCTGCCCGCCGGACAGCCTCTCGAAGGCCTGGTCCCCCTGCCGCTCCATCTCGTACCGCCGCAGTACGGACATGGCTCCGCCCCGGTCCTTGGCGTGCTCCGTCCACAGGATCTCGACGAGTGTCTTGCCCAGCAGCTCGGGATGGGCGTGCGTCTGGGCGAAGTGGCCGGGCATGACCCGCGCCCCGAGCTTCCAGTCCCCGGTGTGCGCCACCGGCTCCCCCGCCAGCAGCCGCAGGAAGTGCGACTTCCCCGACCCGTTGGAGCCGAGGACGGCGACCCGCTCCCCGTAGTAGATCTCCAGGTCGAACGGCTTCATCAGACCGGTCAGCTCCAGGTTCTTGCAGGTCACCGCCCGCACCCCGGTCCGACCGCCGCGCAGCCGCATCTTGATGTCCTGCTCGCGCGGCGGCTCCGGCGGCGGGCCCGCGTCCTCGAACTTCTTGAAGCGGGTCTGCATCGCGTGATAGCGGTTCGCCATGTCGGGACTGTTCGCCGCCTGCTGCCGCATCCGCAGGACGAGCGCCTTCAGCCGGGCGTGCTCCTCCTCCCAGCGCCGCAGGAGCTCCTCGAAGCGTGCGAACCGCTCCTTGCGGGCCTGGTGGTACGTGGCGAATCCGGCACCGTGCACCCAGACGTCCGAGCCGGCCGCGCCGGGCTCCACGCTCACGATCTTCTCGGCGGCCCGTGACAGCAGCTCCCGGTCGTGGGAGACGAAGAGCACCGTCTTGCGGGTCTCCTTGAGCTTCTCCTCCAGCCACCGCTTTCCGGGGACGTCGAGATAGTTGTCCGGCTCGTCCAGGAGCAGCACCTCGTCCGGGCCCCTCAGCAGCGCCTCCAGGACCAGCCGCTTCTGCTCGCCCCCGCTGAGTGTGCGCACCTCGCGCCACTGCGCCTTCTCGTACGGGATCCCGAGCGCGGCCGTCGTGCAGATGTCCCAGAGGGTCTCGGCCTCGTATCCGCGGACCTCGGCCCAGTCGCTGAGGGCCTGCGCGTACGCCATCTGCGCGGCCTCGTCGTCCACGGTGAGGATCCGCTCCTCCGCCACGTCGACGGCCTTCGCCGCCTCCTTGATGCGCGGCTGTGCCACGGACACCAGCAGGTCACGCACGGTCCGCCCGTCCCGCACGGAGCCCACGAACTGGCTCATCACGCCCAGTCCGCCGCTCACCGACACCGAGCCGCCGTGCGGCTGGATCTCCCCGGCGAGCAGCCTCAGGAGCGTCGTCTTGCCCGCCCCGTTCGCTCCGACGAGGGCGACGACCGCCCCGTCGGCCACCCGGAACGAGGCATCGCCGAGCAGCACCCGCCCGTCCGGTAGGTAGTACTCCAGGTGGCCCGCTTCAAGATGTCCCATGCACAGCATTGTCACGGGCGGCGAACCCCTGGCCCAACCGGATTACACAGGCTCTAGGATTCGCGGCATGAGCTTTGGGCAAGGGGGGCCCTCCTGGGGGCCGGGAGACAGCAGGACTCCGGACTGGGCGGCACTGGCCGATGAGTCCGCGGCACGCAGCCGCCGCAGGAAGTGGCTGCTGATCGGGGGCGGCGCACTGGCGACCGCCGCAGTCGCCGCGATCGTGGCCACGGCCGTCGTCACGGCGAACGACACCGGCAGCCCCGGATCGGACAAGAACGCGAGCGACCTGCCGGCTCCCGCCGACCTGCCCTCGGACACCTCGCAGCCGCAGCCCTCCTTCTCCTCGGTGGCACCGCCGCCCCCGCCGGACCCGAAGGACTACATATCCGACGCCCGGAAGGACAAGGCGCCGATCACCGTCGACGCCTTCTTCCCCGGCAAGAAGGTCACCATGGGCGACCGCGTCCACGCCAAGGGCGCGACGAACCGTACGAACAGCTGCGCCGCGACCACCCAGGGCGCTCTCGGCTCGATCCTCACGTCGAACGGCTGCGACCAGGTCATCCGCGCCACGTACAGCAGCGGCGGCGTCGCGGTCACCGTCGGCCTCGCCGTGTTCGGCACCGAGGCCGAGGCCAAGAAGGCGGCCCAGCAGGCGTCCGGCGGCATCGCGTCCCTGAACGGCGCGGGCGTCCCCACGTTCTGCCGCGCCGGTGCCGTCTGCCGCCGCACCGCCAACTCCTACGGCCGCTACGCCTACTTCACCGTCAGCGGCTACACCAACGGCAAGAACGTCACGACCGCGGACAAGGACGTGTACGCGGTGGGCGACGACCTGACGGAGTTCACATTCCGTCAGATCCGCCACCGCGGTGAGGTCCAGGCATCGGCAGCGGCCGGGCTCCCCACCGCCTGACACCGCGCCACCTCTCCCCCCACGCACACCAGTCCCGTCCCTCCCCTCCCCCCGAGGACCCGCCGCCGTGCGTCTGACCGCCCTGTTCACCATCCCGCGCGTCCTGCGCCACAGCGACGCGATAGGCGCCGACCTGCCGCCGGACGAGGCTGTCGTCCTCGACGCGCCGGACCCCTCGCTGCGGGACGCGCTGGCCGCCGCCGCGGCCGGTGACCACGGGCCGGCCGCCGAACTGCTCGCCGCCACGCGCGAGCACGCCCAGTGGGAACGCAGGGACGCCTGTGTCTCCCGGCTGGCACGGGCCTCGCTGCACCACCCCGGCTGGCTGGACAGCTGGCTCGATGAGTCGCCGCACGACCCCGACGCCGTACTGGTCAAGGCGGACCAGTACGTCTACCAGGCCTGGCAGATACGGACCGGCGCACGCGCCAAGCACATCGAGCACGACCAGTTCCAGGCGTTCCACGCCGTCCTGCGGGACGCCGTCCCGGTCATTTCCGAGGCCGCCGAACTCAATCCCGGCGACCCCGTCCCGTGGCGCATCGCCCTCACCCAGGCCCGCGGCATCCAGGCCCCGCGCGAGGTCTTCGACTCCTACCTCGCCGAAGCGGCCGACTGCGACCCGCACCACGAGGGCTGCCACATACAGGCGCTCCAGTACCTCTGCGACAAGTGGTACGGCTCGCACGAGGAGATGTTCGACTTCGCCGAGCGGTCGGCGGAGCAGGCACCGCCCGGCTCCAAGCTCCATGCCCTGCCTCTCCAGGCGGTCGTGGAGTACCTCATCTCCGACGACGAGGTGAGCGAGCCCGACCCGTTCACGCCCCGCGCCGAGGCGGCCGTGACCCGCGCGCAGGCCCTGTCGGACAGCTACGCCCCCGGGGACCGGGAAGCGGCCGGCTTCCGCAACCACCTGGCCATGATCCTGTGGTCGATGAACCGCTTCGAGGAAGCCCTCACCGTCTTCCGCTCCATCGGGGTGCACGCCACCACCTACCCCTGGACCTACTTCGGCGACCCACGTGCCGAGTTCCTCGAGGCCCGCTCCGACACCCGGGTCGAGCTGGCGATGAAGGTCCCCTTCTTCCGCTCCCCGCCGAAGCCCCCGGCCTCCGAAACCCCCGACTGGGAGAGGGAGCTGGCGCCCCGGTCGCTCGCCATCGCCGCCACCGGGCCCACCGAGGTCGCCCAGGCCGCGCTGATCTGCGGCCACAGCCTGCGGACCGCCCCGGCGGGCAGCGGCCACACGTACGTCGAGATCGTCCCGGACCCCGTACGCGGCAAGCGCGCGGCCCTGCTCCCCGAGGACCCCCTCACCTCCGCGGCGGACAACTTCACGACCGGCGAGGACTGGCCCGCCCTGGTGCTGCACCGCACCCCGGAGCGCAGCAGCTTCACACTCCTGCACCGGGGCAAGAAGGTGGCTGCCCACTCCTGGGAGACGGCGGCCCCGGCCGCCGACCACGCCGAGGTGACCGAGACGGCCACGGCGCTGGCCCGGGTCTACGGGCTGTCCGACCCCCGCCCGCTGATCCACCTCCTGCGCGCCACCGGCGACCCCGCCCGCCACCAGAGCGGCCTCGTCGCGGCTCTCGGCCTCCCGCCCCTGCCCGCGGGCTACGGCGGCGAGCAGGAGATACTCGCCGCCCTCCCGGGTGCCCGCGTCCTTGCCCGGCGCGGCTTCCTCGCGGGCATGCGGGACACGATGTCCACGAAGGACGGCGTCCACCCCGAGACCCCGGCCCCGGCCGAGCCCCACCCGCCCCTCTGGTGGGTCCTGCGCGTCCTGGGCCTGCTGCTGTTCACCGCGGCGGCGGTCTACGCCTGGTGGACCCCCGACATCGGCTGGTTCCGCTCCACCATGTCCAGCTTCGTCGCCGTGTACTTCGCGGCCAAGCTGGTACGGGCCCTGCGCCGCCGCCGGATCAGCAGCAGCCCGCCCCCGGCAACGTCCTGACGTTCCGGGCCTCTTCGGCCCTGGCCGCCAGCAACGCGTCGGCGGGATAGGCCACTTCCTCCAGCGTCAGCCCGTGCGGCCGCACCACGTGCACCGCGGGATCGCGCACCTTCGCCGCCAGCACCTCCGCCGGCCACGCGGCCGGACGGCGCCCGTCCCCCACGAACAGTGCCGCGCCGATCAGGGCCCGCACCATGTTGTGGCAGAAGGCGTCGGCCTGCACCGTCGCGCCGAGGACCCCGGACTCCGCGTCCCGCACCCAGGACAGCTTCTGCAGCGTCCGGATGGTCGTGGCGCCCTCGCGCTTCTTGCAGTACGCCGCGAAGTCGTGCTCACCGACCATCAGGGCGGCCGCCTCGTTCATCGCGTCGACGTCCAACGGCCGGTCGTGCCACAGCACATGACCCCGAGTCAGCGGGTCCACCCCGCCCGGCCGGTCCGCGACCCGGTAGACGTAGCGCCGCCACAGCGCGGAGAAGCGCGCGTTGAACCCGGCGGGCGCCTCGGCCGCCCGCCAGATCCGGACGTCCAGCGGCAGCCGCCCGGCCATCCGCCGCAGCAGCTTCTCCTCGTGCTCGGCCCACACCTCGGCCGGCAGATCCACGTGCGCCACCTGGCCGCGCGCGTGCACCCCCGCGTCGGTGCGCCCGGCGACGGTCAGGTCGTACGTCACCGAGGACCGTGTCACGGTCCGCAGCGCGTCCTCGATCTCGCCCTGCACCGTGCGCCTGCTGGTCTGCTTCGCCCAACCGGAAAAGTCCTTGCCGTCGTACGAAAGGTCCAGCCGTACCCGTACGAATCCGGGCTCTGCCTCATCACTCACCAGCGCATCCTCTCAAAACAGAACGGGCCCGCACCGCCCCGAAGGGTGATGCGGACCCGTCCCGGGGTCTCAGGACGCTCAGGCGTCCTTGGACTCCTCAGCAGCGGCGTCGGCCGGCTTGGCGTCCTCGACGGTCTCGGCCGGAGCCTCGTCCTTCTTGAGGGCGTCTTCCTTGACCGCACGCTTCGTCGCAGCCTCGGCCTCACCGGTGGCGGCCTGCGCCACGGTCAGGGCCTCGACGAGCTCGATGACAGCCATCGGGGCGTTGTCGCCACGACGGTTGCCGATCTTGGTGATGCGGGTGTAACCACCGGGGCGGTTCTCGTACCGCGGGGCGATCTCGGTGAAGAGCGTGTGCACGATGCCCTTGTCCGTGATCGACTGCAGCACCAGGCGACGGTTGTGGATGTCGCCCTTCTTCGCCTTGGTGATGAAACGCTCGGCGACCGGACGCAGGCGGCGGGCCTTGGCCTCGGTCGTGGTGATGCGGCCGTGCTCGAACAGCGACTTCGCGAGGTTGATGAGAAGAAGCTTCTCGTGCGCAGCGCTGCCGCCCAGACGGGCACCCTTGGCGGGCTGAGGCATGGTTTTTCTCCTTGTGTGCTGCACCGGCCGTATCAGGTACCGGTGTCAGTTCCCGCGAGGCGGCTGCCCCGCGGAAGTTCTGGTTCAAGCCGAGCGGGTCTCGTTCAAGCCCGTCCGGCGTGTGAGGACGAAGCCTCAACCCCGGCGCGGGGCACCCTCAGAACCGGGCGCCCCCGCCGGAGGCGGATCAGTACTGCTCGGTCTCCACGAAACCGGCGTCCGCGTCGTCGTCGGCGCCGAAGGCGTCGGCGGCGGCCGTCGGGTCGAATCCGGGCGGGCTGTCCTTGAGCGCCAGGCCCATGCCGGCCAGCTTCGCCTTGACCTCGTCGATCGACTTCGCACCGAAGTTGCGGATGTCGAGCAGGTCGGCCTCGGAGCGGGCCACGAGCTCGCCCACGGAGTGGATGCCCTCGCGCTTGAGGCAGTTGTACGAACGGACCGTGAGCTCGAGCTCCTCGATCGGCAGCGCCAGATCGGCGGCGAGCGCGGCGTCCGTCGGGGACGGGCCCATGTCGATGCCCTCGGCGTCGATGTTGAGCTCGCGCGCCAGACCGAACAGCTCGACCAGGGTCTTACCGGCCGACGCCATGGCGTCACGGGGACGCATGGCCTGCTTGGTCTCGACGTCGACGATCAGCTTGTCGAAGTCGGTGCGCTGCTCGACACGGGTCGCCTCGACCTTGTACGTGACCTTGAGCACCGGCGAGTAGATGGAGTCGACCGGAATCCGGCCGATCTCCTGGCCCACCTGCTTGTTCTGGACGGCGGAGACGTAGCCGCGACCGCGCTCGACGGTCAGCTCCATCTCCAGCTTGCCCTTGCCGTTCAGCGTGGCCAGGACGAGATCCGGGTTGTGGACCTCGACACCGGCCGGCGGGGCGATGTCAGCAGCGGTGACCAGGCCGGGACCCTGCTTGCGCAGGTACATCACGACCGGCTCGTCGTGCTCCGATGAGACGACCAGCTGCTTGATGTTGAGGATGAGGTCGGTCACGTCCTCCTTGACGCCCGGCACGGTGGTGAACTCGTGCAGGACACCGTCGATCCGGATGCTGGTGACAGCGGCACCGGGGATCGAGGAGAGGAGGGTACGACGCAGGGAGTTGCCGAGGGTGTAACCGAAGCCCGGCTCCAGCGGCTCGATCACGAACCGGGAGCGGAACTCGTCGACGACCTCTTCGGTCAGCGACGGACGC
Source organism: Streptomyces sp. NPDC059499 (assembly GCF_042749285.1). Classification (NCBI taxonomy): domain Bacteria; kingdom Bacillati; phylum Actinomycetota; class Actinomycetes; order Kitasatosporales; family Streptomycetaceae; genus Streptomyces; species Streptomyces sp. NPDC059499. Next base: position 783,323 of record NZ_JBHYTT010000001.1, read on the forward strand.
TGAGCGATAAGCATGAAGGAATCCTTCAGTCGTGGGCACCCACTATTTGATGCCCGACAGATGTAACAAGGGTACGGGCGGCACACCCCCGAAGAGGCATACCGCCCGGACCCGCACTACTGACCGACGGCCGTCACCGGCCGTCGAACATCAGACGCGACGACGCTTCGGCGGACGGCAGCCGTTGTGCGGCGTCGGGGTGACGTCCTGGATCGAACCGACCTCGAGGCCCGTGGCCTGCAGGGAACGGATCGCGGTCTCGCGGCCGGAGCCCGGACCCTTCACGAAGACGTCAACCTTGCGCATGCCGTGCTCCTGCGCGCGGCGGGCGGCCGACTCGGCGGCCATCTGCGCGGCGAAGGGGGTGGACTTGCGCGAGCCCTTGAAGCCGACGTGGCCGGCGGAGGCCCAGGAGATCACGTTGCCCGAGGGGTCCGTGATCGAGACGATGGTGTTGTTGAACGTGCTCTTGATGTGGGCGTGCCCATGAGCGACGTTCTTCTTTTCCTTGCGACGCACCTTCTTGGCTGCGCCCTGACGACCCTTGGGGGGCATGTCTTTACTCCAGATGGAGAGGGGAGGTGATCGGTCCTACAGCGAAGACCGCTGGTAGCTGCGAACGTCCGGTGGTCCGGACACCCGCAGTGCGTCCGCTGAGGACTACTTCTTGCCCGGCTTCTTCTTACCGGCGATTGCGCGACGCGGGCCCTTGCGGGTACGCGCGTTCGTGCTGGTGCGCTGGCCGTGGACCGGCAGACCACGACGGTGACGGATGCCCTGGTAGCAGCCGATCTCGATCTTGCGGCGGATGTCGCCCTGGATCTCGCGGCGAAGGTCACCCTCGGTGCGGAGGTTGGCGTCCACGTACTCGCGGATCTTGACCAGGTCCTCTTCGGCCAGGTCACGAACGCGGGCGTTGGGGTTCACGCCGGTGGTGGCGAGGATCTCCTTGGACCGGGTGCGCCCGATACCGAAGACGTAGGTGAGGGCAACCTCCACGCGCTTTTCGCGCGGGATGTCAACACCTGAAACGCGTGCCATTCAATGGCTCCAGTTGTTATTTCGGGGGTCTTCCGCAGTACCACTCCCGAACGCCGACCTCATCCGTACTGCTAGAGGTGGTACGCCCGAGTCCCCGGCCCCCGCCGGAGGTGTCGTCAGCCGAAGCTTGGACGGGCACTGCGTATGTACGTTTACGTGCGTCGCGCGAAGAGCTGCGAGATGCAAGTGGTCGTGCGTCAGCCCTGGCGCTGCTTGTGGCGCAGGTTGTCGCAGATGACCATGACCCGACCGTGACGGCGGATCACCTTGCACTTGTCGCAGATCTTCTTGACGCTCGGCTTGACCTTCATGGGATGTCAGGTTCTCCGGGTCAGTGCCCTCACCGCGCCGTAGCAGCGGTGGTGGCAAGATCTACTTGTACCGGTAGACGATCCGGCCACGCGTCAGGTCGTACGGAGACAGCTCCACAACGACCCGGTCATCCGGGAGGATACGGATGTAGTGCATCCGCATCTTGCCGCTGATGTGCGCGAGGACTTTGTGACCGTTCTGGAGCTCCACCCTGAACATAGCGTTCGGGAGGGACTCGATCACGGTGCCCTCAATTTCGATGGCACCTTGCTTCTTGGCCACGCTTCGCCTTTCGAATCGGCTACCTTGATCGACTCCGGCCGCCGTATGCGGACACACGGATGCACGAGAGCCGACGAGTCAGTCTACGTCAGCGGACTCCAAAAGACGAATCCGTCAAGTTTGCCCACTGGGACTGATCCTTAGACACGTATTCCCGACGCAGTCCTTGCGGACCCGGCGCCGGGACACGTAATGAGCGGCTCAGCCGAGGGGGTCCGGCGCGCTCGGCCGGGCATCAGCCCAGCGGGTCCGGCGCCACCTCGACGCCGTACTGCGCCAGCCTCGCCCGTCCGCAGTCCGGTGCCGTCAGGACCAGCGGCCCCTGCTCCGTGAGTGCGATCGAGTGCTCCCAGTGGGAGGACCGGCTGCCGTCCGTCGTGAGCACGGTCCACTCGTCGGCGAGTACCTTCGTCTGCGCCGTACCCAGCGAGACCATCGGCTCGATCGCCAGGCAGACGCCCGGAACCAGCTTGATGCCCTTGCCGCGCTTGCGGGAGACGTAGTTCAGCAGGTGCGGGTCCATGTGCATCTCGGTGCCGATCCCGTGGCCGCCGTAGTCCTCGATGATCCCGTACTTGCCCGTCGCCGGCCGGGGCTGGCGGCGGATGTAGGACTCGATGGCCTTCGAGATGTCCACGAGCCGGTTGTTCACCTTCATCGCGGCGATCCCGGCCCACATGGACTCCTCGGTCACCCGGGAGAGCTCGACGAGCTCCGGAGCGTGACCGGTACCCACGAAGGCCGTGTACGCCGCGTCCCCGTGCCAGCCGTCGATGATGGCGCCGGCGTCGATCGAGATGATGTCGCCGTCCTTGAGGACGGTCTTCTCGTCCGGGATGCCGTGGACGACGACTTCGTTGACCGAGGTGCAGATCGTCGCGGGGAATCCGCCGTAGCCCAGGAAGTTCGACTTCGCTCCGTGATCGGCGATCACCTTGCGTGCGACCTCGTCCAGGTCCTTCGTGCTGGCTCCGGGGACGGCCGCCTCGCGCGTCGCGGCGTGAATGGCGGCGACCACCAGGCCCGCCTCGCGCATCTTCGCGATCTGCTCGGGGGTCTTGATCTGCACCATTGCTCGGCGCCTCTCTGCGTTCGATGGGGACGGTCGGGGCCGTACTCCACGATACGGCGCAAACAACAGGCCGCGGCGCCCTGAGGCGCCGCGGCCGGCTGCAGTGGTGAAACGCGGGGGCGTCAGCCCTCGTCGGAGCTCTTGAGAGCCTCCATGGCCCGCTCGGTCACATCGGTGACCTTCCCGAGCGCGGAGATCGTCACGACCAGGCCCTGGGCCCGGTAGTAGTCGATGATCGGCTCGGTCTGCGTGTGGTAGACCTCGAGCCGGGTACGAACCGTCTCTTCGCTGTCGTCGTCGCGCTGGTACAGCTCGCCGCCGCACTCGTCGCAGACTCCGCTGGTCTTCGGCGGGTTGTACGTCACGTGAAAGACGTGAGCGCTCTCGTTCCGGCAGATACGGCGGCCGGCGATGCGCTTGACCACCTCGTCCTCGGGGACCTCCAGGTCCAGCACCGCGTCCAGCTTGACGCTCTCACTCCTGAGCATCTCGTCAAGCGCCTCGGCCTGCCCCACGTTGCGGGGGAAGCCGTCGAGCAGGAAGCCGTTCACGGCGTCCGGCTGGGACATGCGGTCCTTGGCCATTCCGATGGTGACTTCGTCCGGCACCAGCTGTCCCGCGTCCATGTAGGCGCGGGCCTGCTTGCCAAGGTCGGTGCCCTGGCTGATGTTGGCGCGGAAGAGGTCGCCCGTGGAGATGTGCGGAATCGACAGGTTCTTGGCAAGGTACGCAGCCTGCGTTCCCTTGCCGGCACCGGGCGGCCCGACGAGGACGATTCGCATCAGCGGAGGAACCCTTCGTAATTGCGCTGCTGGAGCTGACTCTCGATCTGCTTCACGGTTTCCAGACCCACACCCACGATGATCAGGATGCTTGTCCCGCCGAACGGGAAGTTCTGGTTGGCACCGCCGAAGCCTGCCAACGCCATCGTCGGCACGAGTGCGATCAGACCCAGATACAGCGAGCCCGGCCAAGTGATCCTGTTGAGCACGTAGCTCAGGTACTCGGCGGTCGGGCGACCAGCCCGGATACCCGGGATGAAGCCACCATACTTCTTCATGTTGTCGGCGACTTCCTCGGGGTTGAACGAAATCGCCACATAGAAGAAGGCGAAGAACACGATCAACAGGAAGTACGTCGCGATGTAGTACGGGTGGTCGCCCTTGACGAAGTGGTCCTGGATCCAGGTAGCCCAGCCCGCAGTGGAGTTGGAGAACTGGACGATCAGAGCCGGGATGTAGAGCAGCGAAGAAGCGAAGATGACGGGAATCACACCCGCCTGGTTCACCTTCAACGGGATGTACGTGGACGTACCGCCGTACGACCGGCGGCCGATCATGCGCTTCGCGTACTGCACCGGAACCCGTCGCTGGGCCTGCTCGACGAAGACGACGAGGCCGACCATGACGAAGCCGATGAGGATGACGGTGATGAACTCGATCCAGCCGTCGGCGAGCTTGCCGCTCTGCTTGATGGCCCACAGCGCGCCGGGGAAGCTGGCGGCGATCGAGATGAACATCAGGATCGACATGCCGTTGCCGATGCCGCGGTCGGTGATGATCTCACCGAGCCACATGACTGCGGCGGTTCCGGCGGTCATGGTGACCACCATGACGACGGTCGTGAAGATCGACTGGTTGGGGACGATCTGGTCGGCGACGGGGCAGCCGCTGAACAGCGCCCCGCTGCGGGCGGTTGCCACCAGGCCCGTGCCCTGGAGGATCGCCAGCGCCACGGTCAGATAACGCGTGTACTGCGTGATCTTTCCCTGGCCCGACTGCCCCTCCTTCTTGAGGGCTTCCAGTCGGGGGATGACGACGGTCAGCAGCTGAAGAATGATGCTGGCCGTGATGTACGGCATGATGCCGAGCGCGAAGATCGTGATCTGCAGCAGTGCACCACCGCTGAACATGTTCACCAGGCCGAAGAGGCTGTTATTGCCCTTACTTGCCTGGTCAACACAAATCTGGACGTTCTCGTAGCTCACCCCGGGTACGGGAATGTGCGCCCCGAGACGGTAGAGCACGATGATGCCGAGCGTGAAGAGCAGCTTCTTGCGCAGGTCGGGCGTCTTGAACGCCCGGGCGAACGCGGTGAGCACGGTGCCTCCTGCGACCCCCGCGCAATGCGTAGAGGTGACGGTCTTGAGGATCGACGATTAGGTAACAGTCAATGGTCCCCGGGCGCTTGCCCAGGGCTTACCACAGCAACAGTGGACGCCACCTTACCGGCGGACATGCCCCCCTAGGAACGACCAACCGGGGATGCCCCATATGAGAGGCATCCCCGGTCGGATGTTCAGACCACCGAATTGTCCGTGTTGTCTCAGACGAGTTCGGTGACGGTGCCGCCGGCGGCGGCAATCTTCTCCTTGGCGGAGCCGGAAACGGCGTCAACCGAAACCTGCAGTGCCACGGAGATCTCGCCCTGTCCGAGGACCTTGACGAGGTGGTTGTTGCGCACAGCGCCCTTGGCGACCAGACCGGCCACCGTGACCTCTCCACCCTCGGGGTAGAGCGTCGCGAGCTTGTCCAGGTTCACGACCTGGTACTCCGTGCGGAACGGGTTCTTGAAGCCCTTGAGCTTCGGGAGACGCATGTGGAGGGGCATCTGGCCACCCTCGAAGCGCTCCGGAACCTGGTAACGAGCCTTCGTACCCTTGGTACCACGGCCTGCGGTCTTACCCTTGGACGCCTCACCACGACCCACACGGGTCTTGGCGGTCTTGGCGCCCGGGGCAGGCCGGAGGTTGTGGGCCTTCAGCGGGTTGTTCTCCGCCATATCAGTCAACCTCCTCAACCGTCACGAGGTGGCGGACGGTGTGAACCATTCCGCGGAACTCGGGGCGGTCCTCCTTGACAACTACGTCGTGCAGGCGCTTGAGCCCGAGCGAACGCAGGGTGTCGCGGTGGTTCTGCTTGCTGCCGATGTACGACTTCGTCTGCGTGATCTTGAGGCGAGCCATTACGCACCCGCTCCCGCACGTGCACGAAGCAGAGCCGCGGGGGCGACGTCCTCGAGGGGCAGACCACGGCGAGCCGCGATCTCCTCGGGACGCTGCAGGCCCTGGAGGGCCGCCACGGTCGCGTGCACGATGTTGATCGGGTTCGAAGAACCGAGCGACTTCGACAGGATGTCGTGAACGCCGGCGCACTCCAGAACGGCGCGCACCGGGCCACCCGCGATCACACCGGTACCGGGGGAAGCAGGCTTGAGCAGGACAACGCCCGCAGCCTTCTCGCCCTGGATCGGGTGAGGGATGGTGCCCTGGATACGCGGAACCTTGAAGAAGCTCTTCTTGGCCTCTTCAACGCCCTTGGCGATGGCCGCGGGAACTTCCTTGGCCTTGCCGTATCCGACACCGACGGTGCCGTCACCATCGCCCACCACGACCAGCGCGGTGAAGCTGAAGCGACGACCACCCTTCACAACCTTGGCGACGCGGTTGATCGCGACGACGCGCTCGACGTACGCGGTCTTCTCGGCGGCGCTGGCGCCACCGTCACGGCCCTTCCGGTCCCGCCGCTCGCCGCCACCGGCACCGCTTCCGCGGCGCTGGGGTCCAGCCATTGGAATTACCTCTCTCTGTTACGTCCGCTGTGCGTAGGAACCGGGGCTTAGAACTTCAGCCCGGCTTCACGGGCGGCGTCAGCCAGAGCGGCAATCCGCCCGGCGTACTGGTTACCACCGCGGTCAAACACGACGGCCTCGACGCCTGCGGCCTTGGCGCGCTCGGCGACCAGGGCCCCGACCTGCTTGGCCAGGGTGCTCTTGTCACCCTCGCCACCACGGATGGAGGCGTCCAGGGTCGATGCCGAGGCGAGCGTGTGGCCCGCGACGTCGTCGATGACCTGAGCCACCATGTGGCGGTTGGAACGCGTCACAACCAGGCGCGGCCGCTCCGGCGAACCGGAGATGTGCTTGCGGACGCGGATGTGGCGGCGCTTGAGGGCGGCACGCTTGTAGGCGTCACCCTTGGCGATCTTTACACCGTATGCCATGGCTTACTTACCCGCCTTTCCGACCTTGCGGCGGATAACCTCGCCGGCGTACTTGACGCCCTTGGCCTTGTACGGGTCGGGCTTCCGCAGCTTGCGGATCTTCGCGGAGACCTCGCCGACCTTCTGCTTGTCGATGCCCTCGACACTGAACTTCGTGGGCGACTCGACCTTGAAGGTGATGCCATCCGGAGCCTCGATGAGGATCGGGTGGCTGTAGCCCAGGGCGAACTCCAGATTGGAGCCCTTCGCCTGGACTCGGTAACCGACACCGCTGATCTCGAGCGCCTTGCTGTATCCCGCGGTCACGCCGGTGATCATGTTCGCCACCAGCGTGCGGGACAGGCCGTGAAGGGCCTTGTTCTGACGCTCGTCGTTAGGGCGGACGACGTTGAGCACGCCGTCCTCACCCTTGGTGACCTCGATCGGCGCTGCGACGGTGTGCGAGAGGGAACCCTTGGGGCCCTTCACCGCGACCGTGCGGCCATCGATGGTGACGTCCACACCGGCGGGAACCTGGATGGGGAGCTTGCCGATTCGCGACATGAGCTATTCCTCCGTTCCCGACTACCAGACGTAGGCGAGGACTTCCCCACCTACGCCCTTCTTGCTGGCCTGCTGGCCGGTCAGGAGACCGTGGGACGTGGAGATGATCGCCACGCCCAGGCCGCCGAGAACCTTCGGCAGATTGGTGGACTTTGCGTATACACGCAGACCCGGCTTCGAAATGCGCTTGATGCCGGCAATCGAACGCTCGCGGTTCGGCCCGAACTTCAGCTCGAGAACGAGGCTCTTACCGACCTCGGCGTCCTCGACCTTCCAGCCGGTGATGAAGCCCTCCTGCTGGAGGATCTCCGCGATGTGCGACTTGATCTTGCTGTGCGGCATTGCGACATCGTCGTGATACGCCGAGTTCGCGTTACGCAGACGCGTGAGCATGTCTGCGATGGGATCAGTCATGGTCATGAGTTGGCCTTCGGCCTCTCTCGCCGGGGTTTCCTGTATGCGCCATCCCTCTCCCCACTCAGTGGCGGGACGGGTGCGGTGCGGGGACCTACGGCGTAGTAAGTCGGTCAGGGCGGCAGGCGCCCAACCCTTCAAGCCTACGGCATGAAGAGCGGGGCTCCTGCCGACCAGATACTTACCGAGAGCTTTCTGGTCCTCCCAAGCCCCTAGGGGCGAAGGAGAATTACCAGGAGCTCTTGGTCACGCCCGGCAGCTCGCCACGGTGAGCCATCTCACGAAGGCACACGCGGCACAGGCCGAACTTGCGGTAGACGGAGTGGGGCCGGCCGCAGCGCTGGCAGCGGGTGTACCCGCGCACGCCGAACTTCGGCTTACGGGCGGCCTTAGCGATCAGAGCCTTCTTCGCCACGGTCAGTTCTCCTTGAACGGGAAGCCGAGGTGACGAAGCAGGGCACGACCCTCGTCGTCGTTGGTCGCCGTGGTGACCACGGTGATGTCCATGCCCCGGACCCGGTCGATCTTGTCCTGGTCGATCTCGTGGAACATGACCTGCTCCGTGAGACCGAAGGTGTAGTTGCCACGGCCGTCGAACTGCTTCGGCGACAGGCCACGGAAGTCACGGATACGCGGAAGCGCGAGCGACAGCGTACGGTCCAGGAACTCCCACATGCGGTCACCACGGAGGGTGACGTGGCAGCCGATCGGCTGCCCCTCGCGCAGCTTGAACTGCGCGATCGACTTGCGGGCCTTGGTGACGGCCGGCTTCTGACCGGTGATCGTGGTGAGGTCCCTGACGGCACCGTCGATCAGCTTGGAGTCGCGGGCGGCGTCGCCCACACCCATGTTGACCACGATCTTGACCAGACCGGGGACCTGCATGACGTTCTCGTAGGAGAACTCCTCACGCAGCTTGCCGGCGATTTCCTCGCGGTAGCGCGTCTTGAGACGCGGCGCAGTGGTGGTCGTCATCAGATGTCCTCACCGGTCCGCTTGGCAACGCGGATCTTCTTGCCCTCGTCGTCAAAGCGGTAGCCGACGCGGGTGACGACCTTGTTGCCGTCCTTCTCCACGACCAGCTGAACGTTGCTGACGTGAATCGGGGCCTCGGTGGTGACAATGCCACCCGTCTGCGAGCCGCGAGCCGTCTGACCGGCCTTGGTGTGCTTCTTGACCCGGTTGACACCCTCGACGAGGACGCGGTCCTGAGCGGGGAAGGCAACGATGACCTTGCCCTGCTTGCCCTTGTCCTTACCGGTGATGACCTGAACCAGGTCGCCCTTCTTGATCTTCATGCTTACAGCACCTCCGGCGCGAGCGAGATGATCTTCATGAACTTCTTCTCGCGCAGCTCACGGCCCACCGGGCCGAAGATACGGGTGCCGCGGGGGTCGCCGTCGTTCTTGAGAATGACAGCGGCGTTCTCGTCGAAGCGGATGTACGAGCCATCCTGACGACGACGCTCCTTGACGGTGCGAACGATGACGGCCTTGACGACGTCACCCTTCTTCACGTTGCCACCGGGGATCGCGTCCTTGACGGTGGCGACGATGACGTCACCGATGCCCGCGTAGCGGCGACCCGAGCCACCGAGAACACGGATGGTGAGAATTTCCTTCGCACCCGTGTTGTCGGCGACGCGCAGTCGCGACTCCTGCTGGATCACGTCTATCTCCTGATCGTCTGCCGGTTCCCGGCGGGGGCTCCGGTGAAGGAGCCCCCGCCGAGCCTGGCGGAACTTGCCTGAGGGGGGAGCCCTTCAGGAATTACTTGGCCTTCTCGAGGATCTCGACGATGCGCCAGCGCTTCGAAGCGGACAGCGGACGCGTCTCCATGATGATGACGCGGTCGCCGACGCCTGCAGCGTTCTGCTCGTCGTGGGCCTTGAGCTTGTTCGTACGGCGGATGACCTTGCCGTACAGCGCGTGCTTGACGCGGTCCTCGACAGCGACGACGACGGTCTTGTCCATCTTGTCGCTGACGACCAGACCCTCACGGGTCTTGCGGAAACCGCGGTCAGTGTTGGTCTCAGTCACAGTCTTCTCGCTCATCAGACGCTCTCCACCGTCTCGATGCCCAGCTCGCGCTCGCGCATCAGGGTGTAGATCCGGGCGATGTCCTTACGGACGGACTTGAGCCGACCGTGGTTCTCGAGCTGCCCCGTCGCCGCCTGGAAGCGGAGATTGAACAGCTCTTCCTTGGCCTCGCGGAGCTTGTTGAGGAGCTCCTCGTTGCCCAGCTCGCGCAGCTCGGACGCCTTGGTACCGGCCGACATCACGACTCACCTGCCTCGCGCCGAACGATCCGGCACTTCATCGGAAGCTTGTGAGCAGCGCGGGTGAGCGCCTCACGAGCAATCTTCTCGTTCGGGTAGGACAGCTCGAACATCACCCGACCGGGCTTGACGTTCGCGATCCACCACTCGGGAGAACCCTTACCGGAACCCATGCGGGTCTCGGCAGGCTTCTTCGTCAGGGGGCGGTCCGGGTAGATGTTGATCCAGACCTTGCCGCCACGCTTGATGTGGCGGGTCATCGCGATACGAGCTGCCTCGATCTGGCGGTTCGTCACGTACGCCGGGGTCAGCGCCTGGATGCCGTACTCGCCGAACGCAACCTGCGTGCCACCCTTGGACATACCGCTGCGCTTCGGGTGGTGCTGCTTGCGGTGCTTGACCCTACGGGGGATCAGCATTTCGGTCAGGCCTCCGTTCCGGTGCTCTCAGCCGGAGCAGCGGCGGCGGGAGCGTCGGCCTTGGGGGCCTCTGCTGCCGGCGCGGACTGCTGCGGCTTGCGGCCGCGACCGCCACGCTCGCCACCACGGCCACCACGGCCGGCCGGGCGGTCAGCGCCGCCACGAGCCGGACGGTTGCCGGCGCGAGCCGCTGCGTTCTCGGCGCGGACCTCGGCGATGTTCTTGACGTCGCCCTTGTAGATCCAGACCTTCACGCCGATGCGGCCGAAGGTCGTCTTGGCCTCGAAGAAGCCGTAGTCGACGTTCGCACGGAGCGTGTGCAGGGGCACGCGGCCCTCGCGGTAGAACTCCGAGCGGGACATCTCGGCGCCGCCGAGGCGGCCACCGCACTGGATCTTGATGCCCTTGGCGCCGGCCTTCATCGTGCTCTGCATGCTCTTACGCATGGCACGACGGAAGGAGACGCGGGAGGAGAGCTGCTCGGCGACGGCCTGGGCCACCAGCTGAGCGTCGACCTCGGGGTTCTTGACCTCGAGGATGTTCAGCTGGACCTGCTTGCCGGTCAGCTTCTCCAGCTCGCCACGGATGCGGTCGGCCTCGGCGCCACGGCGACCGATGACGATGCCCGGGCGGGCGGTGTGGATGTCAACGCGGACGCGGTCGCGGGTGCGCTCGATCTCAACCTTCGAGATACCGGCACGCTCCATGCCCTTCGTCATCATGCGACGAATGGCGACGTCTTCCTTGACGTAGTCCTTGTACAGCTTGTCGGCGTACCAACGGGACTTGAAGTCCGTGGTAATGCCGAGCCGGAACCCATGCGGGTTAACCTTCTGGCCCATTACCGGGTTCCTTCCTTGCTGCTGACGACCACGGTGATGTGGCTGGTCCGCTTACGGATCCGGTAGGCACGGCCCTGAGCACGCGGACGGAACCGCTTCAGGGTCGGGCCCTCGTCCACGTACGCCTCGCTGATGACCAGCGAAGAGGCGTCAGGGTGGTCGTAGTTGTGTGCAGCGTTGGCGATGGCGCTGTCAAGCACCTTGCCAACCGGCACGCTCGCGGCCTGCGGGGCGAAACGCAGGACCGCCTGAGCCTCCGTGGCATCCATGCCACGGATGAGGTCCACCACTCGGCGGGCCTTCATGGGCGTGACGCGGATGTACCGCGCCTGGGCCCTGGCTTCCATGGTTGTCCCTTCGGTGTGAGTCATAGTCGTTTCCACCCCGCGCTAGCGGCGCTTCGACTTCCGGTCGTCCTTGACGTGGCCGCGGAAGGTGCGAGTCGGCGAGAACTCGCCGAGCTTGTGGCCGACCATCGACTCGGTGACGAACACCGGGACGTGGATCTTGCCGTTGTGCACCGCGATGGTGTGGCCCAGCATGGCCGGGATGATCATCGAGCGACGGGACCAGGTCTTGATGACGTTCTTGGTGCCTGCCTCGTTCTGTACGTCCACCTTCTTGATGAGGTGGCCGTCGACGAAGGGCCCCTTCTTGAGACTGCGCGGCATCTAAACCCGCTCCTAGCGCTTCTTGTTCGTCTTGCGGCGGCGGACGATGTACTTGCTCGATGCCTTCTTCGGCGAGCGAGTACGACCCTCCTTCTGACCCCACGGCGAGACCGGGTGACGTCCACCGGAGGTCTTGCCTTCACCACCACCGTGCGGGTGGTCAACCGGGTTCATCGCGACACCGCGGACGGTCGGGCGTACGCCCTTCCAGCGCATACGGCCGGCCTTGCCCCAGTTGATGTTCGACTGCTCGGCGTTGCCGACCTCACCGATGGTGGCGCGGCAGCGGGCGTCGACCAGCCGGATCTCTCCGGAAGGCATACGAAGGTGGGCCATCGTGCCCTCCTTCGCCAGCAGCTGCACGGAGGCACCCGCGGAACGGGCGAACTTCGCGCCGCCGCCGGGCCGCAGCTCGATGGCGTGGATGGTCGTACCGACCGGGATGTTGCGCAGCGCCAGGTTGTTGCCCGGCTTGATGTCTGCGGTCGGCCCGTTCTCGATGCGGTCACCCTGCGACAGACCACGGGGAGCGACGATGTAACGCTTCTCGCCGTCCGCGTAGTGCAGCAGCGCGATGCGCGCAGTGCGGTTCGGGTCGTACTCGATGTGCGCGACCTTGGCCGGCACGCCGTCCTTGTCGTGACGACGGAAGTCGATCACTCGGTAGGCGCGCTTGTGGCCACCGCCCTGGTGGCGAACGGTCACACGACCGGCGTTGTTACGGCCGCCCTTGCTGTGCAGGGGGCGGACCAGCGACTTCTCCGGCGTGGACCGCGTGATCTCGACAAAGTCGGCGACGCTGGAGCCACGACGGCCCGGGGTCGTCGGCTTGTACTTGCGGATACCCATTTCTCAGTCCTCGTCCGATTCCGGACGACTCGACCTCCGTCAGGAGGTCGGGCCGCCGAAGATGTCGATACGGTCGCCCTCGGCGAGGGTCACGATGGCGCGCTTGGTGTCAGCGCGCTTGCCGAAGCCGGTCTTGGTCCGCTTGCGCTTGCCCTGCCGGTTGATCGTGTTGACCCCGGTGACCTTGACCGAGAAGACCGCTTCCACGGCCTGCTTGATCTGGGTCTTGTTGGAGCCCGGCGCGACGATGAACGTGTACTTGTTCTCGTCGAGCAGCGCGTAGCTCTTCTCGGAGACAACCGGCTTGACGAGAACGTCGCGCGGGTCCGAGTAGGTCTTGCTCGTGATGGTCGAGCTGGTAACGGTCGCCTCGCTCATCAGGCGTCGCTCCCTTCGGTCTCAGCGGTCTGGGGGCCAGACACGAAGGACTCGAAAGCGGCCTGAGTGAAGACCACGTCGTCAGAGACGATCACGTCGTACGTGTTCAGCTGGCCCGGCTCCAGGATGTGCACCTGGGGCAGGTTGCGTGCGGACAGCCACGCGGCCTCGTCGGCGCGGTCGACGACCAGGAGCAGGTTGCTGCGCTCCGAGATCTTGCCGAACAGCGTCTTGGCGGCCTTCGTGGACACTGCACCGTCGACCACGCCGGTGATGACGTGGATGCGGGAGTGACGCGCCCGGTCGGAGAGGGCACCGCGCAGGGCGGCGGCCTTCATCTTCTTCGGGGTGCGCTGCGAGTAGTCGCGCGGCTTCGGGCCGTGGACAACGCCACCGCCCGCGAACTGCGGCGCGCGGGTCGAACCCTGGCGGGCGCGGCCGGTGCCCTTCTGGCGGTAAGGCTTACGGCCACCACCGCGGACTTCACCGCGGCGCTTGGTCGAGTGCGTGCCCTGACGGGCAGCTGCCAGCTGTGCGACAACGACCTGGTGGATCAGCGGAACGCTGGTCTTCGCGTCGAAGATCTCCGCGGGGAGCTCGACGGTACCGGCCTTGTCGCCTGCCGGCGAAAGGATGTCAATGGTGCTCATTACCTCAAGCCCCCTTGGCCGCGGTACGGACCAGGACGAGGCCGCCGTTCGGACCGGGGACTGCGCCCTTGATGAGCAGCAGACCCTTCTCCGCGTCAACCGCGTGGATGGTCAGGTTCTGGGTGGTGACGCGCTCGTTGCCCATCCGGCCGGCCATGCGCATGCCCTTGAAGACACGCCCAGGGGTGGCGCAGCCACCGATCGAACCGGGGGAACGGTGCTTGCGCTGGACGCCGTGGCCGGCGCCGAGGCCCTTGAAGTTGTGACGCTTCATGACACCGGCGAAGCCCTTGCCCTTGCTCTTGCCCGTGACGTCAACCTTGACGCCGGACTCGAACACCTCGGCAGTGATCTCCTGGCCCAGCGTGTACTCGCTGGAGTCAGGGGTGCGGAGCTCCACCAGGTGGCGGCGCGGGGTCACGTCGGCCTTGGCGAAGTGGCCCTTGAGGGGCTTGTTCACCTTGCGCGGGTCGATCTCGCCGAAGGCGATCTGGACCGACTCGTAGCCGTCGCTGTCGTTCGTACGAACCTGCGTCACGACGCACGGACCGGCCTTGACGACGGTCACCGGGACAACCCGGTTGTTCTCGTCCCAGACCTGGGTCATGCCGAGCTTCTCGCCCAGGACGCCCTTGATGTTCTTGCTCATCTCGGCCCGTCCCCTCAGAGCTTGATCTCGATGTCGACGCCAGCCGGCAGGTCGAGGCGCATCAGCGAGTCAACCGTCTTCGGCGTGGGGTCGAGAATGTCGATGAGGCGCTTGTGCGTGCGCATCTCGAAGTGCTCGCGAGAGTCCTTGTACTTGTGCGGCGACTTGATGACGCAGTACACGTTCTTCTCAGTGGGCAGCGGCACCGGGCCTGCGACCGACGCACCAGTGCGGGTCACCGTCTCGACGATCTTCTTCGCCGAGGAGTCGATGACCTCGTGGTCGTAGGCCTTGAGCCGGATGCGGATCTTCTGTCCCGCCATGGCTACTAGTAGTCCTGTCTCTCATAACGCTCTGGAACCCGGGAGTTCTAAGAACTCCACCTCCGACCCACGCGGTCGGGCGTGTCGCATCCCCTCTACGAAAATCTCCCGAAGGAAATCCCAACCAAGGGGGTGCGGGCCTGAGACCTCGCGGCCGGGGGTAGAACACCCACCGGGTGCCTGGTCTGCGCCCTGCTGAACTTCCCGAAAGATTCCCGTACGTCCGACCCATGGGGTCGACGAGTACCGTGGGACTCGCTTCCGGTCCTCCCGGCGGGAGGCGCGCAGCATTGACACTCAACCGAGCAACCTGACCAGTGTGCCATACGGGTCGTAGGCCTGGCCAATCGGGCGGAGGATCCTACCCCCCGTGGTCGGATGGTCAAACGCGGGCACGCCCGGGGCGGCCACCTGCCCCCCGTACCCCTCCTGCGAAACTCTCCCCGTGGACACGAACACGGCCCCTGCCTGGACGCTGCGCCCCGCCGGCCTGCGGGACCTCGAGCCGATCGCGGAGCTCCGCGCGGCCGTGATGCGCCCCGATCTGGAGCGTCTGGGCCGCTACGACGAGCACCGCGTACGGCAACGGCTGCGGGACGCCTTCGTCCCCGAGCACACCTCGGTCGTCGAGTCCGAAGGGGCCTTCGCGGGCTGCGTCGCCCTGTGCCCGCGGGAGAACGGCCACTGGCTGGAGCACTTCTACCTCTCCCCCGCCCTCCAGGGCCGGGGACTCGGCTCCGCCGTCCTTGGCGTCCTCCTGGCCCGCGCGGACGCCCAGGGCGCCACCGTCCGGCTGAACGTCCTCCAGGGCAGCGCGGCGAAGCGTCTGTACGAGCGCCACGGCTTCGTCCTGGAGGACGAGGACCCCGTCGACGTCTTCATGGTCCGGGCACCGAGGGCCTGACCGGGGCAACCTGGCCGCGCGCATCTCCGTCTATCCCCCCGCGGGACCGGGCCGACCGACCCTGACCTGCGCGTAGTTGGTCGTACGCAGCACAGGGCCGCCCATGCGTCCGCTGCGGGGGAAGCGGAAGCGGACGGAGTACGCGGCGTGACGGATCGACCTGCCCTGCCCGGAAGAGGTGTGCCCCGGCGCACCACCCTGCTCGCGGCCACCGCGACGGCCGCCCTCAGCGCCTGTTCCGTACCGGCCCCCAGGCGCCGCAACCCCACACCGAACCCCGCCCCGGGCTTCCCGATCAGCAGTTCACGGCGTGCCCGGCTCATGCAGATACTCGCCCACCCGGACGACGACCTGTACTTCATGAACCCGGACACCCGGCAGCTTCTCGACGCCGGTACGCCCCTGGTCTGCGTCTATCTCACGGCGGGCGAGGCCGACGGCGTCAACAGGGTCCCCGGCGCCGGACGTCCCGCCCCGGACAGGGCCGCGTACTCCTCCTCGCGCCACCAGGGCCTCCGGCAGGCGTACGCGACCATGCTCGGGCTCGGCAGGTTCACCCCCTGGCAGCGGTCCGTCATCACCCTGCACGACGGCCACCGGGCCGAGGTCGACGTCCTCGCGAACGGCGCGCGCCGGGTCGAGCTGATCTTCCTCAACACCGCCATGCACACCTCGCGCGGCCGTCTCGGGCTGCCGAGCCTCTGGCGGGACCGCCACCTCGTCCTGCGTACGGTCGTCGCCGCCGACTCACCTCTGCGCAGGGCCGGTTCCTACACGTACGAGGGCCTCATCGACGTCCTCTCCGGGCTGCTGGAGCGGTACCGGCCCACCGTCGTCCACACCCTGGACCCCGATCCGGACATCCAGCACAGCACCGAGGCGGTCCGCCGGCGGGACAGCGAGCAGCGCGGGTACTCCGACCACGCCGACCACACGGCGGCCGGCTGCTTCGCCTGGGCGGCGATGATCCGCTGGGTGGCCCGGTCGACCGGGGACGGCGGTGCGGTGCCCGGTTTCGCCGTGACCTCGTTCCGCGGGTACTACAACCGGCACTGGCCCAAGAACCTGCCGCCCGGAGTGCTGGCCGAGAAGGCCGGCCACCTCGTCCCGTACGGCGGGTCCCCGGACTGGGAGTGCGGCAATCCGTCCGGGTGCGGGGACTGCAACGTGGGCGGCGACCGCCCCCTGACCAACAGGAAGGGCTGGGTCCGCTCCACCCACCACCGCTACCCGGGAGCCCGGACCGCCGTCACCACCGGGCCGGACGGCCGGCTCGTCGCCTACGGGGTGCTGGGGCTGCGCGCGGTCCGGTGGCGCGAGAGCACACCCGGCAGCGGGGTCTGGGACGAGCCGGACGACCTCGGAGGCGGCCCGCTCGCCCCGGCCCTGGGTTCGGCGGTGCTGCCCGACGGCAGACAGCTGCTCCTCGGACTGCGCTTCGCGGCCCTCGGCGGACACGGCAGCGACAACGAGCGCGAGATCGTGCTGCTGGAGCAGCGCTCCCCCGGAGGCGGTTTCCGTGCCTGGCGTGGGCTCGGCAATCCCGCCCGGGGGCAGGACCACGGGCGCCGCATCGGCGTACCGGTGGCCGTCGCCGCCCCCGACGGGCGGGTCCACCTCTTCGTGAGGAACGCCGAGAACGGGCTCAGCACCCAGATACGGGACTCGGCAGGCCGGTGGAGCGGCTGGCGGGACCTGGGCGGCGGCGAGGTCCAGGACGGGCTGAGCACGGCGGTGGACGGAGCGGGCCGCGTCCACGTCCACGCGGCCGGCCGTCACGCCGTGCACCACTGGACGCAGGACACGCCGGACGGCGGGCTGACCGCCCGCGCGCCGCTCACCGCGGCGCCGGTGCCCGGGGAGCCGCCGGCCTCGCTCGTGGGCGCCGACGGGTCCGTGGAGCTGTTCTACCGGGCCCGGGCCACGTCCCGGCTGACGGCCGTGCGGGCGGGGGCCGCGGCGGACCGCGACGACTTCGACGGGTACGGGCCCGTGGCCGCCGCCGCCACCCCGCTCGGCACGGTGCTGCTCGGCCGCACCGAGGAGGGCCGCATCCAGCTCCGTACCGGCCGGGGCCTCTCCGTACGGACACGAGGACCCGCGGCCCTCGACGGAACCGCGCTCCACCTCGGCGCGGACGGCCGCCCCACGGCGATCGGCCTGGGACCGGACGCCGTGCCGTGGGTCTGGCGGCCGTAGGCGATCGCCCTCATGGAGCCCCGGGCATGCCGAAGGGCCCCGGTCCACCGCTTGCGCGGCGGGCCGGGGCCCCTCTTGGTGCTCTGTGCGGAGCTACCAGGTCAGACGATCAAGTAATTACTTGATGATCTTGGTGACCTGGCCGGCGCCCACGGTCCGGCCACCCTCACGGATGGCGAACTTCAGGCCCTCTTCCATGGCGACCGGCTGGATCAGCGCGACGTCCATGAGGGTGTTGTCACCCGGCATGACCATCTCGGTGCCCTCGGGGAGGGTCACAACGCCCGTCACGTCCGTGGTACGGAAGTAGAACTGCGGGCGGTAGTTGTTGAAGAACGGGGTGTGACGGCCACCCTCGTCCTTCGACAGGATGTAGGACTGCGCCTGGAACTCGGTGTGCGGCGTGACCGAACCCGGCTTGATGATGACCTGGCCGCGCTCGACGTCCTCGCGCTTGATGCCACGAAGAAGCAGACCGACGTTCTCACCGGCCTGGCCCTCGTCGAGCAGCTTGCGGAACATCTCGATGCCGGTGACCGTGGTGGTGGTCTTCTCGGTCTTGATACCGACGATGTCGACGGTCTCGTTGACCTTCAGGACACCACGCTCGATGCGGCCGGTGACGACCGTACCGCGACCGGTGATCGTGAAGACGTCCTCGATGGGCATGAGGAACGGCTTCTCGACGTCACGCTCGGGCTGCGGGATGGCCTCGTCGACGGCGGCCATGAGGTCCAGAACGGTCTGGCCCCACTCCTTGTCGCCCTCGAGCGCCTTGAGCGCCGAGACCTTGACGACCGGAAGGTCGTCGCCCGGGAACTCGTACTCGGAGAGGAGCTCACGAACCTCGAGCTCGACGAGCTCCAGGATCTCCTCGTCGTCCACCATGTCGGCCTTGTTCAGGGCGACGACGATGTACGGAACGCCGACCTGGCGGGCCAGGAGCACGTGCTCCTTGGTCTGCGGCATCGGGCCGTCGGTGGCGGCAACCACGAGGATCGCGCCGTCCATCTGCGCGGCACCCGTGATCATGTTCTTGATGTAGTCCGCGTGACCGGGGCAGTCGACGTGGGCGTAGTGACGCGACTCGGTCTGGTACTCAACGTGAGCGATCGAGATCGTGATACCACGCTGGCGCTCTTCGGGAGCCTTGTCGATCTGGTCGAAGGCCGAGGCCTCGTTCAGGTCGGGGTACGCGTCGTGCAGCACCTTGGTAATGGCGGCCGTGAGGGTCGTCTTACCGTGGTCGATGTGACCGATGGTGCCGATGTTGACGTGCGGCTTAGTCCGCTCGAACTTTGCCTTCGCCACTGGGGTCCTCCTGAGTGGTTCTGTACGCCTTGCTTCATCGGCGCCAGGTGATCTTTGCTGGAATGCCGGTGCCGGGGGCATTCGCCGCACTGCTTGCGCGCTGCGACGAATGCCCGGCCAGGCTCCGGTGACAAGCCTAAAGCGTGGACTCGGAAGAGTTACTCGCCCTTGGCCTTCGCGATGATCTCCTCGGCGACGTTCCGCGGAACCTCGGCGTAGGAGTCGAACTGCATCGAGTAGCTTGCGCGACCCGAGGTCTTGCTGCGGAGGTCTCCGACGTAGCCGAACATCTCCGAGAGGGGCACGAGGCCCTTCACGACGCGAGCGCCGCTGCGCTCCTCCATGGCCTGAATCTGGCCACGGCGGGAGTTGAGGTCGCCGATGACATCGCCCATGTAGTCCTCGGGCGTGGTGACCTCGACGGCCATCATCGGCTCGAGGAGCACGGGGGACGCCTTGCGGGCACCCTCCTTGAACGCCTGCGAACCGGCGATCTTGAAGGCGAGCTCCGAGGAGTCGACCTCGTGGTAACCACCGTCGAGAAGGGTGACGCGGACGCCGACCATCTCGTAACCGGCCAGGATGCCGAACTGCATGGCTTCCTGGGCACCCGCGTCCACCGAGGGAATGTACTCACGGGGGATGCGGCCACCGGTGACCTTGTTGACGAACTCGTAGGAGGCGTCGCCACCCTCGATGGGCTCGAGGGCGATCTGCACCTTCGCGAACTGGCCGGTACCACCAGTCTGCTTCTTGTGCGTGTAGTCGATGCGCTCGACGGTCTTGCGGATCGTCTCGCGGTACGCGACCTGGGGCTTGCCGACGTTCGCCTCGACGCGGAACTCGCGCTTCATGCGGTCGACGAGCACCTCGAGGTGAAGCTCGCCCATACCACCGATGATGGTCTGGCCGGTCTCCTCGTCGGAGTGCACCTGGAAGGAGGGGTCCTCCTCCGAGAGACGCTGGATGGCTACACCCAGCTTCTCCTGGTCACCCTTGGACTTGGGCTCGATGGCGACCTGAATGACCGGCGCCGGGAAGTCCATGGACTCCAGGATGACCGGGTTCTTGTCGTCACACAGCGTCTCACCGGTGGTGGTCTGCTTCAGGCCCATGACGGCGACGATGTCACCGGCGCCCACCGAGGGGATCTCCTCACGCTTGTTCGCGTGCATGCGGTAGATCTTCCCGATGCGCTCCTTCTTGCCCTTGACCGAGTTCAGCACCGCGGTGCCGGCCTCGAGGCGACCGGAGTAGATCCGGACGAAGGTGAGCTTGCCCAGGTGCGGGTCGCTCGCGATCTTGAACGCCAGGCCGGAGAACGGCTCGTCGTCCGAAGGCTGCCGCTTGACAACCTTCTCCGGGTCCTTCACGTCGTGGCCTTCGATGGCCTCGACGTCCAGGGGGGAAGGCAGGTAGCGGACGACCGCGTCGAGCAGGGGCTGGACGCCCTTGTTCTTGAACGCGGTGCCACAGAACACGGGGGTCACGGTGACGGAGTCGGCCGTGCCCTTCGACGCGAGGGTGATCCGACGGATCGCCTCGTGCAGCTGCTCCTCGGTGGGCTCGACGCCCTCCAGGTACAGCTCCATCATCGCGTCGTCGTTCTCCGAGACGGCCTCGAGCAGCTTGCCGCGCCACTCCTCGGCAGCCTCGACGTGCGTGTCGGGGATGTCGACGGTGTCGTACATCTCGCCCTTGGCGGCCTCTTCCGACCAGACAAAGGCCTTCATCGACACGAGGTCGACGACGCCCTTGAAGTCGGCTTCGGCGCCGATGGGAAGCTGCATGACCAGCGGAACAGCGCCGAGGCGCTCGATGATCATGTCGACGCAGCGGTGGAACTCGGCACCCGTGCGGTCGAGCTTGTTGACGAAGCAGATACGCGGCACGCCGTAGCGGTCCGCCTGACGCCAGACAGTCTCGGACTGGGGCTCGACGCCCGCCACACCGTCGAACACGGTGACGGCACCGTCGAGGACGCGGAGCGAACGCTCCACCTCGACGGTGAAGTCGACGTGACCCGGGGTGTCAATGATGTTGATCGTGTGATCAACCTCATTGAGCGGCCAGTGACAGGTCGTCGCGGCCGACGTGATCGTGATGCCGCGCTCCTGCTCCTGCTCCATCCAGTCCATCGTGGCTGCGCCGTCGTGGACTTCACCGATCTTGTACGAAACGCCGGTGTAGAAGAGGATCCGCTCGGTGGTGGTCGTCTTGCCCGCGTCGATGTGGGCCATGATCCCAATGTTGCGGACCTTGGCCAGGTCAAGCGAAGTGGTGGCCATAAGGCTCAATCTTCTCTCGGTCTCGATGGGGTAAGCGACTACCAGCGGTAGTGCGCGAAGGCCTTGTTCGACTCGGCCATCTTGTGGGTGTCCTCGCGCTTCTTGACAGCTGCGCCAAGACCGTTGGAGGCGTCGAGCAGCTCGTTCATGAGGCGCTCGGTCATGGTCTTCTCGCGACGGGCGCGGGAGTAACCCACGATCCAGCGCAGCGAGAGGGTGGCGGCACGACCGGGCTTGACCTCGATCGGCACCTGGTAGGTGGCGCCACCGACACGGCGGGACTTGACCTCGAGCGAGGGCTTGACGTTCTCAAGCGCGCGCTTCAGCGTGATGACCGGGTCTGCGCCGGTCTTCTCGCGGAGGCCTTCCATGGCGCCGTACACGATCCGCTCGGCGGTGGAACGCTTGCCGTCGAGGAGGATCTTGTTGATCAGCGAGGTGACAAGAGGAGAGCTGTAGACCGGGTCGATGATGACCGGGCGCTTCGGGGCGGGGCCCTTACGAGGCATTCTTACTTCTCCTTCTTGGCGCCGTAGCGGCTGCGGGCCTGCTTGCGGTTCTTGACACCCTGGGTGTCGAGCGAGCCGCGGATGATCTTGTAACGAACACCCGGCAGGTCCTTCACACGGCCGCCACGCACGAGCACGATCGAGTGCTCCTGCAGGTTGTGTCCCTCACCCGGGATGTAGGCCGTGACCTCGATACCGGAGGTCAGACGCACACGCGCGACCTTACGGAGGGCCGAGTTCGGCTTCTTCGGGGTGGTCGTGAACACACGCGTGCAGACGCCACGGCGCTGGGGCGAACCCTCGAGCGCGGGCGTCTTGTTCTTCTCGACCTTGTCCTGCCGGCCCTTCCGGACCAGCTGCTGAATCGTAGGCACTACTTCTCCGGTTTCTGTGTGCCGTCGTTGTAACTAACCTGAAACACTCGCCGACCCACGCGGTCGGGTGTGTCGAATACTGCAAGCTCCCGCCCTGAGGCAGGAAAAACGCAGATTGCGGTGGCCACTTACGGACTCGCCATGCGGTTGAGGACACGCACCCGAGCCCAGGCACACCCCAGGCACAAGGCTTGAGCGTACCTACCTCACGGACTCCGGTCAAAACAAATGCCACGGGGCACGTCCCGGCCCGAAGCCCCACCTGCCGCCACGGGGCACACAGAAACCCGCACCGGCCTCCTCCACCGGGTGCGAATCCCCCGGCCACCAGGGGCCGGGCCGCACCCGTACGGCCGGTACAGCGCTTCCCACCAGCGTAAACGGCCCACCACGCGCCCGCCCACCGGCGCACCCGCACCACGCCGGACCCTCACCCTGCGCCGCGGTCGCGGGTGAGGCACCTCACGGTCCGCCGGCCCGCACGCCGAAGGGCGGCCACCCCGTACGAAACGGGGTGACCGCCCTTCGGTCGTATCAAGCGACTCGCTTACTGGTTGTACGGACCGTAGTCGTAGTCCTCCAGCGGAACGGCCTGGCCGGAGCCCGTGCCGAACGGCGAGTAGTCGATGTCGTCGTAGCCGACGGCCGAGTACATCGCGGCCTTGGCTTCCTCGGTCGGCTCGACCCGGATGTTGCGGTAGCGGGACAGGCCCGTACCGGCCGGGATGAGCTTACCGATGATGACGTTCTCCTTGAGGCCGATCAGGGAGTCCGACTTGGCGTTGATCGCCGCGTCGGTCAGAACCCTGGTCGTCTCCTGGAAGGACGCCGCCGACAGCCACGACTCGGTGGCGAGCGAGGCCTTGGTGATACCCATCAGCTGCGGACGGCCGGAGGCGGGGTGACCGCCCTCGGTGACCACACGACGGTTCTCGACCTCGAACTTCGACCGCTCGACGAGCTCGCCCGGCAGCAGCTCAGCGTCGCCGGACTCGATGATCGTCACGCGGCGCAGCATCTGCCGGATGATGATCTCGATGTGCTTGTCGTGGATCGACACGCCCTGCGAGTTGTAGACCTTCTGGACTTCGCCGACCAGGTGGACCTGGACCGCGCGCTGACCGAGGATCCGCAGCACGTCGTGCGGGTTCGTGGCACCGACGGTGAGCTTCTGGCCCACCTCGACCGCGTCGCCCTCGCCGACCAGCAGACGGGCACGCTTGGAGATCGGGAACGGCGTCTCCTCGCTGCCGTCGTCCGGCGTGACGACGAGCTTCTTGGTCTTCTCGGTCTCCTCGATCCGGACACGGCCCTTGGCCTCCGAGATCGGGGCGACACCCTTGGGTGTACGTGCCTCGAAGAGCTCGACGACTCGGGGCAGACCCTGCGTGATGTCGTCACCGGCCACACCACCGGTGTGGAAGGTACGCATCGTCAGCTGGGTACCGGGCTCACCGATGGACTGGGCGGCGATGATGCCGACCGCCTCACCGATGTCGACCAGCTTGCCGGTGGCGAGCGAGCGTCCGTAGCAGAAGGCACAGGTGCCGACCGCGGACTCACAGGTCAGGACCGAGCGGGTCTTGACCTCCTCGACGCCGGCGCCCACCAGGGCGTCGATCAGGACGTCACCGAGGTCGACGTTGGCAGGCGCGATGACCTTGCCGTCGACGACGACGTCCTCGGCGAGCATGCGGGCGTAGACCGAGGTCTCGACGTCCTCCGTCTTGCGGAGCACACCGTCCGCACCCTTGACGGCGATCTTCAGCTTGAGGCCGCGGTCGGTGCCACAGTCCTCCTCGCGGATGATCACGTCCTGCGAGACGTCCACCAGACGACGGGTCAGGTAACCCGAGTCGGCGGTACGCAGGGCGGTGTCCGCCAGACCCTTACGGGCACCGTGCGTGGAGATGAAGTACTCCAGAACGGTGAGGCCCTCACGGAAGGACGCCTTGATCGGACGCGGGATGGTCTCGTTCTTCGCGTTCGACACCAGACCACGCATACCCGCGATCTGACGCATCTGCATCATGTTTCCTCGGGCACCCGAGTCAACCATCATGAAGATGGGGTTCGTCTTCGGGAAGTTCGCGTTCATCGCCTCGGCAACCTCGTTGGTCGCCTTGGTCCAGATCGCGATGAGCTCCTGCGTGCGCTCGTCCTTGGTGATCAGACCGCGCTCGTACTGCTTCTGGACCTTCTCGTCCTGCTCCTCGTAGCCCTTGACGATGGCCTTCTTGGCCTCGGGGACGACGATGTCGGCAACAGAGACGGTGACCCCGGAACGGGTCGCCCAGTGGAAGCCCGCAGCCTTCAGGTTGTCGAGCGTCGCCGCCACGATGACCTTGGGGTAGCGCTCGGCCAGGTCGTTGACGATCTCGGAGAGCTGCTTCTTGCCCACCGAGTAGTCGACGAACGGGTAGTCCTCGGGCAGCAGCTCGTTGAAGAGCGCGCGGCCCAGGCTCGTACGCAGCCGGAAGGTGTCACCCGGCTGGTACTCGGGCTCGCCCTCCTCGGCGACCGGCGGCACCCAGCCGCGCGGAGGCATGGTGCCCACCGGGAAGCGGATGTCCACCTGCGCCTGGAGCGAGAGCTCCCGGGCGTCGAAGGCCATGATCGCTTCAGCCGTCGAACCGAACGCCCGGCCCTGACCGATGACCTTGCGCTCCTCCTCGTCCGTGGTGAGGAAGAAGAGGCCGAGCACCATGTCCTGGGTGGGCATGGTGACGGGACGGCCGTCGGCCGGCTTCAGGATGTTGTTCGAGGACAGCATCAGGATGCGGGCCTCGGCCTGCGCCTCCGCGGAGAGCGGAAGGTGCACGGCCATCTGGTCACCGTCGAAGTCCGCGTTGAACGCGGTGCAGACGAGCGGGTGGATCTGGATGGCCTTGCCCTCGACCAGCTGGGGCTCGAAGGCCTGGATGCCGAGGCGGTGCAGGGTGGGTGCACGGTTCAGCAGCACCGGGTGCTCGGCGATGACCTCTTCGAGGACGTCGTACACGACGGTGCGGCCACGCTCGACCATGCGCTTGGCCGACTTGATGTTCTGCGCGTGGTTCAGGTCCACCAGGCGCTTCATCACGAACGGCTTGAAGAGCTCCAGCGCCATCGCCTTCGGCAGACCGCACTGGTGCAGCTTGAGCTGCGGACCGACGACGATCACGGAACGCGCGGAGTAGTCCACACGCTTGCCGAGGAGGTTCTGACGGAAACGGCCCTGCTTGCCCTTCAGCATGTCGCTGAGGGACTTCAGGGGACGGTTACCGGGACCGGTGACCGGGCGACCACGGCGGCCGTTGTCGAACAGTGCGTCGACGGCCTCCTGCAGCATCCGCTTCTCGTTGTTCACGATGATCTCGGGGGCACCGAGGTCAAGGAGACGCTTGAGGCGGTTGTTGCGGTTGATCACACGGCGGTACAGGTCGTTCAGGTCGGAGGTCGCGAAGCGGCCACCGTCCAGCTGCACCATCGGACGCAGGTCCGGCGGGATGACCGGCACGCAGTCGAGCACCATGCCCTTGGGCTTGTTGCTGGTCTGCAGGAACGCGGAGACGACCTTGAGGCGCTTGAGCGCACGGGTCTTCTTCTGGCCCTTGCCGGTACGGATGATCTCGCGGAGGCGCTCGGCCTCCTCGTCGAGGTCGAAGGACTCCAGGCGCTTCTGCAGGGCAGCAGCACCCATGCAGCCGTCGAAGTACGTGCCGAAACGGTCACGCAGCTCGCGGTAGAGCAGCTCGTCGCCCTCGAGGTCCTGGACCTTGAGGTTCTTGAAGCGGCTCCACACCTCGTCGAGACGGTCGATCTCGCGCTGCGCACGGTCACGCAGCTGCTTCATCTCACGCTCGGCACCTTCGCGCACCTTGCGGCGCACGTCGGCCTTGGCACCCTCGGCCTCGAGCTCGGCCAGGTCGGTCTCGAGCTTCTTGGCACGGTTCTCGAGGTCCGAGTCACGACGGTTCTCGACCTGCTGGCGCTCGACGGAGACATGCGCCTCCAGCGACGGGAGGTCGCGCGTACGGCGCTCCTCGTCGACGAACGTGATCATGTACGCGGCGAAGTAGATGACCTTCTCGAGGTCCTTCGGCGCGAGGTCCAGCAGGTAGCCCAGGCGCGACGGGACGCCCTTGAAGTACCAGATGTGGGTAACGGGAGCGGCAAGCTCGATGTGGCCCATGCGCTCACGGCGCACCTTGGCGCGCGTGACCTCGACGCCACAACGCTCACAGATGATGCCCTTGAAGCGGACACGCTTGTACTTGCCGCAGTAGCACTCCCAGTCCCGGGTCGGACCGAAGATCTTCTCGCAGAAGAGTCCGTCCTTTTCGGGCTTGAGCGTGCGGTAGTTGATGGTCTCCGGCTTCTTCACTTCGCCGTGGGACCAGGTCCGGATGTCGTCCGCGGTGGCAAGGCCGATCCGCAGCTCGTCGAAGAAGTTGACGTCGAGCACTTGTCGTCAATCCCTCTTTCGGGGGTTCGAGCCCCCTCGCCTGAGCGAGAAATCGGGGCACTTCAGCAATGGTCTGAACGGGTCCGGGGAGAGCCGGCCGGATCACTGGGATCCGGCCGGCCAACCCGTCAGACCTCTTCGACGCTGCTCGGCTCGCGCCGGGACAGGTCGATACCGAGCTCCTCCGCCGCGCGGAAGACGTCCTCGTCCGTGTCACGCATCTCGATGGACATACCGTCCGAGGACAGCACCTCCACGTTGAGGCAGAGCGACTGCATTTCCTTGATGAGCACCTTGAAGGACTCGGGAATGCCGGGCTCGGGGATGTTTTCGCCCTTGACGATCGCCTCGTAGACCTTCACGCGGCCGGTCACGTCGTCGGACTTGATCGTCAGCAGTTCCTGGAGGGCGTATGCGGCGCCGTAAGCCTCAAGGGCCCACACCTCCATCTCACCGAATCGCTGCCCACCGAACTGTGCCTTACCACCCAGCGGCTGCTGCGTGATCATGGAGTACGGTCCGGTCGAACGGGCGTGGAGCTTGTCGTCGACCAGGTGGTGCAGCTTGAGGATGTACATGTAGCCGACCGAGACCGGCTCGGGGAACGGCTCACCGGAGCGGCCGTCGAACAGGTTGGCCTTGCCCGAGGGCTGGACCAGCCGGTTGCCGTCGCGGTTCGGGATCGTGGCCTCGAAGAGGCCGGTGATCTCGTCCTCACGGGCGCCGTCGAAGACCGGCGTCGCGACGTTGGTGCCGGGGGCGACCTGGTCGGCGCCGATGGACTGCAGGCGCTTGGCCCACTCGTCACCGAGGCCGGAGACGTCCCAGCCGCGGCTGGCGAGCCAGCCGAGGTGGATCTCCAGGACCTGTCCCGGGTTCATTCGGGACGGGACACCCAGCGGGTTGAGGATGATGTCGACCGGGGTGCCGTCCTCCAGGAACGGCATGTCCTCGATCGGCAGGATCTTCGAGATGACGCCCTTGTTGCCGTGACGGCCGGCGAGCTTGTCACCATCGGTGATCTTGCGCTTCTGCGCGACGTAGACGCGGACCAGCTGGTTCACGCCCGGCGGCAGCTCGTCGCCCTCTTCGCGGTCGAAGACGCGGACGCCGATGATCTTGCCGATCTCGCCGTGCGGGACCTTCAGCGAGGTGTCGCGCACCTCGCGCGCCTTCTCACCGAAGATCGCACGGAGCAGACGCTCCTCCGGCGTCAGCTCGGTCTCACCCTTGGGCGTGACCTTGCCGACGAGGATGTCCCCGGCCGTGACCTCGGCACCGATACGGATGATGCCGCGCTCGTCGAGGTCCGCGAGGACCTCTTCGGAGACGTTCGGGATGTCCCGGGTGATCTCCTCCGGGCCGAGCTTGGTGTCACGGGCGTCGACCTCGTGCTCCTCGATGTGGATCGAGGAGAGGACGTCGTCCTGCACCAGACGCTGCGACAGGATGATCGCGTCTTCGTAGTTGTGGCCCTCCCACGGCATGAACGCCACGAGGAGGTTCTTGCCGAGCGCCATCTCGCCCTGCTCGGTCGCCGGACCGTCCGCGAGGACCTGGCCCTCGACGATCCGGTCGCCCTCGTTGACGACAACCTTCTGGTTGACCGAGGTGCCCTGGTTCGAGCGGGAGAACTTGGCGATGCGGTACGTGGTGTACGTGCCGTCGTCGTTGGTGACGGTGACGTAGTCCGCGGAGACCTCCTGGACCACACCGTCCTTCTCCGCCTTGATGACGTCACCGGCGTCGACCGCGCAGCGGTACTCCATGCCGGTGCCGACGAGCGGAGCCTCGGACGTGATCAGCGGCACGGCCTGACGCATCATGTTCGCGCCCATGAGGGCACGGTTGGCGTCGTCGTGCTCGAGGAACGGGATCATGGCGGTCGCGACCGACACCATCTGGCGCGGCGAGACATCCATGTAGTCGACGTCGTCGCCGGGGATGTAGTCGACCTCTCCGCCACGACGGCGGACCAGGACGCGCGGCTCGGTGAACCGCATGTCCTCGGACAGCGTCGCGTTCGCCTGGGCGATCACGAAGCGGTCTTCCTCGTCGGCGGTCAGGTAGTCGACGTCGTCGGTGACGACACCGTCGACGACCTTGCGGTACGGCGTCTCGACGAAACCGAACGCGTTGACGCGTCCGTACGAGGCGAGCGAACCGATCAGACCGATGTTCGGGCCTTCAGGGGTCTCGATCGGGCACATGCGTCCGTAGTGGGACGGGTGCACGTCTCGGACCTCGAAGCCGGCCCGCTCACGGGACAGACCACCCGGGCCAAGAGCCGACAGGCGGCGCTTGTGGGTGAGACCCGACAGCGGGTTGTTCTGGTCCATGAACTGCGACAGCTGGCTGGTGCCGAAGAACTCCTTGATGGAGGCGACGACCGGCCGGATGTTGATCAGGGTCTGCGGCGTGATCGCTTCGACGTCCTGGGTCGTCATGCGCTCACGCACGACGCGCTCCATACGAGCCAGACCCGTGCGGACCTGGTTCTGGATGAGCTCGCCGACGTTACGCAGACGACGGTTGCCGAAGTGGTCGATGTCGTCGGTCTCGACGACGATCTGGGTACCGCTCTCGCCGACCGTCTCGGTCTCCCCGGCGTGCAGCTTCACCAGGTACTTGATGGTCGCGATAATGTCGTCGCTGGTGAGGACACCCGCGTCGAGCGGCTCGTCGGCGCCGAGCTTCTTGTTCACCTTGTAGCGGCCGACCTTCGCGAGGTCGTAGCGCTTCGGGTTGAAGTAGAGGTTCTCGAGCAGCGTCTGAGCGGCCTCACGCGTGGGCGGCTCGCCCGGGCGCAGCTTGCGGTAGATGTCGAGCAGCGCGTCGTCCTGGCCCTGGGTGTGGTCCTTCTCCAGGGTGGCGCGCATCGACTCGTACTCGCCGAACTCCTCGAGGATCTGCTCGGTGGTCCAACCGAGAGCCTTCAGGAGAACGGTGACGGACTGCTTGCGCTTGCGGTCGATGCGGACACCGACCATGTCGCGCTTGTCGATCTCCATCTCCAGCCAGGCACCCCGGGAAGGGATGATCTTGGAGGAGAAGATGTCCTTGTCGGACGTCTTGTCGATGGAGGAGTCGAAGTAGACACCCGGCGAGCGGACCAGCTGCGACACGACGACACGCTCGGTGCCGTTGATGACGAAGGTGCCCTTATTGGTCATGAGCGGGAAATCGCCCATGAAGACCGTCTGGGACTTGATCTCGCCGGTCTCGTTGTTGGTGAACTCGGCCGTGACGAAGAGCGGCGCGGCGAACGTGAAGTCGCGCTCCTTGCACTCGTCGATGGAGTTCTTCGGGGGCTCGAACCGGTGGTCGCGGAACGTGAGCGACATCGACCCGGAGAAGTCCTCGATCGGCGAAATCTCCTCGAAGATCTCTTCCAGGCCGGACTTGGTGGGGACGTCTTGTCCGCTGTCCAGAGCAGCCTCGACGCGAGCCTTCCAGGCGGCGTTGCCGAGGAGCCAGTCAAAGCTCTCGGTCTGCAGCGCGAGGAGGTTCGGAACCTCGAGGGGCTCCCTGATCTTTGCAAAAGAGATGCGCAGCGGGGCGGTGCTGGCACCGTTGTTCGTATTCGAGGTCGAGGCGTTGCGCGAGGCGGCCAAGAGGGGGTCCTTCCGAGGGCTCGGACTCACTACGCGCGTACCGGCCCCAAGCCGCACACAGAGACAGAAATCCCAAGGTCAGGGAAAGGTCGGTCATCGGTGCTAGGCGTGGGCATGCCCCTGGTGACGGGCAGGAGGCAGCTAACAGGCAGCGCAAAGGGTCAGTGTAGCCAAGCGGCACACTGATGTCCAGTCGGGGTTCTCAGAGACCCACGTTGCTCTCAACAGCTGTTCTCAACACCTATGAATAGCCCTCGCGCGGTGTGCGCTCTTCTTTACTGCCCTCTTCGTTCTCGATCCATGCCTCGGATGCGGATCGAGATGACGACGCGTCCTGAGAATTGCGCGCCGCGTGCGGTTCGTCAAGGCCCCCGAGCTCCGGATGGACTCCCGCGATCTTCACCTGGGCTCCCAGGACGCCCGTTGACGCCCCCTGGGAGACGCACGGCGAAGATCACCCTACTCGTCGCCGCCGGAAGATCAAGGCACCCTCAGCGGGTACGCCAAAGGGCGACCACCCGAATGGGTGATCGCCCTTTGCGATGTGACATCCCAGCCTCGCGGCAGGGACGGTCCTGAGGAGTCAGATGACTCGCAGGGTCACTTGACCTCGACGGAGGCGCCAGCGCCCTTGAGGGACTCGGCAGCCTTCTCGGCGGCCTCCTTGGCGACCTTCTCGAGGACGGGCTTCGGGGCGCCGTCCACGAGGTCCTTGGCCTCCTTGAGGCCCAGGGAGGTCAGCTCGCGCACGACCTTGATGACCTGGATCTTCTTCTCGCCGGCACCCGTGAGGATGACGTCGAACTCGTCCTGCTCCTCAGCGGCCTCGGCAACGGCGCCCGGGCCGGCGGGGCCGGCAACGGCGACCGCGGCGGCGGCGGTGACGTCGAACTTCTCCTCGAACGCCTTAACGAACTCGGAGAGCTCGATGAGGGTGAGCTCCTCGAACTGAGCGAGCAGGTCTTCCTGGCTGAGCTTCGCCATGATGGCGTCCTTCCACTAATTCGGCAGGTGCCGGATGTATATGTAGGCGGGCGTACGGGCCCGCTTCGAGCCGATGACGCGGAGTGTTACTCCGCCACCTCGGCGTCGGCGGGAGCCGGCGTACCGGCACCGCCCTGCTCGGCCCTCTTGGCGCGAAGCGCTTCCGCGGTGCGGACGAACTTCGACGGCAGAGCCTGGAAGAGCTGCGCAGCCTGAGTCTGCTTGCCCTTCATGGCGCCGGCCAGCTTGGCGAGCAGAACCTCGCGGGACTCGAGGTCCGCGAGCTTCTTGATCTCATCGGCGGACAGCGCCTTACCGTCAAGGACACCGCCCTTGATGATGAGGTTGGGGTTGTCCTTGGCGAAGTCACGAAGACCCTTCGCCGACTCCACCGGGTCACCGGTGACGAAGGCAACCGCCGTCGGACCCGAGAACAGGTCGTCCAGCGTGTCGATCCCGGCCTCGTTGGCCGCAATCTTGGTCAGCGTGTTCTTCACCACGGCGTACTGGGCGTTCTCACCGAGCGAACGGCGCAGCTCCTTGAGCTGTGCCACGGTGAGACCCCGGTACTCGGTCAGCACAGCGGCGTTCGAGCTGCGGAACTGGTCCGTCAGCTCGGCTACCGCGGCAGCCTTGTCGGGCCTTGCCATGAGCGTCGGCCTCCTTCCGGGTGATGAGGACCGCTCAGAAGGGGCCGGGAAAGACGAAACGCCCCGGCGCAGGCGCCAGGGCGTAGCTCGACCGAATGAATCCGGGAGCTTTCCACAGTCACCTGCGCAGGTCGTCCGTTCTCGACGGATCCTTCGGTCACCGTCCCTCTTGCGAGAGCGCGGCAACGACCAGCGGTCTTTGGCTTCCTGAGGAGCGTACGCGACCGGGGCGCCCCGGAGCAAATCCGTCCCGGTTCGACCGGTGCGAGAGGTTTAGGACGCGTATCAGGAGGGACCTGTGGGGCCGCCCGAGCTGCGCCGCCGGGTGTCCGGCGGTGCCTGCCGCCCCTGCTCGCGGCGAGCCGCCGACGGCCTGCGGCCGTCCCTCGCGGGCCTTCTCGGAGCTCTGGGAGGTACGCGTACCCCTGCCGTGCTCACGGGCTCTCCCGCACATACGAGGACGGGCCCCGCACCTCGAAAGGTTGCGGGGCCCGTCCCATGCCGTGAAACCGGCTACCGGGTGAGCACGGGGGCTCAGACGGAGGCCGGGTCCTCCTCGACGAGGAGGTTGCGCACGCGGTTGGAGTCCAGCGGGATGCCGGGGCCCATCGTCGTGCTCAGGGTCGCCTTCTTGATGAAGCGGCCCTTGGCGGCGGACGGCTTCAGGCGGAGGATCTCCTCGAGAGCCGCACCGTAGTTCTCGACCAGCTTCGTGTCATCGAAAGAGGTCTTTCCGATGATGAAGTGCAGGTTCGAGTGCTTGTCGACGCGGAACTCGATCTTGCCGCCCTTGATGTCGTTGACAGCCTTGACGACATCGGGGGTGACGGTGCCGGTCTTCGGGTTCGGCATCAGACCACGCGGACCGAGCACGCGGCCCAGGCGGCCGACCTTGCCCATGAGGTCCGGGGTCGCGACGACGGCGTCGAAGTCCAGACGGCCCTTCGCCACCTCGTCGATGAGCTCGTCGGCGCCGACGATGTCGGCGCCCGCGGCTTCCGCGGCCGCAGCACGGTCACCGGTCGCGAAGACCAGGACCCGGGCGGTCTTGCCGGTGCCGTGCGGGAGGTTCACGGTGCCACGGACCATCTGGTCGGCCTTGCGCGGGTCTACACCCAGGGCAAACGCGACCTCGACGGTGCTGTCGAACTTCGTGGAGGCGGTGTCCTTGGCGATACGGACGGCCTCGAGCGGGGCGTACTGGCGCTCCCGGTCGATCTTCGCGTCCGCAGCGCGGAGGTTCTTGCTGCGCTTCACTTCTACTCCTGTGGTTATCAGAGTGTGGAGTCGTGGTGCGGACCAGCGCTTGGTCCTACCACTAGGGGCTTACGGGGCTGAATCAGCCTTCGACCGTGATGCCCATGGAACGGGCGGTGCCAGCGATGATCTTCGACGCGGCGTCGAGGTCGTTGGCGTTCAGGTCGGGGAGCTTCGTCGTGGCGATCTCGCGGACCTGGGCAGCCGTCAGCTTGGCAACCTTGGTCTTGTGCGGCTCGCCGGAGCCCTTCTCCACGCCCGCGGCCTTGAGG
The DNA here is from genome assembly GCF_042749285.1 of Streptomyces sp. NPDC059499. Taxonomy (NCBI): domain Bacteria; kingdom Bacillati; phylum Actinomycetota; class Actinomycetes; order Kitasatosporales; family Streptomycetaceae; genus Streptomyces; species Streptomyces sp. NPDC059499. The sequence continues at coordinate 816,856 of NZ_JBHYTT010000001.1, forward strand.
ATCAGCTTGGCGGCCGGCGGAGTCTTCGTGATGAAGGTGAAGGAGCGGTCGTCGTAGACCGTGATCTCCACCGGCACGACCATGCCACGCTGCGACTCGGTCGCGGCGTTGTAGGCCTTGCAGAACTCCATGATGTTGACGCCGTGCTGGCCCAGTGCGGGGCCGACCGGCGGGGCCGGGTTGGCCGCACCGGCGTTGATCTGGAGCTTGATAAGCCCCGTGACCTTCTTCTTCTTGGGAGGCATTGCTCTCTCCGGGTCCTAGTGAGAGTGTTTCGCCGCCATTCCGGTCATCCGGATGGAGGCATACCGCACAACGATAACGGGTATAGCTGCGCGACCAAAAACCGAGCAGGTCAGACCGGCTGCGAAGCCGGTCTGACCTGCTCGGTAGGCATGTGTCCGGAAGCTGCGGAAACCGCTAGTTCTTCTGGATCTGGTCGAAGCTGAGCTCGACCGGGGTTTCGCGACCGAAGATCTCGACGAGGCCCTTGACCTTCTTCGAGTCGGCGTTGATCTCGTTGATCGTCGCCTGCAGCGTCGCGAACGGGCCGTCGGTGACGGTGACCGAGTCGCCGACCTCGAAGTCCAGCACCTGGACCTCGACCTTGCGGGCCGGAACCGGCTTGCCCTCGGCCTCCGCGGCCTCGCGGGCGGCCTTCTCCTCGGCCTCCGGGGCGAGCATCTTGACGATCTCGTCCAGGGTCAGCGGGTACGGGTCGTAGGCGTTGCCGACGAATCCGGTGACGCCGGGCGTGTTGCGGACAACACCCCAGGACTCGTTCGTCAGGTCCATGCGCACCAGGACGTATCCGGGGAGCTTGTTCTGACGGACGTTCTTGCGCTCACCGTTCTTGATCTGGACGATCTCTTCCTCGGGCACTTCGGCCTGGTAGATGAAGTCCTCGACGTTGAGCGAGACGGCGCGCTGCTCCAGGTTGGCCTTCACGCGCTTCTCGTAGCCGGCGTACGTGTGGATGACGTACCACTCGCCGGGCAGACCGCGCAGTTCGTCGCGCAGGGCGGTGACGGGGTCGACGGGGGCGGCCTCCTCGGCCTCCTCCTCCGTGTCCTCGTCGGACTCCTCCGTGTCCTCGTCGGACTCGGCGGCGTCCGTGTCGTCAGCGGCCTCGTCGGACTCGGCGGCCTCCTCGGCCTCCGCTTCCTCGTCGGACTCGACGTGCACGGCGTCCTGCTCGGCGGGCTCGCCCGCGGCGTCGTCAGCAGCTTCGACCTGGTCCGGGGCCACGGCGTCCGCCGCCTCGACGATGTCGAGCTCGTCCTCGGCGGACTCGACGGCGCTCGCCGTGGGCTCGGCGTCGTCGTTCAGGTTCGGGTCAGACACGATGGCTGCTTCTTCCTGGATACAAATGGGTGGAACATGCGAAAGGGGCGCCTGTGAGGCGCCCTCCGCGGGATCAGCCGAAGACGTACTTGATGACCCGCGCGAAACCGAAGTCAATCACGGTAACGAGACCGATCATGACGACCACGAACACGATCACCACGGCCGTGTAGGTCGTCAGCTGGCTGCGAGTGGGCCAGACGACCTTGCGCAGCTCGGCAACGATCTGGCGGTAGAACAGCGCGAGCCGGCCCAGAGGGCCCTTCTTGCCGCGCTTGCCGCCCTTCCGGGTCTTCTTCTTCGACTCGGGAGCCTCATCATCGGCATCAGGCATGTCGATGGAGCCCACGGCGTCCGTCACGCTACTCACCTGATTCCGGGTCGTGGCCGTGCCGCGCCCGGTGGAGCCGCACGGCGATGCATTGAAGTACGTACATGCGCACACATCCTGGCGAAGGAGTGTGTAGCAGGGCCGGAGGGACTTGAACCCCCAACCGCTGGTTTTGGAGACCAGTGCTCTACCAATTGAGCTACGACCCTTTGTGGTTTCCACCAACCTACCGCATCTTCCCCGGTGGGCCGGGTGCAAAAACGGTGCGGCTGATGAAGGCCAACGACAGGTGAGTGTACGTGCTCAGGGGCGTCGCGTCGAACAGACAACTACCGACCGGTCCTGTCCGGATGCTGTCCGACTCCTGTCCGGTCCCTGAAACCCCTGTGCCGACGGCATTTCCGGTCTGCGAGCATGGGGGCATGAGCGCTGCAACTTCTCCGTCCGAGCGCCGGGTTTCGGCCCGCATCGGTGCGATCTCCGAGTCCGCCACCCTCGCCGTCGACGCCAAGGCCAAGGCCCTCAAGGCCGCTGGGCGTCCGGTGATCGGCTTCGGCGCCGGTGAGCCCGACTTCCCGACCCCCGGTTACATCGTCGACGCCGCGATCGAGGCCTGCTCCAACCCGAAGTACCACCGCTACACCCCGGCGGGCGGGCTCCCCGAGCTCAAGGCCGCCATCGCAGAGAAGACGCTGCGCGACTCCGGCTACGAGGTCGAGCCGTCCCAGGTCCTGGTGACCAACGGTGGCAAGCAGGCCATCTACGAGGCCTTCGCCGCGATCCTCGACCCGGGCGACGAGGTCATCGTCCCCGCCCCGTACTGGACCACCTACCCCGAGTCCATCCGCCTGGCGGGCGGCGTCCCGGTCGAGGTCGTGGCCGACGAGACCACCGGCTACCGGGTCTCCGTCGAGCAGCTCGAAGCGGCACGCACCGAGCGCACGAAGGTCGTCCTGTTCGTCTCGCCCTCCAACCCGACGGGCGCCGTCTACAACAGGGCCGACACCGAGGCGATCGGCCGCTGGGCCGTCGAGCACGGCCTGTGGGTGCTGACCGACGAGATCTACGAGCACCTGGTCTACGGCGACGCGGAGTTCACCTCGCTCCCCGCGCTCGTGCCCGAGCTGCGCGACAAGTGCATCGTGGTCAACGGAGTCGCCAAGACCTACGCGATGACCGGCTGGCGGGTGGGCTGGATCGTCGGCCCGAAGGACGTCGTCAAGGCCGCGACCAACCTGCAGTCGCACGCCACGTCCAACGTCAGCAACGTCGCCCAGGTCGCCGCGCTGGCCGCGGTCTCCGGCCCGCTGGACGCGGTCGCCGAGATGCGGACCGCCTTCGACCGCCGCCGGCGGACGATCGTGCGCATGCTCAACGAGATCGACGGCGTGCTCTGCCCCGAGCCCGAGGGCGCGTTCTACGCGTACCCGTCGGTGAAGGGGCTGCTCGGCAAGGAGATCCGGGGCAGGCGTCCGGCCGACTCGGCCGAGCTCGCCGCCCTCATCCTGGACGAGGCCGAGGTCGCCGTCGTACCGGGTGAGGCCTTCGGAACTCCGGGCTACCTGCGCCTGTCGTACGCGCTGGGCGACGACGACCTCGTCGAGGGCGTCTCGCGGCTCCAGAAGCTGCTGGGCGAGGCCCGCGACTGACCCGCGTACCTCCGAACGAAGAAGTGGCCCCCGGCTCCGGCTCGGGGGCCACTTCTTTGTTCGAGCACCAACTCAGGAGGGAATCCGGCTACCGCGACACCCCTCATGTGCGGCAAGATCCTTCAATGGAGCGTGACGTAAGGCTGTTGCCCAAGGCCCACCTGCACCTGCACTTCACCGGGTCGATGCGGCCGACGACCCTGCTCGAACTCGCGGACAAGTACGGGGTGCACCTCCCCGAGGCGCTCACCAGCGGCGAGCCGCCCAGACTGCGGGCGACCGACGAGCGCGGCTGGTTCCGCTTCCAGCGCCTCTACGACATCGCACGGTCCTGCCTGCGCTCCCCCGAGGACATCCAGCGGCTCGTGCGCGAGGCGGCCATGGAGGACGTGGCGGACGGCTGCGGGTGGCTGGAGATCCAGGTCGACCCCACCTCGTACGCCCCACTGCTCGGCGGGCTCATCCCGGCCATCGAGATCATCCTGGACGCCGTGGACAGCGCGGCCCGCGATACCGGGCTCGGTATCCGGGTCGTCATCGCGGCGAACCGGATGAAGCATCCGCTGGACGCCCGGACGCTGGCCCGCCTCGCCGTGCGGTACGCGGACCGGGGCGTCGTCGGCTTCGGGCTCTCCAACGACGAGCGCCGCGGCATGGCCCGCGACTTCGACCGCGCGTTCGCCATCGCCCGCGAGGGCGGCCTCCTCGCCGCCCCGCACGGCGGCGAGCTCTCCGGGCCCTCCAGCGTCCGGGACTGCCTGGACGACCTCGACGCGTCCCGGATCGGGCACGGCGTGCGGGCGGCCGAGGATCCCCGGCTGCTGCGCAAGCTCGCGGAGCGCGGGGTGACCTGCGAGGTCTGCCCGGCGTCCAATGTGGCGCTGGGCGTCTACGAGAAGCCCGCGGACGTACCCCTGCGCACTCTGTTCGACGCGGGGGTCCCGATGGCGCTCGGAGCGGACGACCCGCTGCTGTTCGGTTCGCGGCTGGCTGCCCAGTACGACCTCGTACGGCGCCACCACGCCTTCACCGACGAGGAGCTGGCCGAGCTGGCGCGGCAGTCCGTACGCGGGTCGGCGGCACCTGTCGAGGTCCGGGAGAAGCTGCTGGCCGGGGTCGACGGGTGGCTGGCTAGCTGATTCCGGCCAGCAGGGTGCGGGCGATGGAAGCGGCGAACTCGTCCAGTGGCTGAGGGGGCCTGCCCTCGGGTGCCATCTCGTAGGCGAAGGCGCGCTGGGCGCAGGCGCCCAGCAGCAGGGACGCGGCGGCGTAGGTGTCGGCGTCCGTGCGGATGCGGCCGGCTCGCTGTTCGGCGCGCAGGTAGGCGTCGAGTCCCTGGATCGGCTTGTGCGGTCCGGTGCCCATCTCGCGCATCGCCGCCCGGTGGCGGCGCTGGAGCTGGGGCTCGGCGTAGAGCGACGCGGCCATCGGGAAGGTCTGCTGGTAGAAGAGCGCGGCCCGGCGGGCGATCTCGGTGAGGTTCTGCTCGATGTCGCCCTCCCCCGGCTCCAGATGGCTGAGGAGCGCCCCGAGCCCGGGCAGCCGTTCGCCGAGCACGGTCACGAAGAGCTCTTCCTTGCTGGCGAAGTACTTGTACAGCGCCGCCTCGGAGCAGCCGGCCGCCTTCGCGATCTCCTTCGTCGTCGTCCGCGCGAGACCCAGGCCGAGCATGAGCTCGTGAGCCGCGTCGACGATTCGGACGCGGGCGGGTTTCTGCTCCATGCGTGCTCCCGACAGCCTTGACGAGTGGGTGAGTGTCCACTCACTCTAGAGGTTAGTGAACACTCACCCACTCGGAGAGGGCGTGCACGATGAGGCTCACAGTGTTCGGTGCGACGGGGGCCGTCGGCCAGGAGATCGTGGGGCAGGCGCTCGGGGCGGGGCACGAGGTGACGGCGGTGGTCCGCGATCCCGCCCGGCTCCCTCAGGGGTTGGCCTGGTCCGGTCTTCACGCGGTGGTGCGACTCGGCGACGAGGAGGCCGTGCGCGCGGCGGTGGCGGGGCGGGACGCGGTGCTGTCCGGGCTCGGTTCGCGCGGGCGGAAGTCGGGCGATGTCGCGGAGAGGCTCACCGGGCAGGTCCTGCGCGCGATGGAGGCCACGGGGGTGCGCCGGCTGCTGGTCGTGAGCGCGGCCCCGGTCGGGCCGGAGGCGGCGGACGAACCCCTGCCGGACCGTCTGATGCGCAGGGCGATCGGCGCGGTGCTCAAGGAGCTGTACGCGGATCTGACGCGGATGGAGGCCGCGCTGGCCCGGAGCGCCACGGACTGGACGTCCGTGCGGCCGCCGAAGCTGACGAACGGCCCACGGACAGGCGTGTACCGGACGGTCGTCGGCGGCACCCCGCGCAGCGGCCGGTCCCTCTCACGGGCCGATGTGGCACATGCGATGCTCGCGCTGATCGATGACCCGGCGGCCGTGAAGCAGGGTGTGGGCGTCGCCTACTGAGGGCCGGCCCGCGGGTCTCCCGGACTCCTGCCGCAGGCCCGCCCCGACCCGACGACGGGCCTCGGCTACAGGCTGACGCCGACCGTGACCGGTTCGTTGACGAGCGTGACTCCGAAGGCCTCGTGGACCCCGGCGACGACCTCGCGGGCCAGGGCCAGCAGGTCCTCGGTCGTCGCGCCGCCCCGGTTGGTGAGGGCGAGCGTGTGCTTGGTGGAGATACGGGCCGGGCCCGTGCCGTAGCCCTTGGTGAAGCCCGCCTTGTCGATGAGCCAGGCCGCGGACGTCTTCACGCGGCCCTCGCCCGCGGGGAAGGCCGGAGGCGTGACGTCCGCGCCCAGCCGCTCCTCGGCGCGGGCGAGGAAGGCGGCGTGCTGCGCCTCGTCGAGGATCGGGTTGGTGAAGAAGGACCCAGCCGACCAGGTGTCGTGGTCCTCCGGGTCGAGGACCATGCCCTTGCCCGCCCTCAGCTTCAGGACCGTTTCACGGGCGGCCGCGGCGGGAACGCGATCACCCTGCTCGACGCCCATGGCACGGGCCGTCTCGGGGTAGCGCAGGGGTGCAGACTGCCCGCCCGCGTCCTCCAGCTCGAAACGGACACGGAGCACGACGAAGCGGTCGGGCTCGGCCTTGAAGCGGCTGTGCCGGTACGAGAAGGCGCACGCAGCGTTCGGGACGGTGACCGTCTCCCGGGTGGACCGGTCGTAGGCGACGACCTCGGTGATGACCGAGGACACCTCCTGCCCGTACGCACCGACGTTCTGGATCGGTGTCGCCCCGGCGGATCCGGGGATCCCGGCGAGGCACTCGATGCCTGCCAGGCCGGCCTCGACGGTGCGGGCCACGGCGTCGGTCCAGACCTCGCCGGCCGCCAGTTCCAGCGTCGTGCCCGAGAGCTCGAAGCCCTTGGTCGCGATGCGCAGGGCTGTTCCGTCGAAGCCCTTGTCGCCGATGACCAGGTTGGAGCCGCCGCCGATGACCAGGAGCGGGGTGCCGCTCTCGTCGGCCTCGCGCACGGCGGCGACCACCTCGGCGTCGGTGGTGGCCGTCAGAAGGCGGCCGGCGGGGCCGCCGAGCCGGAAGGTGGTCAGGGGGGCGAGGGGGGCATCGTGGAGTTCCTGCACGGGGACAAGAGTACGGTCCGCGGCCCCACCGCTCGGGCGGGGCCACGGACCGTACGCGCAGGGCCGCAGGTCGGGCCGCGGCAGGAGTCCGGCGCGCGCCGGACCCGTACCTCAGGCCAGCCGGACCACGGCGCGGGACATGCCCAGCACCTTCTTGCCGTCGCTCATCGCCGTGAGGTCCACCCGCACCAGGTTGTCGTCCAGCTTCGCGCCGACCTTGCCGCTGACCTCGACGGACGCACCCGTGTCGTCGTTCGGCACGACGACGGGCTTGGTGAACCGCACCCCGTACTCGACGACCGCGCCCGGGTCACCCGTCCAGTCCGTGACCACCCGGACCGCCTCGGCCATGGTGAACATGCCGTGCGCGATCACGTCCGGAAGCCCGACCTCGCGCGCGAACTTCTCGTTCCAGTGGATCGGGTTGAAGTCACCCGACGCGCCCGCGTACTGCACGAGCATCGCCCGGGTCACCGGAAACGACTGCGCCGGCAGCTCCGTACCGACCTCGACCGCCTCGTACGCAATCCTCGCCGTCATCACGCCTCCTCGGCGGCACGCGCCACCAGCTTCGTCCACGCGGTCACGACGTGCTCACCGCTCTCGTCGTGCACCTCGCCGCGGATGTCCACGATGTCGTTGCCCGCCATCGACTTGACCGCCTCGATCGTCGAGGTGACCGTCAGCCGGTCCCCCGCCCGCACCGGACGCACGTACGCGAACTTCTGGTCGCCGTGCACCACACGGCTGTAGTCCAGGCCGAGCTGCGGGTCCTGGACCACCTGGCCGGCGGCCTTGAACGTGATCGAGAAGACGAACGTGGGCGGAGCGATCACATCCGAATGGCCGAGGGCCTTTGCGGCCTCGGGATCCACGTACGCAGGATTGGTGTCACCCACCGCCTCCGCGAACTCCCGGATCTTCTCCCGGCCGACCTCGTACGCCGGGGTGGGCGGATAGGTCCGCCCCACGAAGGACTGGTCGAGCGCCATGAGCTCGCTACCTCCTGATGAAAGTCGAATTGGGCGAAGTACAACCCATACAACGACACGAGGCCGCCCCCAATGGGGACGGCCTCGTGTACGAGCCTGTTTTCAGCGCGTTTCGCGGTGCGCAGTGTGCGAGTTGCAGCGCGGGCAGTGCTTCTTCATCTCAAGACGGTCCGGGTTGTTACGCCGGTTCTTCTTGGTGATGTAGTTCCGCTCCTTGCACTCCACGCAGGCCAGCGTGATCTTCGGGCGGACGTCGGTGGCAGCCACGTGAGTGCTCCTTGGACGGACGATGGACGGATGAACGCAAAAAAGAGTAGCCGATCGAAGGACCGACCCCACAATCGGCTACCGTTAGTAGCGGTGACCGGACTTGAACCGGTGACACAGCGATTATGAGCCGCTTGCTCTACCGACTGAGCTACACCGCTTTGATGACGAGTTCCCCCGCCGAAGCGGAGTCACCCGATCACCAGAGCCCCAATGCGGAATCGAACCGCAGACCTTCTCCTTACCATGGAGACGCTCTACCGACTGAGCTATTGGGGCGAGCGAGGAAGACATTACACGGTCCCTCGCCGATCGCCCAAATCCGTTTCGTCCGCCCACCGCCGGACCTTGATCGGCCCCCCGGCCACCCCTCCTCCGGACCCCCTGATCAGGCCCTTGATCAGGGGCGAATCGGGGGCTGATCAGCGGCTGACGAGGTTTTGACGGGCAGCGGTCCGGGGGCTGTGCCGCCGCCTCGCACGGGCCGGAAGTCCCGGTGGACCCACCCGCCCCGCGTACGCCGCCGAGCCACAGCGGTACGACTATTCGGCTCCTCCTCGAAGCACACCCGGCACCCCCATAGGCTCGGCCCACTCTGCGTGATCATGTCTCCCCCTGGAGTGCGATGCCCCACAGTGAGCCGCACCGGCCGGACAGCGACGCGGCGGGCCCCGGAGCCACCCCCGGCGCGACCGCGCTCCTCCTCAGCGGCGCCCGGCTCACCGACGGGCGCACCGTCGACGTGAGGATCCGCGGCCACCGCATCGAGGCCGTGGCCGCGGCAGGCACCCTCACCGCACACGGAACGCGCCTGGACCTGCGCGGCCACCTCCTGCTCCCCGCCCCGGCCGATCCCCACGCACACAGCGACACGGCACTCACCGCCGACAGCCCCGGCCCCCCGCCGCACCCCGTCGAGGACATCCGGCGCCGCACCACCGAAGCCGCCCTGATCCAGCTCAGCCAGGGCGCCACCGCCCTGCGCAGCCACGTACACATCGGGAACGGACAGGGCCTCGCACCCCTCGAAGCCGTCCTCCGGGCCCGCCGCTCCCTGCGGGGGCTCGCCGAGATCGTCGCCGTCGCCGTACCCGGGCTCCTCACGGGCACCGCGGGCGCGGACAACCTCGCCATGCTCCGCGACGCCATGGACATGGGCGCGGGCGTCGTCGGCGGCCGCCCTGGCCTGGACCCCGACCCGGACGGCTACACAGAGACGGTCCTGGACATCGCCGCCGCGCACGACCGTCCCGTCGACCTCCACACCGACGGTGACGACCCCGTCCGGCTCGCCCGCCTCGCCGCCATGGCCCAGGGACTGCGCCCCGGCGTCACCATCGGCCCCTGCGCGGCCCTCTCCCGGCTCCCCGCCGAAGCCGCCGCCCGCACGGCCGACCGGCTCGCCTCCAGCGGCGTAGCGGTGGTCTGCCTCCCCCAGGGCAGATGCCCGGACGCCGAACACCGCGGAACCCCGCCCGTGTCCCTGCTGCGCTCCGCGGGGGTACGTGTCGCCGCGGGCAGCGGGGCCCTTCGGGACGCCGCGAACCCCGTCGGCCGCGGTGACCCCCTGGAGGCGGCCTACCTCCTCGCCTCGCAGGACGGCCTGAGCGCCGAGCACGCGTACGACGCCGTCTCCACCGTCGCCAGGTCGGCCATGGGTCTGCCGGCCGTACGGATCGAAGCCGGCTTCCCGGCCGAACTGCTCGCCGTACGCGGAGACGGACTCTCCGGGGTGCTCTCCCTCGCGTACAGCCGGATCGTGGTGCACCGAGGACGCGTTGTCGCGCGGACCAGCGCGGTACGCGAGTACTGCGACTCCGATACCACCGCCCTGGGACTCCCCCGTCAGGGGCGCACCGATCCCGGCCCCGGCGGCGGAGCTTGAGCGCGAACGCGCGCTCCGGCGTACGGTCGTGAGCATGCGCATTGTCATTGCAGGCGGACATGGTCAGATCGCGCTGCGGCTGGAGCGGCTGCTCGCCGCGCGCGGAGACGAAGCGGTGGGCGTCATCCGCAACCCGAAACAGATCGAGGACCTCCGGGCCGCGGGAGCCGAACCCGTGGTCCTCGACCTCGAATCGGCCTCCGTCGAAGAGACCGCGGAGGTTCTGCGCGGGGCGGACGCGGTGGTCTTCGCCGCCGGTGCCGGCCCGAACAGCGGCGGCGAACGCAAGGACTCGGTGGACCGCGGTGCGGCGGTGCTCTTCGCGGACGCCGCGGAACAGGCGGGGGTACGCCGCTACGTCGTCGTCTCCTCCATGGGCGCCGACCCCGAGCACCCCGGCAACGAGGTGTTCGACGTCTACTTGCGCGCCAAGGGCGCCGCGGACGCCGACGTACGGTCCAGGGCCGCACTCGACTGGACGATCCTGCGCCCCGGGATGCTGACGAACGACGCCGGCACCGGCCAGGTGCTGCTCGCCGCCTCGACGGGCCGCGGCCCGGTCCCGCGTGACGATGTGGCAGCGGCTCTGCTGGAGTTGCTGGACACACCTGCGACTGCGGGCCTGACCCTGGAACTGATCTCCGGGAGCGTGCCGTTGACGGTCGCGGTGAAGGACATCGCCGGGAACTGATTCCCGCGATGTCCCTACGATGCCCCGGGAGCCGGGGAGTTGAGCACCTTCGTTCCCCTCAGCCGATCAGCTCCCGGATCTCGTGTTCGGACCAACGGCCTGCCACCCCTCGCGCGGAGGCGATGTAGGCAGCCACGGTTGCCGCGTCCCAGGCACCGGCCGCCGACAAGCCCGAGGCGATGAAGCGCACATAGTCGCGGGACGGCGGCACCGGGGTCACGTCGTCGGCGCTCCACGGGGCCGTGAAGGTGAGCACAGGGACCCTGTCCAGCAGGCCCGCGCAGATCAACGTCTCGTACCGGCCGCTCCCGATCCTGGCCACGCCCGAGGTGAGTACCTCGCCGAGGTCCAGGTCCTTCCCGGGCTCCCTGTACATCTCCTGGGCGGCGATGTCCGCGAACTGCGACGCCGAGACGAGGTGGGCCCGGGCACGGAGCAGCCCTTCGCCTTCCGGGTCGTAGAAGGCCCGCCCACCGCCCCAGACCGGCGACTCGGTGGCGAAGTAGAGGGCTCCCGCCAGTTCCACAGGAACGGACCGACGGGGTGGACGGGGGTCCCGGCAGCCCGGGTACGCCCTGCCGGCCCCCGGCGGCCTGCCGCCCTTGAGATAGCAGGCGAGCCGTTCCAGATGCATGTTGGAGCCGTAGGAGGCGTACCAGACGTGCTGCGGCGCGGTCTCCTGCATGGTCCCCGGCTCGATCCGGTGCACGCCAACCACAGCGCCTCCCTCAGGCCCATCCCGTTGTCACACTCGCACACGTGCGCAAACCCCGCCCGCCCCGTGGCGGTCGGGTGTGCCGGTGACTGATAGGTGAGACCGGAATAGAGTGGTAAAGGGTAGGAGAAGCGACATATGGGAGGCCGCCGTGAAGGCTCTCCGCTTTGTAGTCGAACCGGACGAGGGCAAGTCGATCTGGCTCGGGGGCATCGGGGTCGACTTCAGGATTTGGGCCGAGGAGACCGGGAACCAGTTCTCGATCGTCGAGCATCCGATCGAGCCCGGCCGTCTCGTACCGCCGCATGTGCACAGCCGTGAGGACGAGTTCTCATACGTCCTGCAGGGCCGGGTCGGTGCACGGGTGGGCGACCAGGAGGCCACGGCAGGTCCGGGCTCGTACATCCTCAAGCCACGAGGGATCCCGCACACCTTCTGGAACGCCGGGCCGGAACCGGCCAGGATCCTGGAGATACTCTCCCCCGCAGGTTTTGAGCGATTCTTCGATGAGATGGGCACCATCGCCGAGACGGCGGCCGACCCCGAGGAGTTCATCCGACAGCGCGCCGAACTGGCCGAGCAATACGGCCTCGAGTTCTCGGACGAGTGGGTAGCCGAACTGACCGACAGGTACCAACTCAAGCTCGTCGGTGAGTAACCGCACCGCAGAGTGCTCCGGCTGCACCCGGCACGCGACCAACCGCACCCGAAGACAGCACGAGGAGTGCACGACGCCGTACGGGCTGAACCCGTTGCGGCGTCGGACGAGACGGCCGGCCTGCCTGCCTGTACGAGGGCGCCCGCGCTGCCGCACAGACGCAGGAGCGGCCCACAGCCGGATCGACGTGGCGCGCCGCGGGGTGGAACGGGCCGGAGTGTTCCCGTCCCCCCGGGGGGGGACGACTGGGGGACACACCCTGATCGGGGATGGGATTCGGGTGAGACAGCGTGGGATACGGGGGTCGATCGGCACCCTCGGGGTCCCACGTCCACACATGCAGAAACCCCGCCTGACCTGTGGTTAAGCAGGTCAGACGGGGTTTCCCGTCCTGTGGCGGCGCCAGGGTTCGAACCTGGGTAGGCTGAGCCGGCAGATTTACAGTCTGCTCCCTTTGGCCACTCGGGCACACCGCCTGGAACGACGCGTCGGGGGCCCGTCTTGGGGCTCCTTGGCGACGACGTAAACGATACCCGATGACCAGGGGTGCTCCGCCACCTGATTGATCAGTGCTCGCGGCGTGCGGGGATGGCTAGGCTTTGTGCCGTACCCACCGCATACGAACGCAAGGAGCCACACGTCATGGCCGACTCCAGTTTCGACATCGTCTCGAAGGTCGAGCGGCAGGAGGTCGACAACGCCCTCAACCAGGCCGCCAAGGAGATCTCCCAGCGTTACGACTTCAAGGGCACGGGTGCATCGATCTCGTGGTCCGGCGAGAAGATCCTGATGGAGGCGAACGGCGAGGAGCGGGTCAAGGCGATCCTCGACATCTTCCAGTCCAAGCTGATCAAGCGCGGGATCTCGCTGAAGTCGCTGGACGCGGGAGAGCCTCAGCTCTCCGGCAAGGAGTACAAGATCTTCGCCACCATCGAGGAGGGCATCTCCCAGGAGAACGCCAAGAAGGTGGCGAAGATCATCCGCGACGAGGGTCCGAAGGGCGTCAAGGCGCTCGTCCAGGGCGACGAGCTGCGGGTCAGCTCGAAGAGCCGGGACGACCTGCAGACCGTGCAGGCGCTGATCAAGGGCAAGGACCTCGACTTCGCGGTGCAGTTCGCCAATTACCGGTAGGCGGTTCGCCGCTGTGTGCGGCCGTTCATGTGCGGGGCGGGTCGTGCCGGTCGGTGCGGGTCGCCCCGCCGTCGTACGTGATGTCCGAATACCGCCGGTCGTGGCGCGGCGCGGGTCGCAGACTCGTGGGTACGGGATGTGATCGGGCCGCTTGAGCGGTCCGCCGGGCAGGGAGTGTGACGAGTCATGGCAACGGTGTACGCGAGGGTGGGCAGCCCGCTGGGTGAGCTGCTGCTGGTCGGCGAGGAGCGGGCCGGTTCGGCGGACGGTGTGGCACTTGTATCGCTGTCCCTGCCCGGCCAGAAGGGTGCCGCTGTCGTGGAGGACGGATGGCGGCACGCGCCGGAGCTGTTCGGTGGTGTCGCCGGGCAGTTGGCGGCCTACTTCGAGGGGCGGCTGACCCGGTTCGACATTCCGTACGCGGACGGTGCGGGCACGGAGTTCCAGCGGCGGGTGTGGAAGGCCCTGGATGCCATTCCGTACGGGGTGACGGTGTCGTACGGGCAGATCGCGGAGCAGGTGGGGTCCGCGGGGGCCGGGGTGCGGGCTGTCGGGACGGCGATCGGGCGCAATCCGCTGCTGGTCGTGCGGCCGTGCCACCGGGTGATCGGTGCGGACGGGACCTTGCGTGGCTACGCGGGCGGTGTGGAGCGCAAGGAACAGCTGCTGGGGCTGGAGGGTGCCCTGGCGGTGGGGCGCTGAGGGCGGCGGGCCGGGTGGTGCCGGACGCAGTTCCGCCGTCGCAGGACGGGCTCTTCCCGAGACCGCGCAGGGAGGTCGCTCCGGGGGCGGTGCATGTTCCGGGGTGGTTGTCGCCGGAGCGGCAGCGGGAGTTGGTGGCAGCGTGCCGGGAATGGGCGCGGGGGCCCGTGCCGTTGCGGCGCACCGTGCTGCCGGGTGGTGGCGTGATGTCGGTGCGGACGGTGTGCCTGGGGTGGCACTGGCAGCCGTACCGGTACACGCGTACGGCGGACGACGTGAACGGGGCGCGGGTCGCGGCGTTCCCGCAGTGGCTGGTGGAGTTGGGGCGGGCGGCCGTGGCGGAGGCGTACGGGGATGCGGGGCGGGCCCTGGCGTACGCGCCGGATGCGGCGTTGGTCAATTTCTATGACGGCGCGGCGACCATGGGGATGCATCAGGACAGGGAGGAGCGGTCCGAGGCTCCTGTGGTGTCGCTGAGTCTCGGCGATTCCTGTGTGTTCCGCTTCGGGAACACGGAGGACCGGGGGCGTCCCTACACGGATGTGGAGTTGGTCTCCGGCGACCTGTTCGTGTTCGGCGGTCCGTCGCGCTACGCGTTCCACGGGGTGCCGCGGGTGTTCGAGGGTTCGGCCGGTCCCGCGTCGGGGATGCGGGCCGGCCGGCTCAATCTGACGTTGCGCGAGACCGGGTTGGGCGAGCGGCCGGCGGCGTAGCTCAGCGGCGGTCGCGCGAGTTGCCGAACAGCAGCCGGTAGGCGATGAGCAGCACGAGAGACCCGGCGACGGCGGCGATCCATGTCGCGGTGTCGTAGAAGTCCGTGCTGATGGGGCGGTCGAGGAAGCGGGAGGAGAGCCAGCCGCCGAGGAAGGCCCCCACGATTCCTATGAGGGTCGTGCCGATGATGCCGCCCGGGTCCCGGCCGGGGAGCAGGAGCTTGGCTATGGCGCCGGCCAGGAGTCCGAGGATGATCCAACTGATGATGCTCATGTTCGCGAACCTACCCGTCACGTCGTCGTACAAGCCAGGACGGATGTCGGGCGGGTGCGGTTGCGGTACGGGGCGCCGGTCTACCTCGACGCGAAGGGCTCGTCGGTGCGGACGATCTCCTTGCCGAAGGGCATCAGGGACACCGGGATGAGCTTGAAGTTCGCGATGCCCAGGGGGATGCCGATGATCGTGATGCACAGGGCGATGCCGGTGAAGATGTGGCCGAGTGCGAGCCACCAGCCGGCCAGGATCACCCAGAGGACGTTCCCGATGAACGAGCCTCCTCCGGCGTCGTGACGGTCGACGACCATGTAGCCGAAGGGCCAGAGGGCGTAGACGCCGATGCGGAACGCGGCCACGCCGAAGGGGATGCCGATGATCGTGATGCAGAGCAGGAGTCCCGCGACGATGTAGCCGAGGAACATCCAGAAGCCGCACAGGATCAGCCATATGACGTTCAGGATTGTTTTCACGGTCGGTAACCTGCCATCTGCTCGAGTCGGGCGATGCGTTCCGCCATGGGCGGGTGGGTGGAGAACATCTTGGACATGCCCTGGCCTGGTCGGAACGGGTTCGCGATCATCATGTGGCTCGCCGTTTCGATCCTGGGTTCGGGCGGCAGCGGAAGCTGTTTGGTGCCGGCGTCGAGCTTGCGCAGGGCGCCGGCGAGGGCGAGCGGGTCGCCGGTGAGCTGAGCCCCGGCGGCGTCCGCCTCGTATTCGCGGGAGCGGCTCACGGCGAGCTGGATGACGGTGGCGGCGAGCGGGCCGAGGATCATGACCAGGAGCATGCCGAAGATGCCGGGGCCTTCGTCGTCGTTGGACCGGCCCACGGGGATCAGCCACGCGAAGTTGACCAGGAACATGACGACGGAGGCGAGGGCGCCCGCGACGGACGAGATGAGGATGTCGCGGTTGTAGACGTGGCTGAGCTCGTGGCCGAGGACGCCGCGCAGCTCGCGTTCGTCGAGGATCTGGAGAATGCCCTCGGTGCAGCAGACCGCGGCGTTGCGCGGGTTGCGGCCGGTGGCGAAGGCGTTGGGTGCCTGTGTCGGGGAGATGTAGAGCCGGGGCATGGGCTGACGGGCTGCGGTCGAGAGCTCGCGGACGGTGCGGTACAGCTGTGGTGCTTCGAACTCGCTGACGGGCCGGGCACGCATGGCGCGCAGGGCGAGCTTGTCGCTGTTCCAGTACGCGTACGCGTTGGTGGCGAGCGCGACGAGGAGGGCCACGATCAGGCCGATACGTCCGAAGAGGCTGCCGATGACGATGATGAGTGCGGACAGGCCCCCGAGGAGTACGGCGGTTTTCAGCCCGTTGTGCCGGCGGTGCACGGTACGCCCTCCAAGTGGTGCAGCAGGGGAACCCTTGCTTGGTGGTGCTCCACTCCCCAGTGGAGCCTCCCGTACTGGTCAACGCGAGGCGAGGAGAGCTAGTTCCCTTGTGCGTGGGGCCGCAGGCAAAGGCCGAAGGGGCGGATCCGGGTGGATCCGCCCCTGGGCCGTACGGGTGGTGGGGTGCGTTTCGGCGGCCTGTGGGGCTGCCGGTGTGCTGCCGCTGCCTCGCCCTGTGGAGGGCGGAGGGGGTCAGCGCTGTGCGGGGAGGCCGGCGAGTGCGCGTGCCTGGGAGTCCGGCTCGACGTCGCTGGTGCAGTGGGCGCAGCGGCTGGCGACGGCGGGGATCTCGGTGAAGCAGCGGGGGCAGTCGCGGAGGGCGGCCTTGATGTCGGCCTTCGCTTCCTCTTCCTTGGCCGTGAAGCGGTTCTGGACCTTGGCCATGGGGACGACGACGAGGAAGTAGAGGACTGCGGCGGTGATGAGGAAGGCGATGGCGGCGCTGATGAAGAGGCCGTAGGGGAAGATCGCGCCTTCGACGGTGAAGGTGGCCTTGCTGAAGTCACCGGTTCCGCGGGTGAAGAGCCCGATGAGCGGCACGATGAAGGCGTTGCTGAAGCCCGTGACCACAGCGGTGAACGCGGCTCCGACGGCGAGGCCGATGGCCATGGAGATGACGTTCCCGCGCAGGATGAAGTCCTTGAACCCGTTCAGCACCGCTTTGGCTCCTCTTTGCTCTTTTCGTGGCGTTTGCAGGCAAGACCATGCCCTGTCCGGGGCTCCCCGGGCAAACCGATCTTGCGAGGGTCAGAAGAGGCTGACCGCGGCGAAGCGGAGGACGAGCTGGGGTGCCCCCGAGAGGGCGATGCCGGTCACTGCGGTCAGGACGATCGCGAGGGTGAGGGGGGCGGGGACGTGGTGGGTGCGGGGGGTGGCGGCCGGCTCGTCACCGGGTGTGGTCTCCGGTGTGCGGAAGAGCGCCGCGGTCCACTGGAGGTAGTAGTAGAGCGCGATCACCACGTTGACGGCCATCACGACGGCGAGCCAGCCCAGCCCCGCGTCCACGGCCGAGGAGAAGACGGTGACCTTGGCGAAGAGGCCGATGATCCCCGGGGGCAGGCCGGCCAGGCAGAGCAGGAAGAAGCCCATGGCGAGCGCGGCAAGGGGCCGGGTGGCGTACAGGCCGCGGTAGTCGCTGAGGCGGTTGCCGGGGTGGGTACGGGCGACGAGGGCGGCGACGGCGAATGCGCCGAGGTTCACGACGGCGTACATGAGGGCGTACGCGACGGTGGAGCCGATCTGTTCGTCGCTGGAGTACGCGGCGGCGGCGATCGGGACGAGCAGGTAGCCGGCCTGGCCGACGGACGACCAGGCGAGGAGGCGCACGGCGCTGCGGGCACGGGTCGCGGTCTGCCGGAGCGCGGCGACGTTGCCGACGGTCATGGTGAGGGCGGCGAGCACGGCGAGGGCGGGTCCCCACACGTCGGCGTAGGACGGGAAGCCGATGACCGTGACGAGGATGAGGCCGGAGAAGCCGACCGCCTTGCCGACGACCGAGAGGTACGCGGCGATCGGGAGGGGGGCTCCGACGTAGGTGTCGGGTACCCAGAAGTGGAAGGGTGCGGCGGCCGTCTTGAAGGCGAAACCGACGAGGGTGAGGACGACGCCCGCCTTGGCGAGGGTGTCGAACTGGCCGGGTACGTCGTCGAGGCGGTCGGCGATCTCCGTGAGGTGCAGGCTGCCGGTGGTCGCGTAGACGAAGCTGACGCCGAGGAGCATCACGGCGGTGGCGACGACGGAGGAGAGGAAGAACTTCAGCGCGGCTTCGGAGGAGCGCCGGTCGCCGCGCTTGATGCCGACGAGGGCGAAGGCGGGGAGCGAGGCGACTTCGAGGGCGACGACGAGGGTGGCGAGGTCGCGCGCTGCGGGCAGGAGTGCGGCGCCCGCCGCGGAGGACAGCAGAAGGAACCAGAACTCGCCGGCCGGCAGTTTGCGGGTGTCGCCGATCGAGAGCAGCGCGGTGAGCAGGGCTCCGCCGAGTACGAGGGCCTGGATGACGAGGGCGAAGTGGTCGGCGGTGTAGCTGCAGGCCTGGGTGCTCCCGGTGAGGCAGAAGGTGGAGCGGTCTCCGGCGCGCAGCGGGATGAGGAGGGCGAGCGCGGCGACGAGTCCGGCGACGGCTCCGTAGCCGAGGAGCGTCTTGTGTCGTTCGCTGACGAAGAGGTCGGCGACGAGGATGGCGAGGGCCACCACGGCGGCGACGACGGGCGGTGCGATCGCGAGCCAGTCGACGGACTGGACGAGGCTTGCCGCCCCGGTTGCGCTGTCGGCTGCCACGGTCACGACTTGCCTCCTGCGAGGAGCTTCTGCACGGCCGGGTCGGTGAGGCCGAGGAGGACGGCGGGCCAGAGTCCGGCGAGGACGGTGAGGGCGGCGAGCGGGGTCCAGGCGGCGAATTCGTAGCTCTGGATGTCGGCCACCGGGCGGAGCTCCTCGCGGTCC
Organism: Streptomyces sp. NPDC059499; assembly: GCF_042749285.1. Taxonomy (NCBI): domain Bacteria; kingdom Bacillati; phylum Actinomycetota; class Actinomycetes; order Kitasatosporales; family Streptomycetaceae; genus Streptomyces; species Streptomyces sp. NPDC059499. The sequence continues at coordinate 835,611 of NZ_JBHYTT010000001.1, forward strand.
CCGCCCGTTTCGGGCGTCCCTCCCATGCAGACGCGGCGTACGACGATGAGCATGTACGCGGCCGTGAGCAGGGTGCCGAACGCGCCGATGGACATGAAGGTGAGGAAGGCGGGGCGGCTGAGGCCCGCGGCGGGGTCGAACGCGCCGAAGAGGGTGAGCATCTCGCCCCAGAATCCGGCGAGGCCGGGGAGGCCCAGCGAGGCGATCGCCGCGAAGGCGAGAAGGCCGCCGAGGCGGGGGGCCCGCCCGTAGAGAGCGGCTCCGGTGGCCCCGGCGAGCGTGTCGAGGTCCGCTGTGCCGTACCGGTCCTTGACGGCGCCGACGAGGAAGAACAGCAGTCCGGTGATCAGGCCGTGGGCGATGTTGGCGAAGAGCGCGCCGTTGACGCCGGTGGGGGTCATCGTCGCGATGCCGAGGAGTACGAAGCCCATGTGGCCCACGGAGGAGTAGGCGATGAGGCGCTTGAGGTCGCCCTTCGCGCCGGGGCGGGCGAGGGCGAGGCAGGCGAGGGATCCGTAGATGATTCCGACGACGGCGAACGCGGCGAGGTAGGGCGCGAAGGTCCGCATCCCGTCGGGCGTGACGGGGAGCAGGATCCGCACGAAGCCGTACGTCCCCATCTTCAGCATGACGCCGGCGAGGAGGACGGATCCGACGGTCGGCGCGGCGGTGTGGGCGTCGGGGAGCCAGCTGTGCAGCGGCCACATCGGGGTCTTCACCGCGAGGCCGATACCGATGGCGAGTACGGCGATGACCTGCACGGACGCGGTGAGACCACGGCCGTTGTCAGTGGCGAGTGCCACCATGTCGAAGGTGCCGCTCTTCAGTCCGATGAGGAGCAGCCCCAGCAGCATGAGCACGGAACCGAGCAGCGTGTAGAGGATGAACTTCCAGGCGGCGGGCTGCTTCCGGTCGCCGCCCCAGCGGGCGATGAGGAAGTACATCGGGACGAGGACCATCTCGAAGGCCAGGAAGAACAGCAGCAGGTCGAGGACGGCGAAGGTCGCGAGGGTGCCGGACTCGAGGACCAGGACGAGTGCGACGAAGGCCTTCGGGGAGGGGCCTGCGGGGAGCTTGAAGTAGCTGTAGAGCGCGCAGAGGAAGGTCAGCAGCGCGGTCAGTACGAGGAGGGGGAGCGAGATGCCGTCGGTGCCGAGGTGGATCCGGACGTCGAGTGCCGGGATCCAGCTGATGTCGGTGGTGGCCTGCATCTTCGACGGGTGGTCGTGGTCGAAGCCCGCTGCCAGGACGAGTGCGGCGACGAGGACGGCGCCGGTCACGGTCACGCCGTGGCGGAGCACGGCCTGGCCGGGGTTCCTGCCCTTGAGCCCGGGAGGGGCGGGCAGGAGCGCGGCGGCGGCACCGACGAGCGGGCCGACGACGATGAACGCCAGAAGGAACTGCATCACGGATGCGCTGATATCGATCACGGTTCACGCCCCGGCGTTGACGTTGGCAAAGACGACGGCGGCGATCGCCAGGACAAGGGATCCGGCGAGCAGCGCGCCGAGGTAGGTCTGCACGTTGCCGGTCTGGGCGCGACGGACCACGGTGCCGAGGCCGCGGGCGAGGCTGCCCGAGGCGCTCACGTACGTGTCGACGACCTCGCGGTCCAGGAAGCGGACGAGGCGGGCTGCCGCCTGTACGGGGCGGACGAAGAGCCTCGTGTACAGGGCGTCGAGGTGGAAGCCGGTGACGGCGTGCCGGTGGAGTGGGCCGAGCAGGAGGCGGCCGGGGTCCGAGGGGTTGGGGGCGTCCGCGATGGTGCCGTAGGCGGCGGTGTGGGAGGTCATCGCCTCGACCTCCACCAGGGCGGGTTCCGCGTCGGGGTGGGCGGCGACCGCGCCGACCGGGGGACGGTCGGCCATCGCCATGGTGTGGCGCCAGGCCCCGTACGTGACGAGTCCGCCGACGAGGCCGACCCCGGTGGAGAGCACGGCGGTCGTGAGGGACGGGGTGAGGCTGTGTCCGTCGAACCAGTCGGCGATGGCGCCGACGGTGAGGCCGAAGGCGATCGTGGGGACGGCGAGGACCCAGAGCACGGAGGTCATCGCGACGGGCTGCCTGCCGTGGTCGGGGGCTTCGGTGCCGCGCCCGCGGAAGGCGAGGAGCCACAGTCGGGTGGCGTAGGCGGCGGTGAGGACGGCGGCGAGGAGCCCGGCGACGAGGATCGTCCAGCCTGCGGCCGCGGGCGCCACGTCACTGTCGCCGAAGGCGGTGTGCTCGGCGGCGACGAGTACGGCTTCCTTGGAGAAGAAGCCGGCGAACGGGGGGATGGCGGCGAGCGCGAGGAGGGCGACGGTCATCGTCCAGTAGGCGTCGGGGATGCGCTTGGCCAGGCCGCCCATGCGGGACATGGCGGCCAGTGAGTTGGTTCCCGCGGCGTGGATGACGACGCCTGCGGCGAGGAAGAGGACGGCTTTGAACGCACCGTGCGAAATGAGGTGGAAGACGGCGGCACCCCGGTCGCCGACGGCCAGGGCTCCGGACATGTAGCCGAGCTGTCCGATGGTCGAGTAGGCGAGGACGCGTTTGATGTCGTCCTGGGCCAGAGCGGCGAGCCCGGAGCCGATCATCGTGACGGCGGCCATCACGGCGAGGACGACGAGGGCTGCGCCGGATTCCGCGAAGACGGGGAGGAGCCGGGCCACGAAGTAGATACCGGCGGCGACCATCGTCGCGGCGTGGATGAGCGCGGAGACCGGGGTCGGGCCGGCCATCGCGTCGGGCAGCCATGTGTGCAGGGGGAACTGCGCGGACTTGCCCGCGACGCCTGCGAGGAGCAGCAGGGCGATGAGGGTGGGGTGGTCGAGTCCGCCGTCGGCGACGGCGCCGAGGATGCCGGTGATGCGGAAGGTGCCGGTGTCCGCTGCGAGTGCGAACAGGCCGATGAGGAAGGGGACGTCGCCGAGCTTGGTGACGAGGAAGGCCTTGAGGGAGGCGGCGCGGGCCTCGGGCGTCTCCCAGTAGTGACCGACCAGGAAGTACGAGCAGATGCCCATGATCTCCCAGCCGACCAGGAGCACCATCAGGTCGCCGGAGTAGACGACGAGCAGCATCGCGGAGGTGAAGAGGGAGACGAGGGCCGCGTAGGAGGGGTAGCGGGCGTCGTCGCGCAGGTAGGCCGTCGAGTAGATCTGCACACACGTGGCGACGAGTGCGACGAGGACGGCGACGAGGACGGCGAAGCCGTCGAGGTACAGGGCGAGGTCGATGGGGACCGAGCCCGTGGGGGTGAGTTCGGTCGCGGCGACGATGGCCGGACCGCCGCCCTGGCGTACGGCGACGACGACGGCGATGACGCCTGCGGCGAGCGTGGGCAGTACGGCGAGGGGCCGGGCGTAGCCGGTCCTGCCGAGGAGGAGTCCGGCGGCAGCACCCAGGAACGGGAGGAGGGGGACGAGGACGGCGAGGGTCGTGGTGGTCACGCGGTGGCCTCTGCCTTCTTTGCCTTCCCTGCCGGAGCAGCGGCCGGGTCTGCGGTGCCGCGGACGGCGTCGTCGGTGTCCTCGTCGCCGGGGAGCGTCTCGGCCTCGTCGGTCTCCGCGGTGTCGCGGAGACGGTCGACGTCCGAGCTGCCCCGGTTGCGGTAGACGGCCAGGACGATCGCCAGGCCGATGCCGATCTCGGCGGCGGCGATGGCGATGGTGAAGAGGGTGAGGGCCTGGCCGGAGTGGAGCGCGTCGCGGAGCCAGACGTCGAAGGCGACCAGGTTGAGGTTGACGGCGTTGAGCATCAGCTCGACGGACATCAGTACGAGGATCGCGTTGCGGCGGGCGAGGACTCCGTACAGCCCCGTGCAGAAGAGGAGGACGGCGAGCACGGCGGGATAGGCGAGGTGCATCAGCTCTTGTCCTCTCGGTCCTTGCGGGACAGGACGATCGCGCCGACGAGGGCGGCGAGCAGCAGGACGGAGAGCGCTTCGAAGGGCAGCACCCAGTGCCGGAAGAGGAACTCGCCGGTCGCCCCGGTGGAGCCCTGGGCCGGTCCGTCCAGGTCGATCCAGGTCGTACGGAAGGCGTCCACGACGACCCAGACGAGGGCGGCTGCCGAGGCCACGGCCACGCCCAGGGCGACCCATCGGTTGCCCGAGTCGGCGTCCGGGGAGTGGCCGATGGGGGCCCGGGTGAGCATCAGCCCGAAGAGGAGGAGGACGACGATGGAGCCGACGTAGATCAGCACCTGCACCCAGGCGATGAACTCGGCGGTGAGCAGGAGGTACTCGACGGCCAGACCGCCGAGCGCCACGACGAGCCAGAGGGCGGCGTGTACGAGCTGCTTGGTGGTGACGGTGATGAGTGCCGCGCCGAAAGTGGCGAGTCCTACGAGGAGGAAGGCGATCTCGACGCCGGTCGGGGAGAGGAAGCCGGGGTGACCGGCGGCCGCTGCGAGGGTCACTCCTGTCCCCCCTGTTCGCCGTCCTGCGCCGCGTCCTGCGCCGCGTCCTGTGCCGCGTTCTGTTCCGTAGCCCGGTCCGTGACCACGGCCTGTTCCGCTTCCTGGGCGGCCTGGAGCTTCTCCGCCGTCTTGCGGGCGGCCGCGATCTCCTTCGGCTCCTCGGCTCCCGGGTCGAGTGCGGGCGGCTCGGGCACGGTCCACATCCATTCGCGGAGCTTGTCGCGCTCGTGGGTGAGTTCGTGGATGTCCGTCTCGGCGTACTCGAACTCCGGAGACCAGAAGAGCGCGTCGAAGGGACACACCTCGATGCAGATACCGCAGTACATGCAGAGGGCGAAGTCGATCGCGAACCGGTCCAGGACGTTACGGCTGCGCTCGCGGCCACCGGGAGCGGCGGCGGGCACGGTCTCCTTGTGGGAGTCGATGTAGATGCACCAGTCGGGGCACTCGCGTGCGCAGAGCATGCAGACGGTGCAGTTCTCCTCGAACAGTCCGATGACGCCGCGGGTACGGGGCGGCAGTTCCGGCTGGACGTCCGGGTACTGGGCGGTGACCGTGCGCTTCGTCATGGTCCGCAGGGTGACGGCGAGACCCTTGGCCAGGCCTGAGCCGGGGATCGGAGGCACTAGTTGATCGCCACCTTCACGATGCCGGTGAGCGCGATCTGCGCGAGAGCGAGGGGGATGAGCGTGGTCCAGGCGAGCTTCTGCAGCTGGTCCTCGCGCAGACGGGGGTAGGTGACACGGAGCCATATGACGACGAAGGCGAGGACGGCCACCTTGAGCAGGGTCCAGACCCAGCCGAGCCCGTCGGCACCGAGCGGGCCGTGCCAGCCGCCGAGGAAGAGAACGGTGGTCAGCCCGCACAGGACGACGATTCCGGCGTACTCGGCGAGCAGGAACAGGGCGAAGCGCAAGCCCGTGTACTCGGTGTACGCGCCGAAGATGATCTCGGAGTCGGCGACCGGCATGTCGAACGGCGGACGCTGGAGTTCGGCGAGCCCTGCCACGAAGAAGACGAGGGCCCCGACGATCTGCCAGGGCAGCCACCACCACTCGAAGGCGTTCAGGATGCCGGGGAGCGAGACGGTGCCGGCCGCCATGGCCACGGAGGCGGCGGCGAGCAGCATCGGCAGTTCGTACGCGAGGAGCTGCGCCGCGGTGCGGAGCCCGCCGAGGAGCGAGAACTTGTTGGCCGAGGCCCATCCCGCCATCAGTGAGCCGAGTACGCCGATGCCCATGACGGCGAGCACGAAGAAGATGCCCGCGTCGACGACCTGGCCGACCGCGCCCTCGCTGGGCCCGATCGGGATGGCGACGAGCACGAGGAGGTACGGGAGGAGGGCGACGGCGGGAGCGAGCTGGAAGACGCGGCGGTCGGCATCGGCCGGGACCACGTCCTCCTTCTGCGCGAACTTCACGCCGTCCGCGACGAGCTGGGCCCAGCCGTGGAACCCGCCCGCGTACATCGGGCCGAGCCGGCCCTGCATATGGGCCATCACCTTGTGCTCGGCCTGTCCCACGACGAGCGGGACGACCATGAACACGGCGAAGACGATGACGAGCCGGATGGCGACGTCGAGTACGTCGTTCACGCGGTATCGCCTCCGGCGGGACGGTCGGTTCGGGGGTCTGGGTCGGGTTCGGGCTCGGGCTCGGCTTCGACGGGGCCTGGCTCGGAGTCGGGGCCGGATTCGTCCTGCGGCGCGGGAGCGGGTGCCGTGGGCGGCTCAGGCTCGGCGGCTTCGGCGGCTTCGGCGGCTTCGGGCTCCGTGACTGCGGGCTCAGGCTCGGTCGCCTCGGCCCCAGGTTCGGTGACTCCCGCCCCAGGTTCGGTGACCCCGGCCTCAGGCTCCGTCGCTCCTGCCCCGGTGGTCCCCGCCTCCGTGGCCTGGTCCGGAGCAGCCTCCGGAGTGGGGCCGGCGTCCGGAGCGGTGGGCTCGGGTGAGTCGGTGGCGCCGCCTGAGGAGGCGTCGTCGAAGGCAGGGCGTGCGTGGTGCCAGGGTGCGTCCGTGCTGCGGACAGCACGGGGTGCACGCGTGCTCGTCGGCTCGGTGCCCGCGGGCCCGGCGTCAGCCGGTGCGGGTGCCGCGTCTGCCTCGGTGGCCTCGGTCGCCGGGGCGGCAGGCTCCGCGGACTGGCTTGCCGAGCCCTGGGAGACACTGCGGCTCCGACGCGGCGGCCCCGCCTGCGGGGTCGCCGCGGCATCCGGCGCCGTGGCATCCGGCGCGGTGCCACCCGCCGCGGCGTCCGGCGCCGCGGGGCGCTGCGCCGCCGAGCCTTCGCTCGCGGTGCGTGCCCGGCGTACGGGACGGTCGCCCGCCGCCCGGGCTCCCCTGGCCGGGCGGGCCGGGGCAGGCGGGAGCTGGCCCTTGAGCGGGCCCCACTCGTTGGGGTCGGGGACGCCCGGCGGCAGCATGGTGCGCCGCTTGGGCCCGCCGTGTTCGGACTCGCCCGGCTCCTTCGCGCCCGGCCAGGCCTTGGCGACCCGGGCGGCCAGGACGAAGTCCTTGCGCAGCGGGTGGCCTTCGAAGCCCTCGGGCAGCAGGAGCGGAACCAGATGCGGGTGGTCCTCGAACCGGACGCCGAACATCTCGTGCGTCTCGCGCTCGTGCCAGGCCGCCCCCGCGTACACGTCGATCGCGCTGGGCAGTGTGGGCGCCTCGTGCGGAACCGTCGTACGCACCAGCAGGCGCCGGACCCGGCCGCTGCTCGGCGCTGCGACGTGGGCGCAGACGAGGAAACCGGTGCCCGGCTCGTCGACCGCGCTCAGCCAGTCGAAGTAGCCGCAGCCCAGCTCGTCGCGGGCCGTTTCGAGGGCGGTGATCCAGGAGGAGGCGGGAACGTCGACGGTCAGCAGGTCGTACGCGTACGCAGCCGTGGCGTCCTCGCCGAAGATGTCGACGACGGCATCCGGCAGCCGGTCGTACGTGTCCGCGGCGGTCACTTCTGCTCCTCCCCCGGTGTCTTCGGGGCGGCGACGAGACCGCTGCGCAGCGCGGCGGTCGAGGGGCGGGCGGTGTCCTCGGTGGCGTACCGCTCGGCGAGCGACTCCCGGGCGATCTTCTCCTGGAGCTTGAGAATGCCCTGGAGCAGGGCTTCGGGCCGGGGCGGGCAGCCGGGTACGTACACGTCGACGGGGATGATCTGGTCGACGCCCTTCGTCACGGAGTACGAATCCCAGTACGGGCCGCCACAGTTGGAGCAGGCGCCGAAGGAGATGACGTACTTGGGTTCGGGCATCTGCTCGTAGAGCCGCTTGACCGCCGGGGCCATCTTGTCCGTCACGGTGCCGGACACGATCATGAGGTCGGCCTGCCGCGGTCCGGGGGCGAACGGAATCACGCCGAGCCGGATGAAGTCGTGGCGTGCCATGGAGGCGGCGATGAACTCGATGGCACAGCAGGCGAGTCCGAAGTTGAAGACCCAGAGGCTGTAGCGGCGGCCCCAGTTGAGGACCACCTTCATCGGTTCGGGCGCGAGCCGGGACAGCACGCCGAGCCTCTTCGGCTCCGGCAGCAGCGTCGGATCGGGCAGCGGCACGGGAGGTTCCGGGTTCGGCCGGCTCGTCACGCCCATTCGAGGACGCCCTTCTTCCATGCGTAGAGCAGTCCTACGGCCAGGAAACCGAGGAAGATGAACATTTCCACCAGCGTCGTCGCACCGTATCCGGGTGCCGCGAACACCGTTGCCCACGGGAACAGGAAGATCGAGTCGACGGCGAAGATCACGTACAGGAAGGCGTAGACGTAGTAGCGGACCTGGGTGTGGGCCCAGCCCTCTCCCACGGGGTCCACGCCGCACTCGTAGGTGAGAAGTTTCTCCGGCGTCGGGACCACGGGCCTGAGCAGTCGGCCGGCCCCGAAGGCGACGGCGACGAACAGCACGCCGACCAGGGCGAGCAGTCCGACCACTGAGTAGCTCTGGAAGTAGTCCGACGCGAGAACGGTCGGTCCCGGCACGTCCGCCACGTCCGCCCCTCGCTCCCTCAGCATGTCCGACGTCTGTACGCACGGGAGTCTAGGCCCTGTTAAAGAGAGGGTAAGCAGCCGCGTCGGACAAGTGGTGGGGTTATCCCTACTTCGCCCCACCCACGAACCCCATGGCGTGCGCGGGTTCCGCCCGGCAGGCTGGGTCCATGACCATGAGCCCCTCCCTGCCGGACAACGACCGGCCGCCGCCCGCGCGCTTCGCCTTCGACCGGCAGACGTGGAAGGAGATCGCGTTTCTCCTGGCCAACCTTCCGATGGCAATTGCCGGATTCGTCTACACCGTGCTCCTGATCGGCGTGGGCGTGGGGCTCTCCGTCACCGTCGTCGGTCTGCCGTTGCTCGCCCTCGGGCTGCAGGGCGCGCGTGGGCTCGGCAGGGCGGAGCGGGCCCGTGCGAGGGGGATGCTCGGGGTGCGGATCGACGAGCCGAGCCCGATGCCGCGCGGCCGCCGGGACCGGGGGTTCTTCTCCTGGCTGTGGTCGGGGCTGAGGGATCCGGTGGGCTGGCGGGCGTTGTTGTTCTCGTTCATGCGACTGCCGTGGGGTGTGGCGACGTTCGCCGTGACACTGGTGGGCCTCTTCGTGCTGTGGCCGGTGCTTCCCTTCGTCGCGCGGGGGCTGACGAACGCGGACCGGGCGATGGCGCGGGGGCTGCTCTCCCCCTCCGACGAGTTGGAGGCCCGGATCGCCGAGCTGGAGTCGGACCGCGGGGTGGTCGTGGACACGGCCGCCGCGGACCTGCGCCGCATCGAACGGGACCTCCACGACGGCGCCCAGGCCCGCCTCGTCGCCCTCGCCATGGACCTCGGCCTCGCCAAGGAGAAACTCACCGCCGACCCCGAAGCGGCCGCCCGCATGGTCGACGAAGCCCACGGCGAAGTGAAGGTCGCCCTCCAGGAACTCCGCGACCTCGCCCGCGGCATCCACCCCGCCGTCCTCACCGACCGCGGCCTGGACGCCGCCCTCTCCGCCATCGCCTCCCGCTGCACCGTCCCCGTCAACGTCTCCGTGGACCTGCCCGGCCGGCCTGCGGAGGCCATCGAGGGGATCGCGTACTTCACGGTGTCCGAACTCCTCCAGAACGTCAGCAAGCACAGCCGTGCCCGGTCGGTCTCCGTCGAGGTGTGGCGCTCCCAGGAGCGGCTGCTGATCCAGGTGACGGACGACGGGATCGGCGGCGCCCGGCTGGACGGCGGCACGGGCATGGCCGGGCTGGCGGAGCGGCTGGGCGCGGTCGACGGGCTGTTCGTGCTGGACTCTCCGGAGGGCGGGCCCACCACGGTCACCGCGGAGCTGCCGTGGCGCGACCGTGCGGACGCCGCGCCGAAGACCGTCTGACGGTGTCCCGCGGGCGGAGGGGTGGGGAAAACCCCCGGCCGGATACGGAGACCGTCCTCATGGTGCGGATCCCCTCGGCACAGCAGTCTTGAGATATCAGCCGTTGTACCGGCACGCGGGGAGCTCCCGCCCAGAAGAAACGGACGGAGGCCACTGATGGCCACGGCATACGGACCGGACGCACGGGACCACCACCGGCCCGGCGCCGGATCGGGCGGTTACCCCCCGGAGAAGCACTTCCTCCCGGCGGTCCTGCGCGCACCCTTCGAGGCGCGGACGTGGCGTGAGCTCGCCTACCTGGTGCTGAGCCTGCCGATCAGCGTGGTCCTGTTCAGTTTCGCGATCACCATGATGTCGCTGGGCCTGGGCATGCTGATCACCTTCCTCGGCATTCCGGTACTTGCCGCGGGTCTGGTCATGTGCCGCGGCTTCGGTGCGATGGAGCGGGTCCGCGCGCGTGGGCTGCTGAAGCTGGACGTGGCCGATCCCGCACCGGTACGGGGGAGGACGGGCGGCCTGATGTCCTGGGTCGGTGCGGTGCTGAAGAGCGGGGTGTCCTGGCGGCATCTGCTGTACGCGCTGCTGCACTTCCCGTGGGCCCTGTTCGCCTTCGTCGTCTCCGTGACGTTCTGGACGTACGGGTGGGCCATGTTCACCTATCCGCTGTGGCGCTGGGTCTTCCCGGCGTACGCGGGCGTCGACGGGATCCAGCTGTACGGCGACAGCACCCATCAGGTCTACCTCGACTCAGCCTTCGAGATGGCGGTCACCAGCGGTCTCGGCCTGGTCCTCGTCCTGGTCACGCCGTGGATCATCCGTGGCCTGGCGTCCGTGGACCGGGTGATGGTCGGCGGCCTGCTCGGCCCCTCGCGGCTGGCGACCCGGGTCTCGGAGCTGGAGTCGGACCGCGGGGTGGTCGTGGACACGGCCGCCGCGGACCTGCGCCGCATCGAACGGGACCTCCACGACGGCGCCCAAGCCCGCCTCGTCGCCCTCGCCATGGACCTCGGCCTCGCCAAGGAGAAACTCACCGCCGACCCCGAAGCGGCCGCCCGCATGGTCGACGAAGCCCACGGCGAAGTGAAGGTCGCCCTCCAGGAACTCCGCGACCTCGCCCGCGGCATCCACCCCGCCGTCCTCACCGACCGCGGCCTGGACGCCGCCCTCTCCGCCATCGCCTCCCGCTGCACCGTCCCCGTCAACGTCTCCGTGGACCTGGAGTCCCGGCCCGCCCAGGCCATCGAGGGCATCGCTTACTTCACGGTGTCCGAACTCCTCCAGAACGTCAGCAAGCATGCCCGGGCCACCCGTGCGGGGGTCGATGTGTGGCGCGCCGCGGACCGGCTGATGCTCCAGGTGACGGACAACGGGCGCGGTGGGGCCGACCTCACGTCGGGCAGCGGCCTGGCCGGTCTGACCGAGCGGCTGGACGCGGTCGACGGCATTCTCGTCGTGGACTCCCCCGCCGGTGGCCCGACGACGGTCACGGCCGAGCTGCCCTGGCGGGGCTGACAGTTCCCCGCAGCGCACCAGCCACTCCACGCAGCGCCCCGGCCGCCTCGAAGGCGACCCGGGGCGCTGCGCTCGGCGTGCGGCGGACGAAAGCTGCTTGTACGGCCCGTCAGGGCGTCGATCCTGGGATGCTTGAGGTCGCGGGCACGGCGCGTTGGGCGGCGTACACACGGATCACCATCAAACGTTGGACATGGACAGTGGGGGACACAGCGTCGTGGAGGAACGAGTGCGGGTTGTCATCGCCGAGGACTCAGTACTGCTTCGGGAGGGACTCACCCGGCTTCTGACCGATCTCGGGCACGACGTCGTCGCGGGGGTGGGGGATGCCGAGGCGCTGATCAAGACCGTGAACGACCTCGCCGCTCAGGATGCGCTGCCCGATGTGGTGGTCGCCGATGTGCGGATGCCACCGACCCACACCGATGAGGGTGTGCGTGCCGCGGTTCGGCTGCGCAAGGAGTACCCGGACATCGGGGTGCTGGTCCTCTCGCAGTACGTCGAGGAGCAGTACGCCACCGAGCTGCTGGCCGGCAGCAGCCGGGGGGTGGGCTACCTGCTGAAGGACCGGGTCGCCGAGGTCAGGGAGTTCGTGGACGCCGTGGTGCGGGTGGCCCAGGGCGGGACCGCGCTGGACCCCGAGGTGGTGGCGCAGCTGCTGGGCCGGAGCCGTAAGCAGGACGTGCTGGCGGGGCTCACTCCGCGCGAGCGGGAGGTCCTCGGTCTCATGGCGGAGGGGCGGACGAATTCGGCAGTGGCCAAACAGCTGGTGGTCAGCGACGGCGCCGTGGAGAAGCACGTCAGCAACATCTTCCAGAAACTGGGCCTGTCACCCAGTGATGGAGATCACCGGCGCGTTCTGGCGGTTCTCACCTATCTCAAGTCGTAGCGATCCGACGATGTAGTGGCATTGGAGCGAAATCCCAGGCCTGGAACGAAAGGATGAGTGCCGAGAGCGTTCGTCCGAAGGCCCGGGGGTCCGAGAAATATGGCAAAGCGTGACGAATCAGTTTCCCAAAAACGCGTCCACCATATGATCGGTCCAAGGAAGGCGACCCTTACAGAAGTAGGGTGGGGCCTGGACCGCCGGCGGGCCGGCCGGTCCCGAGCCGCCGCCCCGAGGGAGGTCCAGTTCAGTGACCAGCCAGGTCAGTAGCCCAGCCGGAAAGACCGATGACGCCAGCGAGGCTGTCGTCGGGGAGCAACGCGCCCCCCAGTCAGAACAACCGGGCGCCACTGAGAAGGAAATCCGCCGTCTGGACCGGGTGATCATCCGTTTCGCGGGTGACTCGGGTGATGGCATGCAGTTGACGGGTGACCGGTTCACGTCGGAGACGGCGTCGTTCGGGAACGACCTGTCGACGCTGCCGAACTTCCCGGCCGAGATCCGGGCGCCTGCCGGCACGCTGCCGGGTGTGTCGTCGTTCCAGCTGCACTTCGCGGACCACGACATCCTGACTCCCGGCGACGCGCCGAACGTCCTGGTCGCGATGAACCCCGCCGCACTCAAGGCGAATATCGCCGATGTGCCGCGCGGGGCGGACATCATCGTGAACACGGACGAGTTCACGAAGCGCCCCATGGCGAAGGTCGGCTACGAGACCTCCCCGTTGGAGGACGGGTCGCTGGAGGCGTACAACGTGCATCCGGTGCCGTTGACGACGTTGACGATCGAGGCTTTGAAGGAGTTCGGGCTTTCCCGTAAAGAGGCCGAGCGGTCGAAGAATATGTTTGCGCTCGGGTTGTTGTCGTGGATGTACAACCGTCCGACGGAGGGTACGGAGAAGTTTCTCCGGTCGAAGTTCGCGAAGAAGCCGGTCATTGCCGAGGCGAATGTGGCGGCGTTCCGGGCGGGCTGGAATTTCGGTGAGACGACGGAGGACTTCGCTGTCTCGTATGAGGTGGCTCCTGCGACGCAGGCGTTCCCGACGGGTACGTACCGCAATATTTCTGGGAATCTCGCGTTGTCGTACGGGTTGATCGCGGCGGGCCGGCTGGCGGATCTTCCGGTGTACTTGGGTTCGTATCCGATCACTCCCGCCTCGGACATCCTGCATGAGCTGTCGCGTCACAAGAACTTCGGTGTGCGCACGTTCCAGGCGGAGGACGAGATCGCGGGGATCGGGGCGGCGCTGGGTGCGGCGTTCGGTGGTTCCCTCGGAGTGACGACGACGTCGGGTCCGGGGGTGGCGCTGAAGTCGGAGACGATCGGTCTGGCGGTGTCTTTGGAGCTGCCGTTGCTGATCATCGACATCCAGCGGGGCGGCCCCTCGACGGGACTGCCGACGAAGACGGAGCAGGCGGATCTGCTGCAGGCGATGTACGGGCGCAACGGTGAGGCGCCGGTGCCGATCGTTGCTCCCAGGACACCGGCGGACTGCTTCGACGCGACGCTGGACGCGGTGAGGATCGCGTTGACGTACCGGACTCCGGTGTTCCTGCTGTCGGACGGGTATCTGGCCAACGGTTCGGAGCCGTGGCGGATCCCCGAGACCGACAGCCTCCCGGACCTGCGGACACAGTTCGCGACCGGCCCGAACCATGAACTCGCCGACGGTACGGAGGTGTTCTGGCCCTACAAACGGGATCCGCAGACGCTGGCCCGTCCCTGGGCGGTTCCCGGGACGCCGGGGCTGGAACACCGGATCGGCGGGATCGAGAAGCAGGACGGCACCGGGAACATCTCCTACGACCCGGCCAACCACGACTTCATGGTCCGCACCCGCCAGGCGAAGATCGACGGCATCACCGTTCCTGACCTGGAGGTGGATGATCCGGCGGGGGCCACCACCCTGGTCCTCGGGTGGGGTTCGACGTACGGGCCGATCACCGCTGCGGTACGCCGGCTGCGGGCGGCCGGTGAGCCGATCGCGCAGGCCCACCTGCGTCACCTCAACCCGTTCCCGAAGAACCTCGGCGAGGTGCTGAAGGGCTACGACAAGGTCGTCGTCCCGGAGATGAACCTCGGCCAGCTCGCCATGCTCATCCGGGCCAAGTACCTGATCGACGCCCGCAGTTTCACCCAGGTCAACGGAATGCCCTTCAAGGCCGAGCAGCTCGCCACAGCCCTCAAGGAGGCCATCGATGCCTGACACCAACGAACTCCTCCACCTGGTCCCCAAGGCCGAGGGCAAGCAGTCCATGAAGGACTTCAAGTCCGACCAGGAGGTGCGCTGGTGCCCGGGCTGCGGTGACTACGCGGTACTCGCGGCGGTGCAGGGGTTCATGCCCGAACTCGGGCTGGCGAAGGAGAACATCACCTTCGTCTCCGGCATCGGCTGCTCATCCCGCTTCCCGTACTACATGAACACCTACGGGATGCACTCCATCCACGGCCGCGCCCCGTCCATCGCGACCGGACTGGCCACCTCACGCCGTGACCTGTCGGTCTGGGTCGTCACCGGCGACGGAGACGCCCTGTCCATCGGCGGGAACCACCTCATCCACGCCCTGCGCCGCAACGTCAACCTCAAGATCCTCCTGTTCAACAACAGGATCTACGGACTGACCAAGGGCCAGTACAGCCCCACCTCCGAAGTCGGCAAGATCACCAAATCCACACCGATGGGCTCCCTCGACGCCCCCTTCAACCCCGTCTCCCTCGCCCTGGGCGCCGAGGCGTCCTTCGTCGCCCGCACCGTCGACTCCGACCGCAAACACCTCACCAGCGTGCTGCGCGCCGCGGCCGACCACCCGGGCACCGCACTCGTGGAGATCTACCAGAACTGCAACATCTTCAACGACGGCGCCTTCGACGCCCTCAAGGACAAGGACCGGGCCGAGGAAGCCGTCATCCGCCTCGAACACGGCCGGCCCATCCGCTTCGGCGCCGACGGCCACAAGGGCGTCGTACGCGACCCGATCACCGGCGACCTCGAAGTCGTCGCCGTCACCGAGGACAACCAGTCCCGCATCCTCGTCCACGACGCCCACAACCCCAGCCCCACCACCGCCTTCGCCCTCTCCCGCCTCGCCGACGCCGACACCCTCCACCACACCCCCATCGGCGTCCTGCGCAGCGTCGAACGACCCGTCTACGACACCCTCATGTCCGACCAGCTCGACACCGCCGTCGAACAACACGGCAAGGGTGATCTGAGCACCTTGCTGGCGGGCAACGACACCTGGACCGTGATCGGCTGATCCGCCGTCACACCTGTTCGCCGGGGCCCGGAACCGACTGGTTCCGGGCCCCGTCGTATGCCGCGCGCGCCGACTCGACGGCGTCCACCTGCTGCTCGGACCAGCGGGCCAGCGCCCAGACCCGGTCGGCGGCCTCCCTGCCGAGCGGGGTGAGCGAGTAGTCCACGCGGGGCGGGATCACCGGCTTCGCGTCCCGGTGCACGAAGCCGTCGCGCTCCAGCGTCTGGAGGGTCTGGGCCAGCATCTTCTCGCTGACGCCGCCGACCGTGCGGCGCAGCTCGCTGAACCGGTAGGAGCGCTCCAGCAGCGCGGCCAGCACGAGCACACCCCACCGGCTGGTGATGTGTTCGAGAACCAGCCGGGAGGGGCAGTTCTGCTGGTTGACGTCCGGGCGGCGACCGCCCACTTCGTCCAGGATGCTTACCTTCATACCAGTACCTTACTTCAAAGTGGGTACTTTCCTAGGGTTAGTGCCCCTCTTATGGTGAGTGTGTCCCCCTCACCTCAGTACCAGCGCCACCAGGAGAGAACCCCCATGAGCATCGTCGTCACCGGAGCCACCGGACAACTCGGCCGCCTCGTCATCGAGCAGCTGCTCACCACGGTCCCGGCGGACGGGATCGCCGCAGTCGTCCGCAGCAAGGAGAAGGCTGCCTCTCTCGCCGCCCGCGGCGTCGAGATCCGCATCGCCGACTACGACCGGCCGGAGACCCTCACCGATGTGTTCCGGGCGGGCGACCGGGTGCTGCTGGTCTCCGGCAGCGAGATCGGCCGGCGGGTGGCGCAGCACACCGCCGTGATCGCCGCCGCCAAGGCGGCGGGCGTCGCCCAGCTGGCGTACACCGGCGTGCTGGGCGGGCCGGACGCGGACTTCCAGCTGGCTGCCGAGCACAAGGTGACCGAGCAGCTCATCCTCGACTCGGAACTCCCGTACACCCTCCTGCGCAACGGCTGGTACACCGAGAACTACACGGCGAACCTCGCGCCCGTCCTGGAGCACGGGGCCGTCGTCGCCAACGCGGGTGACGGCCGCATCGCCTCCGCCTCGCGCGCCGACCTCGCCGCCGCCGCGGCGGCCGTACTGACCGGCGAGGGCCACCTCGGGGCCGCGTACGAGCTGAGCGGCGACGTCGCCTGGTCCCTGGCCGAGTACGCCGCCGTGGTCGCCGCCGCGACCGGCAAGGAGGTCACGTACACGAACGTGCCCGCCGCCACGCACCGGGAGATCCTCGTCGGCGCCGGGCTGCCCGAGGGCCTCGCGGCGATCCTCGTCGACGTCGACGAGGCGATCGGACGCGGACTCCTCGCCGGTACCAGCGGTGACCTGGCCCGCCTGATCGGCCGGCCGACGACTCCGCTCGCCGAGACGGTGGCGGCCGCGGTCTCCGCCGGCTGAACGGCCGGCCGTAGCCGTGTCACGAGTGTTTCCGTGAGACGGCTATGACACGAGGCCTTTCCGGCGCTACCGTCGTGCAGTCGGCCGACCGTCGACGCAGGAGCGCCGGGAGGGCCCGTGAAGGGGAAGAACGAACAGCGGGCAGGCCTGCTGTACGGAATCGGGGCGTACGGGATGTGGGGCCTCGTGCCCCTGTTCTGGCCGCTGCTGCAGCCGTCCGGAGCGATGGAGATCCTCGCCCACCGGATGGTCTGGTCGCTGGGTGTCGTGGGCATCGCGCTGCTCGCCCTGCGCCGTTGGGCCTGGATCGGCGAACTGCTCAGGCAGCCCGCGAAGCTGGGTCTCATAGCGATCGCCGCGACGGTCATCTCCGTCAACTGGGGCATCTACATCTGGTCCGTCAACAACGGCCACGTCGTCGAGGCGTCACTCGGCTACTTCATCAATCCGCTGGTCACGATCGCGATGGGTGTCCTGCTGCTCGGTGAGCGGCTGCGGCCCGTGCAGTGGACCGCGGTGGCGACCGGTCTCGCCGCGGTGCTGGTCCTGGCGATCGGCTACGGGCAGCCGCCCTGGGTCTCGCTGGCCCTGGCCTTCTCCTTCGCGACGTACGGACTGGTGAAGAAGAAGGTCAACATGGGCGGCCTGGAATCGCTGGCCGCCGAGACCGCTGTGCTGTTCGTGCCCGCGCTCGGGTTCCTCCTGTGGCTCGCCGCACGCGGTGACACGACGTTCCTGGTCGGGGGCGCGGGACACGGGGCGCTCCTCGCCGCGACGGGCCTCGTGACGGCCGTCCCCCTCGTCTGCTTCGGCGCGGCGGCGATCCGGGTGCCGCTGTCCGTGCTCGGTCTGCTGCAGTACCTGGCCCCGGTCTTCCAGTTCGGGCTCGGCATCCTGTACTTCCACGAGGCGATGCCGCCGGAGCGGTGGGCCGGCTTCGCTCTGGTCTGGGTGGCGCTGATGCTGCTGACCTGGGACGCGCTGCGGACCGCGCGACGGACACGGGCCGAGGCGCTGCGCCTCGCCGTCCTGGCCGCGGAGGCCGGGGCGCCGGTGGGCACGCCTGCCGCTCCGGCCCCGGATGCGGCGCCTGGCACGGCACCGGGGGCGTCTGCCGGTACGGGTGCGGCGGCCGCGGAGCGGGCACCGGCTTCCTGACCGGGTGGGCCAGGACGAGATCGCGGCAGCCCGCGCGGGCTACGACGCACGCGCGGCCCCGGAGGAACGCCAGGACTCCTCCGTCCGGATCATGCCGTCGGACCGGGTGGGTGTGGCATGCATGGTGGACGGCACACGCAAAGGCTGATTGAGTGCCCGGGATGGGGACGATTCTGGGGGACATGAGGCACGTTCAGTGGCATGAGCTGCGCCATGCGGGCGGCTCCGCCTCCCAGGTCCCCGGCATGCTGTCGCGGATCGCCTGGGGCGACAGCGAGTCCGCCGAGGACGCACTGAGCGACCTGGGGCAGTGGATCGGCGCCATGGCCGTCTTCGACTCGACGGTCGCCACGGTGCCGTTCCTGTGGGAGCTCGCCGCGACGGCGTCGGTGAAGGACCGCGTCGGTGTGCTCGGACTGCTGCAGACGATCCTCGCCCACGGGCACATGCACCACCCGGAGTGGACGAGGGACTCCCACCTGGCCGTCCTGGCGGGCCGGACGACGGCCCTGCGGCTCACCGGTGACGGCGATCCCGCGGTCCGCGAGTCCGCCCAGGAGCTGCTGACCGCGCTCGACGGTCACGTCTGCAGGGCCTGCCCACCGGAGTAGGAGAGGTCAGCCGAGCGCGGCCTCGACCCGGTCCATCACGTGCTGCCAGTGGACGCGCCGCTCCTCGCGTGCCTCCGCGTTCGCGAGACGCTCCTCGTGGAAGCGGAGCACCGCCTTGTCCTGCGGGCTGGGCGACACCGTGACCTGGACCGTCGTGGAGCCGTGGGTCAGCCGGATGCGGTTGCCCGGGTGGTAGCTGCGGATCTCGCCCTCGACCCCGCCGGCCGTGCGGTACGGGGAGCCCTTCTCGGTGGGCAGCGACGAGGAGCCGAGCCAGAGGGCCACGCCCTCGTCGCCGGCGATGAACTCCCAGACGGCCGAAGCGGTCCTGGGCAGGGTCCTGGAAACGCCGATCTCCCACCCGGCGTCCTGTGTGAGTCCGGTCGGCATCATGCCTCTCCCTTCACTCCCCGGCGTCGCCGGGTTCCGTGTGGCGGGCGCGGTGCGCCCGTACCTTGTGGCGGTTGCCGCAGCGGCCCATCGCGCACCAGCGCCGCCTGCCGGGGCGGGAGGTGTCGACGAAGTGCAGGGCGCACCCGTGGGCCTCGCATTCCCGGATCCGGGAGGCGTACGGCCCCGTGAACAGCTCCACGGCATCCCGGGCGACCGTCGACAGGAGGGCCGTTCCGGTCGCCCCCGGGGCCCACTCCCGGCTGCCGTCGGCCGTCATCAGGGCCGCCAGCGGGGGCTCGGCGGCGGCCGCGTTCACCACGTCCGTGTCGGCGGGGGCGAGGCCGAGGCCCTTCGCGCGGGCCCGGGTCATCCGCCAGAGCGCACCACGCAGTGCATGGGCGCGGGCGAGCTCAGCCTCGCCGACCAGGAGCACCAGGCCGCCGGGCAGCCGGCTCTCGCCCGCCCACCGGACCAGGTCGGCGGGCTCGCGCAGCGTTTCGTAGTGCCATGGCACGCCGCCCGGATCGCTGGTGAGCAGCAGCTCCAGACACAGGGCCCCCGGATCGAACCGGTACGAACGGCCCTGCCGGGTCCGGAGGATCAGCCCCGGTTCCGGCGTGCCTGTTGCCGACGCAGTCATGTAACCACTATAAACGGTTTCCATGACCCTGCACTGGAAAGTCGTCATCGATGCCCAGGACCCGCACGCCCAGGCCGACTTCTGGGCCGAGACGCTGGGGTACGCGGTGGAGGACCACAGCGCCCTGATCGAGGAGCTGCTCGGCTTCGGGGCGGTGGACGAGTCCCTCACGACCGAGTCCCACGGGCGCCGGGCCTGGCGCGACCTCGCCGCCGTGCGGCACCCCGACGAACCCCACGAGGAGAAGAGCGGCATGGGCCTCGGGCGCCGCCTGCTCTTCCAGCGCGTCCCGGAGCCCAAGACGGTGAAGAACCGCCTCCACCTGGACGTTCACACGCCCGAGGGACAGCGCGAGGCGGAGGTGGAGCGACTGGTGGGGCTGGGCGCGAGCGTGCTGCGCACCGTCGACGAACCCTCCGGGTCCTGGCAGGTACTCGTCGACCCGGAAGGCAACGAATTCTGCGTCCAATGACAGAGCTGACCGTCCGCGCAGGTCAGCGGGGTACGGCCGGAAGCCGATCTCCCTAGGCTGACCCCCATGCTGACGCCACCCGCCTACACCCTCGTCGCCACGGACCTGGACGGCACGCTCCTGCGTCCCGACGACACCGTGAGCCCCCGCTCCCGGGCCGCCCTCGCCCGCGCCGCCTCCGCCGGCGCGCGGCATCTGATCGTCACGGGCCGCCCGGTGCCGGGCATACGCGGCCTGCTCGCGGACCTGGGCTACGAAGGCCCCGTGGTCTGCGGGCAGGGCACACAGGTGTACGACGCCGGGTCGGCCCGCATGCTGAGTTCGGTGACGCTCGACCGGGAGCTGGCCGACACCGCGCTCGGCAAGATCGAGGCAGAGGTCGGGCCGGTCTTCGCCGCGGTCGACCAGGACGGCACCGAGGGCCGGACCCTGATCGAGCCGGGCTACCGCATGCCGCATCCCTCACTCCCCGCCCGGCGGACGGAGCGCCGCAGCGAGCTGTGGGCGGCACCGATCATCAAGGTCCTGGTGCGTCACGCGGAGCTGACGGACGACGAGCTGGCCGCTGCGGCCCGTGGGGTCGTGGGGAATCTGGCGACCGTCACGATGGCGGGGCCGGGCACGGTGGAACTGGCGCCGTTCGGAGTGGACAAGGGAACCGGGCTCGCGCTGGCGGCCGAGGTGCTGGGCTGCGACACCGCCGACGCGGTGGCGTTCGGCGACATGCCCAACGACCTGCCGATGTTCCGTCGCGTTGGCCACCGCGTGGCGATGGCCAACGCCCACGTCGAACTGAGGGCAGCCGCGGACGAGGTGACCCTGTCGAACGAGGACGACGGCGTCGCGGCTGTCCTGGAGCGGCTGTTCCGCTGAGGGGCTGTTCCTCTGAGGGGCTGTTCCGTTGAGCGGTCGGCCCACTGAGCGGCTGGTCCACTGGGCGGCTGCGCGACCGAGCAACCTTCCCCCGGTTCCATGCGCGTGCATATAATGCGGACGCAGGTAACAGTCGCATGCAGTCAACCGGGGGTCCATCATGGCCACGCGCAGCTTCCTCTTCCTGCTCGGCAGCAGCCGCGCCGACGGCAACACCGAGACGCTGGCCCGGCTCGCCGCCGAGCAGCTCCCGGCGGGTGCCGAGCAGCGCTGGTTGCACCTGCGGGACCTGCCGCTGCCGGACTTCGAGGACATGAGGCACGCCGACGGCGAACACCTGCCCCCGGACGGGCACGCCGCGACCCTGCTGGAGGCCACGCTCGCCGCCACCGATGTCGTCATCGCCTCACCGCTGTACTGGTACTCGGTCTCCACCTCCACCAAGCGCTACCTGGACCACTGGTCGGGCTGGCTGAGGGTGCCCGGCGTCGACTTCAAGCGGCGGATGGGCGGCAAGACCCTGTGGGGCGTCACGGCACTCGCGGACTCGGATCCGGCGGTCGCCGAGCCGCTGACGGGGACGCTGAGGATCTCCGGTCAGTACCTGGGGATGCGGTGGGGCGGGGTGCTGCTGGGCAACGGCAGCAAGCCCGGTGACGTCCTGTCGGACACCGCGGCGGTGACCCGGGCCAAGACCTTCTTCAGCTGACGCGATCCGGCCCGGGACCCTCGGGTTCCGGACCCTCGGGGCCGGGACCGTCCACCCCCGGCCCACCGGTCTGCTCCACCCCGGCGCCCAGCGACCGCAGGACATGGGCCACCAGTGCGACGACCGTCGCGTCGTCCTGAGCCGGCTTGCGCAGCACGTGGCGGTAGTAGACGGGGCCGTAGAGCATTTCCACGGCCAGCGGCAGATCGGCGCCCGCCGGGATCTGGCCCTGTTCCTGGGCACTGCGCAGCCGCCCCACGGCTCGCTCGACCCGCGGGTCGACCAGCTGTTCCCTGACCGCCGCCGCGAGGGCGTCGTCATGGTGCATCTCGGAGAGGATTCCGGCGTAGGCGGGGCCGTACGGCGGTGAGGACAGCAGCTTCACCGCGCTGTTGATGTGGGTCCGGAGGTCGGCGGCGATGTCACCGGTGTCGACGAACGGTGTCGCACCGACGAGCGCCTCGGTGAAGGCTTCGAGGAGCACCGCGCCCTTTGACGGCCACCAGCGGTAGATCGTCTTCTTGCTCACCCCGGCGCGGGCGGCGATGGCCTCGACGGTGACCCGTCCGTACCCCTTCTCCGTGCACAGCTCCAGAGCCGCGTCCAGAGTCGCCCGTCGTGATCGCTCGCTGCGGCGCAGGGAACTCGGCGATGTGATCATTCGGTGAGCATAGGGGGATTCGGCCCACTGCTTGTTGACAGCCCGTCGCCAGAAGTCGAACAATGACCTGGAAGAAACGGAACGTACCGTGTCGTGACGTTCCGTGCTTCTTACCGTTCGTGCCGTTTGCGCCGCGACGAGCCGATCGGGGGACGGCTCGACCGGCCGACGGCGCGGACGGTCCCCGGTGAGCCGCCTTCAGACAGTGATGTCCTTCGTGGTGAAACGCGCCCAGGCAGCAGAGCCGAACACCGCCGCGTACGCCGCCTGCAGCCCGAGGTTCCTGGCCGTCTCGTCCCAGTAGACCGGGTCGCGCAGCAGGTCCGTGAAGGACATCCAGTAGTGCGGGAAGAGATACGGGTGGATCCCGTCCAGCTGCGGCATCGCATCCAGGATCTGCACGGTGATCAGTACCCCCACGGTGGCCGCCATCGCCGCGATCCCGCTGTTGGTGAGCGTCGAGACGAACAGGCCGAGCGCCGCGAATCCCGTCAGGGACACCGCCACCGCCACCGCGATCAGGCCGGCCCGCACGAGTCCTTCGCCGAAGCCGATCCGGGTCCCCGAGATCGTCGTGACCTCTCCGACGGGGAAGAGCAGCGCACCGACCGCGAGCGCCGATGCCGCCACGACCAGCGTCGCGACCAGGCAGAACACCAGCACCGACGCGTACTTGGCGAGCAGCAGCCGGGTCCGGCCCGCCGGGGCGACCAGAAGGTAGCGCAGGGTGCCGCCGCTCGCCTCACCCGCGACGGAGTCGCCTGCGACGACCCCGACCGCCATCGGGAGGAAGACGGGGAGCGTCGCGGACAGGGCCGCGAAGACCAGGAAGAGGCCGTTGTTGGTGACCTGGGCGAGGAACGCCGGTCCACCGCCGCCGTCGGGGCCCGCCGAGGAGCCGTCGCCCGTCTCGATCCTCACGGCGATCCCGATGAGCACGGGTACGGCGGCCAGCACACCGAGCAGGGCGAGGGTGCGCCAGCGGCGCAGTGTGGTGGTGAGTTCGGAGCGCAGGATCCCCAGCGTCCACAGGGGGCGCGGTGTGCGGGGTGCGGCCGCCGTGGTGAGTTCAGCCTGCGACATCGAATCCCTCTCCGGTGAGTGCGACGAAGGCGTCCTCGAGCGAGGCCCGTTCGACGCCGAAGGACCGTACGCGGACTCCGCCGCGCACCAGGGCGGCGTTGAGGTCCGCCAGTTCGACCTCGCCCGGTGGCGCGTCCGCGGTGACCCGGTCCCCGTCGCTCAGGAGGCCCTTCGCCCCGTGCTCCCGGAGGATGCGGGCGGCGGCGCCCGGGTCGGGGGTGGTGACGGAGAGCCTGCCGCGGGTGCCCGCCGCGAGTTCGGCGACGGGGCCCTGTGTGAGGAGCCGCCCGCGGGCCATCACCGCGGCGTGCGTGCAGACCTGTTCGATCTCGTCGAGCAGGTGGGAGGAGAGGAAGACGGTGGTGCCCTCGGCCGCGAGTTCGCGGATCAGGGAGCGGATCTCGCGCATGCCCTGCGGATCGAGACCGTTGGTCGGCTCGTCCAGGACGAGGAGCCTGCGCGGCCGGAGCAGCGCGGCGGCGAGCCCGAGGCGCTGCTTCATGCCGAGCGAGTACGCCTTGGCCTTCTTGCCGGCCGCGGCGCCGAGGCCGACCCGGTCCAGGGCGCCGTCGACGCGGGCGCGGCGGGTGCGCGGATCGGCCGACGGGTCGACGGAGTCGTACCGCCGGAGGTTGTCGCGGCCGCTCAGGAACCCGTACGGCGCGGGCCCTTCGATCAGTGCGCCGACCTGCGGGAGCACGGTGCGGGAGGCCGTGGGCATGGGTCTGCCGAGGACCTGTGCGGTGCCCGACGTCGGGTCGATGAGGCCCATGAGCATCCGGATGGTGGTGGTCTTGCCCGAACCGTTGGGGCCGAGGAAGCCGAAGACGCTGCCGCCGGGGACGCTGAGGTCGAGCCCGTCCACCGCCAGTTGGCCGCCGCGGTAACGCTTGGTGAGGCCACGGGTCTCGATCACGGGGGCCGGCCCCGGTCCCGCACCCGCCTCCACCGTCCCGGCCGCTGTGTCGGTCATGCGCACTCCCGGTCCCTTCCCACTCGCCACCGTGGGGCTGCCGTCCGTGAAACGGGCCGCCCCGCCGTACGGAGCGTACGGCGGGGCGGCTCGCAGGGCGTGTACTACTTTGCGGTGTTGGCGGCCTTCACCAGCGCGTCCTTGGTGACCGCGCCGACGTAGACCTTGCCGTCGTCCGTCACCAGGGCGTTGACCAGGCGCGTCTTGAAGACCGTGCCGGAGCCGAAGTCTCCGGTGACCTTGTCGCCGAGTGCGTCCAGGAACTGCATGGCCCCCTCCGGTACGTCACCGGATCCGGAGCCCTCCGTGGGAAGCCCCGCGAGGCCCGCGCCGCCGGGGGTGTCGATCACGGCGACGGCGTTCCAGCCCTCGCCGATGACGTTGAGGCCCTTGAAGTCCTCCAGTGCCGCGAGGTCCTCCGGAACCTTGTCCGCCTTGGCGTTCTTCTCCGCCTCGGCCTGCAGCTCGTCGGCCTCGGTCACCTTCGCGCCCTTGGGCGGGGTGAAGGAGAAGGAGGACGCGTCGGGCTTGTCGAAGTCGACCTTCGTGAAACCGGCGTCGATCGCGGCCTTGCCGCCGCTGCTCGGCGACAGGGTGAACTTCAGCGGTACGCCGTTCTCGGCGTCCACCGCGATCCTGATGGAGCCGATGGTCGAACCGGACTGCTTGGGCTTGATCAGCAGCTGGTACGCGTCGCGCCCCGCCACCTGTGCCGTGCCGTCGACCGTGACCGACGTGGTGTCACCCGCGGCGGCGAGTGCTTCCTCGGCCAGCTCCTTCGGCGTGGCCGGGACGCCGCCGGGCGCCTTGTGCTCCTTGGCCTTCCCGCCCGCACGGTCGCTCTGCCCGGCCTGCGCGTGGTACGCCTCGTCGGACTTGCTGTCGTACGCCCAGACATCGTCCCCGTTGTGGACGATGCTGTACTCGGAGGCCTCGCCGAGGATCGACAGGCGCTGCTTGTCGGGCCCGTCGGCCGCCACCCGCAGCGTGTGCGTCCCGGAGGCGAGCTCCATCAGCTTGGCTTCGGGCGCGGCGCTCGATGAGCCGTTCCCCTTGTCCGTTCCGGTCGCGCCCTGGGCGAAGGAGTCCGCGAGCCCGCCGAGGGACGGGATGCCGAGGTCCGTGCTGACCTTCACCGTGCCGGAGAGCTGCTCCTCGTCCGATGCGGCGATCTTCTCGATGAGTTCCTGCGCGGTGATCTTCGGCAGCTCCGGGTCCCCGGAGCTCGCGAGCGCCGGGACGAGTCCGATCGTCGCCGCGGCCACCCCCGCCACTGCGACGGGAACGATGTAGCGTGCGGCCTTCCTGCGGCCCACGACAGTGCCCGTGGCCTCGCCGTTGGTCTCTGCGCTGTCGTTCGGTGCCATGTGTGCCCTACCTCCGTGGTCGGCGGCTTCCGTCCGGTTGCACTCCGTCCACTCCCTGCCGCCATTCTCACCCGATGTGGTCAGGAGTGGTTGTTCTCCATCTGACCAAATCGGGCGGCAACATGCGTCAGCCCGCGGGAGCAACTGCGCCTACCCCTCCGGTATGACACCGAGGGGTCCGGGGTCCGCCATCCAGTAGGGGATGGGCCGGTCCGGCGTCAGCCCGCGCGGTGCACCACGGCGTCGCACAGCTCTTCGAGGGCGGCCTTCGCGTAGCACTCGGGCAGCGGTGCCAGGGTCGCCCGCGCCTCCTGGGCGTAGCGGATGGTGTCCCGCCGCGCCTGCTCCAGCGCGGGGTGGGCGCGCAGCCTGCGCAGCGCCTCCGCGAGCCGGTCGTCGTCGCCGAGGTCGCCGTCCAGGAGCGCGACGAGTTCCAGGTCGTCCGGCTTTCCGTCGGCCGCCGCCTGCGCGCGCAGATGGAGTACCGGGAGGGTGGGGATGCCTTCGCGCAGGTCCGTGCCGGGCGTCTTGCCCGACTCGTGGGAGTCGGAGGCGATGTCGAGTACGTCGTCGGCGAGCTGGAAGGCGATGCCGAGCCGCTCCCCGTACTGGGTGAGGATGTCGACGACCGATTCGTCCGCGCCGGCCATCATGGCGCCGAACCGCCCGGACACGGCGACCAGCGAGCCGGTCTTGCCGCCGAGCACGTCCATGTAGTGGTCGACCGGGTCGCGGCCGTCGCGCGGGCCCGCTGTCTCCAGGATCTGGCCGGTGACGAGCCGTTCGAACGCCTCCGCCTGGATGCGTACGGCCTCGGGTCCGAGGTCGGCCAGGATGTGCGAGGCGCGGGCGAAGAGGAAGTCACCCGTCAGGACGGCGACGGAGTTGCCCCAGCGGGTGTTCGCGCTGTCCACCCCGCGGCGTACGTCCGCCTCGTCCATCACGTCGTCGTGGTACAGCGTCGCCAGGTGCGTCAGTTCGACGACCACGGCCGAGGGAACGACCCCCGGCGCGTCCGGGTCACCGAACTGGGACGCCAGCATCACCAGCAGCGGACGGAACCGCTTGCCCCCCGCGCTCACGAGGTGCTGCGCGGCCTCCGTGATGAACGGGACCTCGCTCTTGGTGGCATCCAGCAGCCCCGCCTCGACAGCGGCCAAACCGGTCTGGACATCGGCCTCAAGAGCCTGGTCCCGCACGCGCAGTCCGAACGGCCCGACGACGGTCACGAGGGGATCTCCTGTCTGCTGACGATCACACGGAATGTCGATGTGTCGCTGTCCTCACTCAACTCAGCGTATCCGGTCGCCTTTGGATCAACGTGGGCGCCTTCCCGCCATCGCCGGTATGTTCGGGATCAGGTCATACGATCAGGAGTTGCCGCTTTGTCCCACACCGCGACCGACGTCGAGCCGGCCCAGCCGCCGCCCGGGGACGACCACGCCTCGTCGGGCCATTCGCGGGGCCTCATGACCCTGTCCGGGCTCGATGTGCGGGAGCGGTTCTCGTACCCGGACGCAGGCCGTCCCGGTCCTCTTCTTCGCCGGCACGGTCGCGACCGGCGCCATGGGCACGGCCCTTGCGCTGTCCGGGTGGCCGGCCACGGCCCGCTTCGTCGACGTACTCACCCCGGTGCCGGTGATCACGCCCGTCGGGTACGTCGTGGGGAGGTTCCGGAGCCCCAGGGTGCCTCCCGGGGAGCGCGGGCCCGGCGACATCCTGCTGGAGGCATCCGGTACGTCCCCCACCACGTCCGGGCGCAGGTCGTGAAGCTGTACGGCGAGGTCTCCCACCCCGCCCACGTCGGTGTCAATGGCGCAATCGCGGTGGCGGCCTGTATGGCCGTCCTCGCCGCCGCTCCTGGCTCGAGCGCACCATGCACCCCGTCCACCGAGGTACCGCCATGCAGATCCGCACCGAATTCCCGTACGAGACGGCCCACGAGGACCTCTACATCCCGCTGTCGGACGGCACCGAGCTGTACGCGCGGATCTGGCGGCCGGTCACCGACGAACCGGTGCCCGCGCTGCTGGAGTACCTGCCCTACCGGCTGAGCGACTGGACGGCCCCGCGCGACTGGCAGCGCCACCCCTGGTACGCGGGCCACGGCTACGCCTCCGTACGGGTCGACGTGCGCGGGCACGGCAACAGCGAGGGCATGCCGGGCGACGAGTACGACGCGCAGGAGCTCGCCGACGGGGTGGCCGTCGTGCACTGGCTCGCCCGGCAGGAGTGGTGCTCGGGCCGGGTCGGCATGTTCGGCATCTCCTGGGGCGGCTCCAACTCCCTCCAGATCGCCGCACTGGCCCCGGAGCCCCTGAAGGCGATCGTCACCGTCTGCTCGGCCGACGACCGCTACGACAACGACGTCCACTACATGGGCGGCTCCGTCCTCGGCGTCGACATGCACGCCTGGGCCGCCACCATGCTGGCCTTCGCCTGCCGTCCGCCCGACCCGGCGGACGTCGGTGACGACTGGAGGGACATGTGGCTGAAGCGGCTGGAGGCCGTCGACCCGTTCATCCATACGTGGCTGGCGCACCAGACCCGCGACGACTACTGGAAGCACGGCAGCGTCTGCGAGGACTACGGCGCCGTCGAGGCCCACGTCCTCGCGGTGGGCGGCTGGCACGACCCGTACCGCGACACCGTCCTGCGACTCGTCGAGCACCTGGACCCGGCGAAGGTGCGCGGGCTGATCGGCCCCTGGTCGCACCAGTACCCGGACCGGGGGCTGCCTCCGGGGCCCGCGATCGGCTTTTTGCAGGAGACCCTGCGCTGGTGGGACCAGCACCTCAAGGACAAGGACACCGGGGTGATGAACGAGCCCCTGCTGCGGTCCTGGATCAGCGGTTCGCACCCTCCCGCGACGGTCTACGAGACACTGCCCGGCCGCTGGGTCGGCGACGCGGACTGGCCGTCGGAGAACGTCTCGCCGGTGGCGTACGCCCTCCAGGGCGGCCCGCAGACCGTCCGCTCGCCGCAGCAGACCGGGATGGACGCGGGCCGGTTCTTCCCCTTCGGCAACGACGCCGACCTGCCGCCCGACCAGCGGGGTGAGGACGCCAGGTCGGTGTGCTTCGAGTTCCCCGTCGTGGAGGCTCCCATCGAGATCCTCGGCCGGCCCCGGGTGAGGCTCCGCATCCGGATGGACGTGCCGCGCGGCCAGGCGGTCGCCCGGCTCTGCGACGTGGCCCCGGACGGCGCCTCGACCCTGGTGACGCGGGGCGTGCTGAACCTGGCGGCGCGCCACGGGCGCGACCGGTCGGAGGACTGGCCCGTCGGGGAGACCGAGGACGTGACCTTCGAGCTGAACGGCATCGGGCACACCTTCCCGCCCGGCCACCGGATCAGGCTCGCCGTCTCGTCCTCGTACTGGCCGTGGATCTGGCCACAGGCCGGCTCGGACGGATTCACGCTCGACGCGGACGGCAGCCTCGTCGAACTCCCGGTGCGCAGGCACACCGAGGACCCGGCGATCAGCTTCGGCGAACCGGAGCAGTCGGAGCCGCTCGGTGTCGTCCTTCCGGTCACGCTCGACGAGGAGCGCCCGGAGCGTCTGATGGTCCGCGACGTGGCCAAGGGCGAATGGCGGCTGGAGGTCGACCCGCGCTACGGCGGTACGCGTGTCTACCCGGACGGGCTGGAGTACACCGAGGACGCGGTCGAGACGTACACGATCCGCGAGGACGACCCGCTCTCGGCCGCCGCTCGTTCGGACTGGAAGATCCGGCTGCACCGGCCGGAGATGTCCTGGGACGTGAGGATCGAGTCGCGTTCGGAGACGAGTGCGGACGACGACGACTTCATCACGTCCGACGAGGTGGTGTGCAGGGACGGCGACGAGATCGTCTTCCACCGGACCTGGGAGAAGAGGATCCCGCGCACGGCGGGATGAAGGCGACGGCCATACGGGAGTACGACGGAACTTTCCGGGCATTACGCATAGTTGAGACACTGCCGCCGGGTGCCGCCGCCGACGTAACGTGTCCCCCAAGCGACCTGGAAAGCGAGGCAGCAACAGATGCCCGAGAGCAGCCCGCTCGATCTGGCCGAGGGCGACCCCTTCGGTCCGCACAACCTTCCGTACGGAGTGTTCTCCACCCCCGAACACCCGGACGACCGCAGGGTCGGCGTCCGCATCGGCGCCCATGTGCTGGACGCCGGAGCAGCCGCGCACGCGCTCGGCTCCCCGTACGCCCAGCTGCTGGCCAGGCCCAGCCTGATGCCGCTCCTCGCGGCGGGCCGCACCGCGTGGCGGGACGTGCGCCGCGCGCTCACCGCCTGGGTGACGGTCCCGGCGCACCGCCCGGACATAGAGCCCCTGCTCCATCCGGTGGACGCGGTGACGATGCACCTGCCGTACGAGGTCGCGGACTACGTCGACTTCTACGCCAGCGAGCACCACGCCACCAACGTCGGGCGGATCTTCCGGCCCGACGGCGTGGCCCTCACCCCCAACTGGAAGCACCTGCCGATCGGTTACCACGGGCGGGCGGGCACGGTCGTCGTCTCCGGTACGGAGGTGGTGCGCCCCTCCGGGCAGCGCAAGGCACCCACCGACCCGGCCCCCGTCTTCGGGCCTTCGGTGAAGCTGGACATCGAGGCCGAGGTCGGTTTCGTCGTCGGAGTCCCCTCCCGGCAGGGAACCCCGGTCGCGCTCGCCGACTTCCGCGAGCACGTGTTCGGTCTCTGCCTGCTCAACGACTGGTCGGCGCGGGACATCCAGGCCTGGGAGTACGTGCCGCTCGGCCCGTTCCTCGGCAAGTCCTTCGCCACCTCCGTATCGGCGTGGGTGACCCCGCTGGAGGCCCTGGACGCGGCCCGGACCGCCCCGCCCGCCCGGGACTTCGAGCTGCTCCCCTACCTGGACGACGCGGACGACGAGGAGCCGGGCGGCTTCGACATCCGGATCTCGGTCGCGATCAACGGACAGCCGGTCTCCGAACCGCCGTTCTCCTCCATGTACTGGACGGCGGCGCAGCAGCTGGCGCAGATGACGGTGAACGGCGCCTCGCTGCGCACGGGTGACCTGTACGGCTCCGGAACCGTCAGCGGCGCCGAGCCCGGCGAGCGCGGCTCCCTGCTCGAACTCACCTGGAACGGCCGCGATCCGCTGGACCTGCCCGAGGGCAAGCGGACGTTCCTGGAGGACGGCGACACGGTCACCATGACCGCGTGGGCCCCCGGGCCGCACGGCACGCGCGTCGGCCTCGGCGAGGTCATCGGCCGGATCGTCCCCGCGGCATGACCGACCGGCCGACGCTCCCCGAGGAGCTGTTGCTGCTCGCGCTGGACCCCGTGCGCGGCAAGCCCCTGTGCCGGTGGAGGTACCTGGAGTACGGCCTGGCCGGGGCCGTACTGGCAGAGCTGGAGCTCCAGGGACGGATCACCGAGGAGCGAGGCCGGGTGCACGTGGCGAATCCGCTGGACCCGCCGGACCCGCTGCTCGCGGTGTTCCTGCGCAGCCTGCCGGCACCGGCCAAGAGCCGGTTCCGCGGAGGCGTGTCGGCCAGGGGCTGGGTCCGGCACGCGGGGCGGCAGGCCCAGGGCCTCTACCTCGACGCGCTGGTGCAGCGCGGCCTCCTGCGCAGGGAGACCCGCCGCTTCCTCGGCCTCCTGCCCTACCACCGCCACCTCCCCGGCCACGGAGGCCTGTCGGCACACATACGGGAGCACTTCGCGGCGGCCGGCGGGGCGGGCTTCTCCGACCGCCGCGACAGGCTGCTGGCGGCTGTCGCCGCGGCGGTCGAGCTGCCGTCGGCGGTCGGGCAGGGCGACCGGCGGACCCGTTCGGCCATGCGGGCACTGGCCCGCCAGGAGTGGCCGGCCCTGGCGGTGCACCGCAACGTGAGCCAGGACAAGGCCGGCCAGAACGGCGGCGGAGGCGTCGGCGGGGGCGGCGGAGGGGACAGGAGCGGAGGCGTCGGCGGGGGCGGCGGCGGAAGCGGCGACTGACACCTGCCCGGGTGTCCGAGGGGTGGTCGACAGGCGCCTCCACTGTCCGAGGGGTGGTCGTCCCGGGTGGCAGATCTTCGCCGTCCGGGCGGAAACCCGCTGGTCAAGGCTCCGCAGCCTGAGGGCGGAAGTGGCGCAACACTGCGGCAACACCACCGCGGGGGCCCCGTCGGTATGGTCCAGCGCATGCCAGCCGATCGCATCCGTGAGCACACCGTGCCCGTCGCCGCCGCCCGCCGGCGCCGGCTGCGCGCGGACCATGCCCGGCTGCTGGCCGACCTGCTGCGCCACCAAGTGCGCACCGGGGGCTTCCCCGGTGGCGTACTGCCGTTCGAGGACACCATCGGCGCCGACTACCGCGTCTCCCGCAACACCGTCCGTCAGGCCCTCGACCTGCTGCGTGCCGAGGGTCTGGTGGAACGCCAGCCGGGTGTCGGCACCGTCGTCGTCAGTGAGAAGTACCCGCACGGCCTGGACCGGCTCCAGGGTCTGGCCGAGACCCTGCACGAGCACGGCCGGGTCACCAACGAGGTCCGTACCGTCGGACCCGTGGCCGCCCCCGGACCCGTCGCGCGGCGGCTCGGGATCGCCGAGCACACCGACGTCCTCTACATCGAGCGGCGCCGGCTGCTGAACGGGCTGCCGCTGTCCCTCGACCTCACGTACATCCCCATGGACATCGGCGCCGGGCTGCTCGGCTGCGACCTGGAGAACACCGATGTCTTCCGGCTCCTGGAATCCCTGACAGGCCGCGCTCTCGGGACCGCCGAGATCACTCTGGAGGCCGTCAACGCCGACGCGCACTCCGCCGCCGTCCTGGAGACCCCGCACGGCGCCGCCGTCCTGATGCTGGAACGCCTCACCCATCTCCGTGACGGGCGGCCCGTGGACCTGGAGTTCATCCGGTTCCGCGGTGACCGCATCAGCATGAGCGGCCTGTTGCACAGGTCGGACTGAGACCCCTCCCTCCCCTCTTTCCTGGAGACCGCCATGCCTCTGGCGCCCCAGCGGGCCGACGTGCCCGTGACCATCGACGAGTCGAAGTGCATCGACGGCTGCACCCTCTGCGTCGACATGTGTCCTCTCGACTCCCTGGCCATCAACCCGGACAGCGGCAAGGCATTCATGCACGTCGACGAGTGCTGGTACTGCGGCCCGTGCGCGGCCCGGTGTCCCACCGACGCGGTCACGGTCAACATGCCCTACCTCCTCCGGTGAAAGGCCCTTCCTCCCATGCGACGCACGGCAATCCGCGCCGGCGCCCTGCTCACCGCCGCGACTCTCGTCCCGCTCACCGCGGGCTGCGGCGGCGAAGCGAGCGCGGGTGACAGCGACACGGTCACGGTGACCGTCGGCTATCAGTCCAGGACCATCAACACCGTCACCGCGGGCACCCTCCTGCGCTCGCTCGGCTACTTCGAGGAGGAGCTGCGGGCCCGCGGCGAACGGGACGGCGTCACGTACAAGGTGAAGTGGCAGGACTACGCGACCGGCGCGCCGATCACCGCGCAGATGACCGCCGGAAAGATCGACATCGGTTCGATGGGCGACTTCCCGCTGCTGATCAACGCCGCCCGCGGCAAGCAGCTCAACCGCCCGACCAAACTCGTCTCGGTCACCGGGTACAACCTTCGTGGTGGCCTCAACACCGTGGTGACCGGGCCCGGTTCGGACCTCGACTCGCTCGATGACCTGCGCGGCAAGAAGGTCTCCACGAGTGTCGGGTCGGCCGCCGACGGAACGCTCGTCCGCGCCCTCCAACAGGCAGGACTCGATCCCGAGAAGGACATCCGCAAGCTCAACCAGCAGCCTGCCGTGGGCGCTTCGGCGCTCCAGGCCGGCAGCGCGGAGGCCCTCTCGCAGTTCGTCGCCTGGCCCGGGCTGCTGGCCTTCCAGGGCCGGGCGAAGGCCCTCTACGACGGGGCGGAACTGAATCTTCCGACCTTCCACGGGGTCACCGTCCGTGAGGAGTTCGCGAAGAAGCGGCCCGCCGTGCTGGAGGACTTCCTGCGGGCGCAGGGCCGGGCCACCGACTACCTGCACGAGCACCCGGTCGCGTCGTCCGAGTCGGTCGCGAAGGCCACCGGCCTGCCGGCCGAGGTCGTGCACCTCTACAACGGCTCCCAGGGCATCGCGACGTTCGACACCACCGTGAAACCCGCCCTGGTCGCGGCGCTCAAGAAGGACGTCCCCGTGCTGCGCTCGGCGAAGCTGGTCGGCGACGTGGACGTGGACGCCTTCGTCGACGAGCAGTACGTGAAGCGGGTGTACGGCTCCGCCTACGCGAAGGCGCGGGCGGCCGGTCCGCCCGCCGCGCGCGGTGGCGAGGTCTGGCTGAAGGGCAAGGACGCCACGTCGGCGTTCGCCACCCCCGTCGAGGTCCTGCGGTACGCCGCCGCGCACCCGGGGCAGGTCCGCGCCGCGTACGTGCCCGACGCGAGGACCGGCACGCTGTGGTTCGCCGACCGGGCGGTCTGGGTGTCGGACGGCGCCGGACTGCGGCCGTACGTCACCGGATCCGCGGCCCGCGCCGATGTCGCCGCGCACCCCGGCGCCCGGATCGTTCCGTACGCCACCGCGCTCGACTGGGCCCGCGTCTCATGAGCGGCCGGTGGTCGATCGTGCTGCGGGCCCTGTCGCTGGTGGCCGCCCTGGGCATCTGG
Organism: Streptomyces sp. NPDC059499; assembly: GCF_042749285.1. NCBI lineage: Bacteria > Bacillati > Actinomycetota > Actinomycetes > Kitasatosporales > Streptomycetaceae > Streptomyces > Streptomyces sp. NPDC059499. The sequence continues at coordinate 869,949 of NZ_JBHYTT010000001.1, forward strand.
CAGCTGCTGACCGCCTTCGACATCAATCTGTGGCTGCGCTTCGAGCAGTTCCCGACGGTGACCGACGTGGCGCGCGCCTTCGGCGACCGGCTCGGCAACGACGCGTACTGGCAGGACCTCACCGACAGCCTGACCCGGATCGTCACCGGCTTCGCCCTGGCCGCCGTCCTGGGCATCACGGTCGGCACGGCCGTCGCCCGCTCCCGGCTGGCCTCCGACCTGCTGGGCCCGGTCCTCGAAGTGATCCGTCCGGTCCCGGCCATCGCGCTGGTGCCGGTGGCGATCCTGCTCTTCCCCAGCAACGAGCAGGGGATCGTCTTCATCACGTGCACCGCGGCGTTCTTCCCGGTCATGGTCTCCACCCGGCACGCGGTGCGCGCGCTCACCCCGGTGTGGGAGGAGGCCGTCCTGACGATGGGCGGCGGCCGGTGGCGGATCCTCGGCTCCGTCGTCCTGCCCGGCGCGCTCCCCGGCATCCTGGGCGGGCTCTCCGTCGGCATCGGGGTGTCGTGGATCTGCGTGATCTCCGCCGAGATGATCTCCGGCGAGTACGGGGTGGGGTACCGCACCTGGCAGGACTACACGGTCGTCGACTACCCGGGCGTCTTCGTCGGCATGGCCACGATCGGCCTGCTCGGCTGGATCACCTCGACGGCCGTGGAACTGCTCGGCCGCCGGCTCACACGGTGGCTGCCGCGTACGGAGAACCACCGGCCGCCGTCCCCCGTACGGCACCGGCCCCGTCCCGTGTCCCCGGCGGCCGCGCCCGCCCCCCTCGCGAAGGAGCGGGTGCACCCATGACCACCACCACGTCCCCGGGCGTCCGGCTCACCCTGCGCGGCGCCGTGCTCGGCCGGGCCGGGGCACCCGTCCTCGACGGCATCGATCTCGATGTCGTACCCGGTGAGATCCTCGCCGTCGTCGGCCCGTCCGGCTGCGGCAAGTCCACGCTCCTGCGCACCCTCGCCGGCCTGCTGCCCGTGCTCGGCGGCGAGGTGACCCAGGACGGCGAGCCGGTCACCGCGCCGCACGCCGAGCGGGCCCTCGTCTTCCAGGACGACGCGCTGCTGCCGTGGCGCACGGTGCGCGCCAATGTCGAACTGCCCCTCGCCATCCGGGGCGTGGCCCGCTCCGAGCGCAGGCACCGGGCCGAGTCCTGGCTGGCCCGGGTCGGCCTGGAGGACCACGGGGCGAAGCTTCCGCACCGCGTCTCGGGCGGCCAGCGCCAGCGTGTGCAGCTGGCCCGCGCGCTGGCGGCCGACCCGCGCGCGGTCCTGATGGACGAGCCCTTCGGCGCGCTGGACGCCCAGACCAGGGCCGGGATGCAGCAGCTGCTCGTCGACGTCCTGCACGGCACGGGCGCCACGGTCGTCTTCGTCACGCACGACGTGGACGAGGCGCTGTTCCTCGGCGACCGGGTGGCGCTGCTGCCCACCGGGCGCGTCCTGGACGTACCGCGTCCGCGTGAACGCGCCGCGCATTCCGACCCGGCGACCGTCGCGCTGCGCCGCGAGGTCCTCGAATCGCTCACTCCCGCTCACTGAAAGGCATGACCGTGCAGATCCCCGCCCTCGCCGACGCCGAGGAACTCTCCTGCGACGTACTGGTCGTCGGGGGCGGCACGGCCGGCACCATGGCGGCCCTCACCGCCGCCGAGCACGGCGCGTCCGTCGTGCTGCTGGAGAAGGCGCACGTGCGGCACTCGGGCGCCCTCGCCATGGGGATGGACGGCGTCAACAACGCCGTGATCCCGGGCCGGGCCGAACCCGACGACTACGTCGCCGAGATCACCCGCGCCAACGACGGCATCGTCGACCAGTCCACCGTCCGCCGGACCGCGGAGCTCGGCTTCCCGATGGTGCAGCGGCTGGAGTCGTACGGGGTGAAGTTCGAGAAGGACGAGCACGGGGAGTACGCCGTCCGCCAGGTGCACCGCTCCGGTGCGTACGTGCTGCCGATGCCCGAGGGCAAGGACGTCAAGAAGGTCCTCTACCGGCAATTGCGGCGCCGCGAGATGCGGGAGCGGATCCGGATCGAGAACCGGGTGATGCCGGTCCGGATCCTCACCGGTGACGACGGCAGGGCGATCGGGGCGGCGGGCTTCAACACCCGTACGGGAGCGTTCGTCACGGTCCGCGCCGGGGCCGTCGTCCTGGCCACCGGGCCGTGCGGACGGCTCGGACTGCCGGCGTCCGGCTACCTCTACGGGACGTACGAGAACCCGACCAACGCCGGCGACGGCTATGCCATGGCGTACCACGCGGGCGCCGAGCTGACCGGCATCGAGTGCTTCCAGATCAACCCGCTGATCAAGGACTACAACGGTCCGGCCTGCGCCTACGTCGCCAATCCGTTCGGCGGCTACCAGGTGAACCGGCACGGCGAACGGTTCGTCGACTCCGACTACTGGTCGGGGCAGATGATGGCCGAGTTCGCGGCGGAGGTCGCCTCCGACCGGGGGCCGGTGTACCTGAAGCTGAGCCACCTCCCCGAGGAGTCCGTCAGCGCGCTGGAGGACATCCTGCACACCACGGAACGGCCCACGCGCGGCACGTTCCACGCGAACCGGGGCCATGACTACCGCACCCACGACATCGAGATGCACATCTCCGAGATCGGTCTGTGCGGCGGCCATTCGGCCTCCGGCGTCCGGGTCGACGACCACGCGCGTACGACGGTGCCGCGCCTCTACGCCGCCGGGGACCTGGCCTGCGTCCCGCACAACTACATGATCGGCGCGTTCGTCTTCGGTGACCTCGCGGGCGCCGACGCCTCGCAGTTCACGGCGTACGAGGGCGAACTGCCCGCCGAGCAGCTGCGCGAGGCCCATGAGCTGATCTACCGGCCGCTGCTCAACCCGGAGGGTCCGCCGCAGCCCCAGGTCGAGTACAAGCTGCGCCGCTTCGTGAACGACTACGTGGCCCCGCCCAAGTCGGGGGCGCGCCTCTCGCTCGCGCTGGAGGCGTTCGAGCGGATGCGGACCGACATCGCGGAGATGGGCGCGACGACCCCGCACGAGCTGATGCGGTGCGCCGAGGTGAGCTTCATCCGGGACTGCGCGGAGATGGCGGCGCGCTCCTCGCTGGCCCGGACGGAGTCCCGCTGGGGCCTGTACCACGAGCGTACGGACCATCCCGAGCGTGACGACGCGGACTGGTTCCACCACCTGGACCTGCGCAAGTCCGCTTCGGGGGCGATGGAGTTCACGGCCAGGCCGGTGGCTCCCTACCTCGTGCCGGTGGAAGGTTTCGCCCCGGTGGGCGGGCCCTCGCGCGAGATCGGCGAGGTGGCGGCGGAGCAGGTCGCCACGGCGGGACGGCGGGACGTGGCCCCGTCGTCCGGCTCCCGGACGGCGGCGGAGCCGTCGCCCGCTGCCGCTGCCCCCGTACCGTCCGGCCCGTCCCCCCGCATCCTGGAACTCCTCGCGCTCGCCGACGACCAGCCGGACCTGCCGGTCCTCGCCCCGTACCTGGCCGACGCGGACCCGGCGGTCCGGCGGGCGGCCGTGGCCGCGCTCACCGAGTCGACGCCGCAGGGCGCGGGTCCCGCGCTGGCCGGGACGCTCGCCGACCCGGCGCCGTCGGTGCGGGCGGCGGCCGCCGCCTCCCTGCGGGAGCTGGTCGAGGTGCTGCCGGCCGAACCGGCCCTGCGCGCACCGCTGGTGACGGCCCTGGGCTCGGACGACCCGGTCGTACGGTCCACCGCGCTCGACACCCTGCGGGCGCTGCGGCTGGGGGACGCGGACCTGTACGCGCGCACGCTCGGCGACCCGGTCATCGACGTGCGGCTGCACACCGTCCGCGCGCTCGTCTCGGTGGACGCGGTCCAGGCCCTGGCGGCAGCCGCGGCCGATCCGTCCCGCGAGGTCCGGGTGGCCGTGGCGAAGGGGCTGGCCGCCACGCACTCCCCCGCCCCGGAGCCGCTCACCCCGCTGCTGGCGGACGGGGACGCGCTGGTCCGCGCCGCCGCCCTGGCCGCGCTCGCGGCGACGGGGTGCCCCGCGCCGTACGCCGCGAGGGCGGTCACGGCCCTGGGGGACCCTGCGTGGCAGGTCCGGGCGGGGGCGGCGACGGCGCTCTCCTCGGCGGCCCCGGATGCCGCGGTCGCCCCGCTGGCCGGGGCCCTGGGCGACCCGAACGCCGACGTGCGGAAGGCGGCGGTGCTGGCGCTGCTCCACCACACGGCCCACGACGCGGCCCGGGAGGCCCTGGCCGGAGTCCTCACCGACCCGGACGCGGACGTGCGCGCGTACGCGGCGAGGGGGGCGGTGGTCAACGACGCGTGAGTCGCTCACATGTTTGGTCGGCCTTGATCGGTTCCCGCCGGATACGCTGGACCGACCGCGAGACTGCTTCGTATAGGAGCACTGATGAGCATCGAACCCGAGGCACCCGAGCCGCGGTGGGCGGTTCCGCCCGTGGGCGGATGGACCGCCGATGACCTGGACACGCTTCCGAATCTGCCTCCGCATACGGAGCTGATCGACGGGAGCCTCGTTTTCGTGGGTCCGCAGACCGTTTTCCATGAGCGTGCGATCGACTACCTGAAGTGGCAGCTGCAGTCGCTCGCACCGCTCGACCTGGAAGTCTTTCGCGAATTCACCATCGACGTCGACTTCCAGAACCGGCCTGAGCCCGATGTTGTCGTCGTGCATGCGGAGGCGGTCGAGAGTCTGCGGCAGACGCGTTTCCCCTCGCACAGTGTGGTGCTGGCCGTCGAGGTCGTGTCCGACGAGTCCGTCACCCGTGACCGGGAGACCAAGCCCGTGAAGTACGCGCGGGCGAAGATTCCGCACTACTGGCGGGTGGAGAACCAGGACGGCCGAGCAGTCGTGTACGTCTTCGAGCTGGAACCCGCCACCGGCGCGTACACCTCCACCGGGATCTTCCACGACAGGATGAAGGTCTCCGCGCCCTTCCCCGTCGATCTCGACCTGACCGCGATCGTCACACGCCGCCGGGCGACGCCGGAGTAGACCCGTCGCCGCCCGTCACCCGCTCACTCGAACTCGGGCGGTTCCTCGTCCCAGCCGAAGTGCGTGTCCGTGTCCTGCTCCGCCCGTGCGGCCCGCACCGGTCGCGTCGGCTCGGCGGTCCGCGCGGCTTCCGGCCGCGGCGCGACCACGGCGGGCCGGCTCGCCGGTTCCGGCGCGGCGGGGGCAGGGTCCGCGTCGGCGGCGGCCGGCCCCGTGTCTCCCAGCCCGGCCAGCACCTCCAGGACGCCCTCGCCGTACGTCGCCAGCTTCTTCTCGCCCAGGCCGCTGATCCCGCCCAGCTCCGCGAGCGAACCGGGACGGAGCGCGGCGATCTCCCGCAGCGTCGCGTCGTGGAAGATCACGTACGCCGGGAGGCCCAGCTCCTTGGCCTGGGCGCCGCGCCAGGCGCGCAGCGCCTCGAAGACCGGGACGGCCTCGGCCGGCAGGTCCACCACGGCGGCGGCCGACTTGCCCTTGCGCTCGCCCCTCGCCGACTTGGCCGTCGGCTTCTTCGGCTCCTTGCGCAGCAGTACCTCACGCTCCCGGCCGAGCACCGAACCGCTCTCCTCGGTCAGCACGAGCGTGCCGTACTCGCCCTCGACGGCGAGCAGGCCCTGGGCCAGCAGCTGGCGCACCACACCACGCCACTCCGCCTCGGCCAGCTCCTCACCGATCCCGAAGACCGAGAGCTGGTCGTGGTCGAACTGGATGATCTTCGCGGTCTTGCGGCCCAGCAGGATGTCGATGATCTGGCCGGCCCCGAACTTCTGCCCGCGCTCCCGCTTCAGCCGGACCACGGTGGACAGCAGCTTCTGCGCGACCACCGTGCCGTCCCAGGTCTCGGGCGGGGTGAGGCAGGTGTCGCAGTTGCCGCAGCTCTCGGAGCCTGGCTCCTGGCCGAAGTACGTCAGGAGCTGGGCGCGGCGGCACTGGACGGTCTCGCACAGCGCCAGCATCGAGTCGAGGTGCGCCGCGGCCCGGCGCCGGAACGCCTCGTCGCCCTCGCCGCCCTGGATCAGCTTGCGCTGCTGGACGACGTCCTGGAGGCCGTACGCCATCCAGGCCGTGGAGGGCGCACCGTCACGGCCCGCGCGTCCTGTCTCCTGGTAGTAGCCCTCGACGGACTTCGGCAGATCGAGGTGGGCGACGAAGCGCACGTCGGGCTTGTCGATGCCCATGCCGAAGGCGATGGTCGCGACGACGACCAGGCCCTCCTCCCGCAGGAAGCGCGACTGGTGCTCGGCGCGCATCGACGCGTCCAGGCCCGCGTGGTACGGCACGGCCTCGATGCCGTTGCGGCAGAGGTACTCGGCGGTCTTCTCCGTCGAATTGCGCGAGAGGCAGTAGACGATGCCCGCGTCCCCGGGGTGCTCCTCCTTGAGGAAGGTGAGCAGCTGCTTCTTCGGGTCGGACTTCCCCACGACGCGGTACTGGATGTTGGGCCGGTCGAAGCTGGCCACGAAGTGCCTGGCCTCGGGCATGCCCAGGCGCTGGGTGATCTCCTGGTGCGTGGCGTCGGTCGCCGTGGCCGTCAGCGCGATGCGCGGGACGTCGGGCCAGCGCTCGCCCAGGACGGACAGGGCCAGGTAGTCCGGGCGGAAGTCGTGGCCCCACTGGGCGACGCAGTGCGCCTCGTCGATCGCGAAGACGGAGATCTCACCGCGGGCGAGCAGCGAGAGGGTGGAGTCCAGGCGCAGCCGCTCCGGGGCCAGGTACAGCAGGTCGAGCTCGCCCGCCAGGAACTGGGCCTCCATCGAACGGCGCTCGTCGAAGTCCTGCGTGGAGTTCATGAAACCGGCGCGGACACCGAGCGCACGCAGGGCGTCCACCTGGTCCTGCATGAGCGCGATCAGCGGAGAGACCACGACGCCGGTACCCGGCCTGACCAGGGCGGGAATCTGGTAGCAGAGGGACTTGCCGCCGCCGGTGGGCATGAGCACGACCGCGTCGCCACCGGCGACCACATGGTCGATCACCGCACCCTGCTCGCCGCGGAACGCCTCGTACCCGAACACCCGGTGCAGCGTCTGCTGCGCGGCGCTCTCGGTCGTCACACTCATCGTTCCCGTCCGCCCGTCCGTGCCGTCCGTATCTCTGTCCAACCGTCCACAGCAACCATAGGCGCCGCATACGACAACGCCGGACGGGCTTGACTTCCAGGGCCCGTCCGGCGTTGTCGCAGCGCTTCCCACGCGGTTACCGCACGAAGACTCCCGCCTGGCTCGCCAGGTCCAGGAAGTACTGCGGGGCCAGGCCGAGCACCAGGGTGACCGCGACGCCGACCGCGATCGTCGTCATCGTCAGCGGCGACGGGACGGCGACCGTGGGGCCGTCGGCCTTCGGCTCGCTGAAGAACATCAGGACGATGACGCGGATGTAGAAGAACGCGGCGATGGCCGACGAGATCACACCGACCACGACCAGGCCGCCCGCGCCGTTGTCCGCCGCCGCCTTGAAGACGGCGAACTTGCCGGAGAAGCCCGACGTGAGCGGGATACCGGCGAAGGACAGCAGGAACACGGCGAAGACCGCCGCGGTCAGCGGCGAGCGCCGGCCGAGTCCGGCCCACTGCGACAGGTGCGTCGCCTCGCCCCCCGCGTCGCGCACCAGGGTGACGACGGCGAAGGCGCCGACGGTCACGAAGGAGTAGACGCCGAGGTAGAAGAGGACCGAGGAGATGCCCTCCGGACTGGCCGCGATGACACCCGCGAGGATGAAGCCCGCGTGCGCGATCGAGGAGTAGGCCAGCAGCCGCTTGATGTCGGTCTGGGTGATCGCGACGATCGCCCCGCCCAGCATCGTGACGATCGCGACGCCCCACATGACGGGGCGCAGGTCCCAGGTGAGACCTGGCAGCACCACGTACAGCAGGCGCAGCAGGGCACCGAAGGCGGCGACCTTCGTCGCGGCGGCCATGAAGCCCGTGACCGGGGTCGGCGCACCCTGGTAGACGTCCGGGGTCCACATGTGGAACGGGACGGCGCCGACCTTGAACAGCAGGCCCATGAGGATCATCGCGCCGCCGATCAGCAGCAGCACGTCGTTGCCCATCGTGTCGGCGAGCGCCGGGTCGATCTCCTGGACGGTGCCGTCCACGACGTTCGCGATACCGGCGTACGAGACGGTTCCCGCGTATCCGTAGAGCAGGGCGATCCCGAAGAGCAGGAACGCCGAGGAGAAGGCCCCGAGCAGGAAGTACTTCACCGCGGCCTCCTGCGACATCAGCCGCTTGCGGCGGGCGACGGCGCACAGGAGGTAGAGCGGGAGGGAGAAGACCTCGAGCGCGATGAAGAGGGTCAGCAGGTCGTTGGCCGCCGGGAAGACCAGCATGCCTGCGACGGAGAACAGGACCAGCGGGAAGACCTCGGTCGTGGTGAACCCGGCCTTGACCGCGGCCTTCTCGCCGTCACTGCCGGGGACCGAACCGGCCTGCGCGGCGAAGGAGTCCACGCGGTTGCCGTGGGAGGCGGGGTCCAGGCGCCGCTCGGCGAAGGTGAAGACGGAGACCATCGAGACGAGCAGGATGGTGCCCTGCAGGAACAGCGCGGGACCGTCGACGGCGACGGCGCCCATCGCGGCGATCTGCGCGTTCTTCCCCGCGTACCCGTCGGCCGCGAGCCCCAGCACCGCGGCGAACGCGGCACCGAGGGCGACGACCGTCAGGAAGACCTGTGTGGTGTAACGGGCCCTGCGCGGGACGAACGCCTCCACCAGGACGCCCAGGACGGCCACGCCGATCACGATCAGGACGGGCGCCAGTTGGGCGTACTCGATGGTCGGCGCGGTGAACTTGTCGCCGGCGGCAGCCGTTGTCACCCCGCCGCCCGCCGTCGTCCACAGGCCGTGGACAGCTGTTGCGCTCACTTGGCGGCCTCCACCTCGGGCTGGGGGTCCTTCTTCTGTACGTCGTGCATGGTGTGCTGCACCGCCGGGTTGACCACGTCCGTGAGCGGCTTCGGGAAGACACCCAGGAAGATCAGCAGGGCGATCAGCGGCAGGGCGACCGCCAGTTCACGGACCCTGAGGTCCGGCATGTTCCGGACCGCCTCCGTGACCGGTCCCGTCATCGTCCGCTGGTAGAGGACGAGGACGTAGAGCGCGGCGAGGACGATGCCGACGGTCGCGATGATGCCGACCACCGGGTACGCGCTGAACGCGCCGACCAGGACGAGGAACTCACTGACGAACGGGGCGAGGCCGGGCAGCGAGAGCGTGGCGAGACCGCCGATGAGGAACGTTCCCGCCAGCACCGGTGCCACCTTCTGCACCCCGCCGTAGTCGGCGATGAGCCGCGAACCGCGCCGCGTGATCAGGAATCCGGCGACCAGCATCAGCGCGGCCGTCGAGAGCCCGTGGTTGACCATGTAGAGCGTGGCACCCGACTGGCCCTGGCTCGTCATCGCGAAGATGCCGAGCACGATGAAGCCGAAGTGCGAGATCGACGCGTAGGCGATGAGCCGCTTGATGTCGCGCTGGCCGACGGCGAGCAGCGCGCCGTAGATGATGGAGATCAGCGCCAGGACGAGAATCACCGGCGTCGCCCACTTGCTGGCCTCCGGGAACAGCTGGAGGCAGAAGCGGAGCATCGCGAAGGTGCCGACCTTGTCGACGACCGCGGTGATCAGGACGGCCACCGGGGTGGTCGCCTCGCCCATGGCGTTGGGCAGCCAGGTGTGCAGCGGCCACAGCGGGGCCTTCACCGCGAAGGCGAAGAAGAAGCCGAGGAACAGCCACCGCTCGGTGCTGCTCGCCATCTCCAGCGAGCCGTTGGCCCGGGCCTCGGCGATCTCGGAGAGCGAGAAGCTCCCCGCGACCACGTAGAGCCCGATGACGGCGGCCAGCATGATGAGCCCGCCGGCCAGGTTGTAGAGGAGGAACTTCACGGCCGCGTAGCTGCGTTGCGTCGCCGCGTTCTCGTCGCTGCCCGTGTGCGCCCGGTCCCCGAAGCCGCCGATGAGGAAGTACATCGGGATGAGCATGGCTTCGAAGAGGATGTAGAAGAGGAAGACGTCGGTGGCCTCGAAGGAGAGGATCACCATCGCTTCGACCATCAGGATGAGGGCGAAGAAGCCCTGGGTGGGCCTCCAGCGGGAGGACTTCGTCTCCAGGGGGTCGGCGTCGTGCCAGCCGGCCAGGATGACGAAGGGGATCAGCAGCGCGGTGAGCGCGAGGAGCGCCACCCCGATGCCGTCGACGCCCAGCTCGTACCGGACGCCGAAGTCCTTGATCCAGGCGTGCGATTCGGTCAGCTGGTAGCGGTCACCGCCCGGTTCGAAGCGGGCGAACACGATGCCCGCGAGGACGAGCGTGCCGAGCGAGACGATCAGCGCGAGCCATTTGGCCGCGGTGCGCTGTGCGGCGGGGACGGCGGCGGTGGCGATCGCACCGATCGCCGGGAGTGCCGCCGTCGCTGTCAGGAGGGGAAAGGACATGTGATCAGACCGCCCTCATCAGCAGGGTTGCGGCGATGAGGACCGCCGCACCGCCGAACATCGAGACCGCGTAGGAGCGGGCATAGCCGTTCTGCAGCTTGCGCAGCCGGCCGGAGAGCCCGCCCATCGAGGCGGCCGTGCCGTTGACGACGCCGTCGACCAGGGTGTGGTCGACGTAGACCAGGGAGCGGGTGAGGTGCTCGCCGCCGCGGACCAGGACCACGTGGTTGAAGTCGTCCTGGTAGAGGTCGCGACGGGCGGCCCTGGTGAGCAGCGAGCCGCGCGGGGCGACGACGGGGACGGGCCTGCGCCCGTACATGAACCAGGCGATGGCGACCCCGATGACGAGCACCACCATGGTGGCGGCGGTGACGGTGGTCGCGCTCACCGGCGCGTGCCCGTGGTCGTGTCCGGTGACGGGCTCCAGCCAGTGCATGAACCGGTCGCCGATGGCGAAGAAGCCGCCCGCGAACACCGACCCGAAGGCCAGCACGATCATCGGGATCGTCATCGACTTCGGTGACTCGTGCGGGTGCGGGTCGTGGCCCTCCGCATCCGGCTGCCAGCGCTTCTCTCCGAAGAACGTCAGCAGCATCACGCGCGTCATGTAGAACGCGGTGATCGCGGCACCCAGCAGGGTGACGGAGCCGAGGATCCAGCCCTCGGTGCCGCCCTTCGCGAAGGCCGCCTCGATGATCAAGTCCTTGGAGAAGAAGCCGGACAGACCGGGGAAACCGATGATCGCGAGGTAGCCGAGGCCGAAGGTGACGAAGGTGACCGGCATGAACTTCCGCAGGCCGCCGTACTTCCGCATGTCGACCTCGTCGTTCATGCCGTGCATGACCGAACCGGCGCCGAGGAAGAGACCGGCCTTGAAGAAGCCGTGCGTCACCAGGTGCATGATCGCGAAGACGTAGCCGATGGGGCCGAGACCCGCGGCCAGGATCATGTAGCCGATCTGCGACATCGTCGACCCGGCGAGGGCCTTCTTGATGTCGTCCTTTGCGCAACCGACGATCGCACCGAAGAGGAGCGTGACCGCACCGACGACCACGACGACCAGCTGGGCGTCGGGCGCCGCGTTGAAGATCGCACCGGAGCGGACGATGAGGTAGACACCCGCGGTCACCATGGTGGCGGCGTGGATGAGGGCCGAGACCGGGGTCGGGCCCTCCATCGCGTCACCGAGCCAGGACTGCAGCGGCACCTGGGCGGACTTGCCGCAGGCCGCGAGGAGCAGCATGAGGCCGATCGCGGTGAGCTTGCCCTCGCTCGTCCCGTCGACCGCGGCGAACACCGGTCCGAAGGCGAAGGTGCCGAAGGTGGTGAACATCAGCATGATCGCGATCGACAGGCCCATGTCGCCGACCCTGTTGACCAGGAAGGCCTTCTTGGCGGCGGTGGCCGCGCTGGGCTTGTGCTGCCAGAAGCCGATGAGCAGGTACGACGCCAGGCCGACGCCCTCCCACCCGACGTACAGCAGCAGGTAGTTGTCGGCGATGACCAGAAGGAGCATCGCCGCGAGGAACAGGTTCAGGTAGCCGAAGAAGCGGCGGCGGCGCTCGTCGTGCTCCATGTAGCCGATCGAGTAGATGTGGATCAGCGTGCCCACACCCGTGATCAGCAGGACGAACGTCATCGACAGCTGGTCGAGCTGGAAGGCCACGTCGGCCTGGAATCCCTCGACGGGAATCCAGCTGTACAGCATCTGGTGCAGGGCGCGGTCGTCGGCGCCCTTGCCCAGCATGTCGATGAACAGCACCACGCCGACGACGAAGGCCGCGGCGGAGAACAGCGTGCCGAGCCAGTGGCCGGCCCGGTCGAGCCGGCGGCCCCCGCACAGCAGGACCACCGCTCCGAGCAGGGGCGCCGCGACCAGCAGCGCAATCAGGTTTTCCACGATTCCGACCCCTTACAGCTTCATCAGGCTGGCGTCGTCGACCGAGGCCGAGTGGCGGGAGCGGAACAGCGACACGATGATCGCGAGCCCGACGACGACCTCGGCGGCGGCGACGACCATCGTGAAGAAGGCGATGATCTGGCCGTCGAGGTTTCCGTGCATCCGGGAGAACGCGACGAACGCGAGGTTGCAGGCGTTGAGCATCAGCTCCACGCACATGAACACCACGATGGCGTTCCGCCTGATCAGGACACCGGAGGCACCGATCGTGAACAAAAGGGCCGCGAGGTAGAGGTAGTTGACGGGATTCACTTGGCGACCTCCTCCCCTTCTTCTTCGTGGTCACGGCCCAGCCGCTCCCCGGAGCGCTGTTCCAGCGCCTTGAGGTCGGCGAGCGACTCGGTCGACACGTCCCGGATCTGACCGCGCCGGCGCAGCGTCTGCATGACGGTGAGCTCGGATGCGGTGCCGTCCGGGAGCAGTCCGGCGATGTCCACCGCGTTGTGCCGGGCGTAGACACCCGGGGCGGGGAGCGGCGGAAGGTGGTTGCTGCGCACCCGGTCCTCGGACATCTCCCGCTGCGTCTTCGCCCGTTCGGTGCGCTCGCGGTGCGTCAGGAGCATCGCGCCGACCGTCGCCGTGATCAGCAGGGCGCCCGTGATCTCGAACGCGAAGACGTACTTGGTGAAGATGAGGTTGGCGAGGCCCTCGACGTTTCCGCCGTGCCGGGTGTTCGCCGCGCCGAGGCCGTTGAAGCTGGCCAGGGACGCCTGGCCGATACCGGCGATCAGCAGGGCGCCGAAGCCGAGTCCGCAGCCGGCGGCCAGCCAGCGCTGGCCCTTGATGGTCTCCTTCAGCGAGTCTGCCGCCGTGACACCGACGAGCATGACCACGAAGAGGAACAGCATCATGATCGCGCCCGTGTAGACGACGACCTGCACGATGCCCAGGAAGTACGCGCCGTTGGCGAGGTAGAAGACCGCCAGCACGATCATGGTGCCGGCGAGCGACAGTGCGCTGTGCACCGCCTTCTTCATCAGGACGGTGGAGAGCGCGCCGACGACGGCGACGGTGCCGAGCAGCCAGAACTGGACGGCCTCGGGGGTGGAGGTCATGGAGGCCGCGACGGCCTGACCGGAGGTCATGCGTCCACCTCCTTGTCGACTTCGCCCTTGGAGACGGCGGTCTGACGCTCCGTGCCCGGCGCGGCCTCGCTCACCAGACCGCGGTAGTAGTCCTGCTCGTCCATGCCGGGGTAGATCGCGTGCGGGCTGTCGACCATGCCTTCCTCCAGGCCCGCGAGCAGCTCGTCCTTGGTGTAGATGAGGCTCTCGCGGGTGGTGTTGGCGAGCTCGAACTCGTTCGTCATCGTGAGTGCCCGGGTGGGGCACGCCTCGATGCAGAGCCCGCAGAGAATGCAGCGCGCGTAGTTGATCTGGTAGACGCGGCCGTAGCGCTCCCCCGGGGAGTAGCGCTCCTCCTCGGTGTTGTCCGCGCCCTCCACGTAGATGGCGTCCGCCGGACACGCCCAGGCGCACAGCTCGCAGCCGACGCACTTCTCCAGGCCGTCGGGGTGACGGTTGAGCTGGTGCCGGCCGTGGAAGCGCGGCGCCGTCACCTTCGGCGTCTCCGGGTACTGCTCGGTCAGCCGCTTCTTGAACATGGCCTTGAAGGTCACGCCGAAGCCGGCCACAGGATTCTGGAACTTCTCCCCTGAGGGTTCTGATGACTCAGACACCGTCAGCCTCCTTTCCGTCACTCGCGTGCTCGTCACTCTGAGTATCGGGTCCGCCACTGACAACGAGCTCCCGCTCACGGCGCGGCCTGCGGCGCGGTACCGGCGGCAGGCTCTGGCCGGGCAGCGGCGGTACCGGGAATCCGCCGGCCATCGGGTCGAACGCCGGCTCCGGCTCGGCGGCCGCTTCGGCTTCCTTCGCCTTGCGGTCGCGGAAGATGTCGACGACGAAGGAGATCAGCAGGATCGCGATCACGGCCCCGGCGACGTACAGCACGATCTTCGAGAAGTCGTAGCCCTCGTTGCGCAGCGCCCTGACCGTGGCCACCAGCATCAGCCAGACCACGGAGACCGGGATCAGGACCTTCCAGCCGAGCTTCATCAGCTGGTCGTAGCGGACCCTGGGCAGGGTGCCACGCAGCCAGATGAAGAAGAACAGCAGCAGCTGGACCTTGATGACGAACCAGAGCATCGGCCACCAGCCGTGGTTCGCGCCCTCCCAGAAGGTGCTGATCGGGTACGGAGCCCGCCAGCCGCCCAGGAACAGGGTCACGGAGACCGCGGAGACGGTGACCATGTTGACGTACTCGGCGAGCATGAACATCGCGAACTTGATCGAGGAGTACTCGGTGTTGAAGCCGCCGACGAGGTCGCCCTCGGACTCCGGCATGTCGAACGGGGCGCGGTTGGTCTCCCCGACCATCGTGACGACGTAGATGATGAAGGAGACCGGCAGCAGGATGATGAACCAGCGGTCCTCCTGCGCCTCCACGATCTTCGAGGTCGACATCGACCCGGAGTAGAGGAACACCGAGGCGAAGGCGGCGCCCATCGCGATCTCGTAGCTGATCATCTGCGCGCAGGAGCGCAGACCGCCGAGCAGCGGGTACGTCGATCCGGACGACCAGCCGGCCAGCACGATGCCGTAGATGCCGACGGAGGCGACCGCGAGGATGTACAGCATCGCGATCGGCAGGTCGGTCAGCTGCATCGTCGTGCGCTGGCCGAAGATCGAGACCTCGTTGCCCGACGGGCCGAACGGGATCACCGCGATCGCCATGAACGCCGGTGCGGCGGCGATGATCGGGGCCAGGACGTAGACGACCTTGTCGGCCCGCTTGACGATGACGTCTTCCTTCAGCATCAGCTTGATGCCGTCGGCGAGCGACTGGAGCATGCCCCAGGGGCCGTGCCGGTTCGGGCCGATGCGCAGCTGCATCCAGGCGACGACCTTGCGCTCCCACACGATGGAGAAGAGCACGGTCACCATCAGGAACGCGAAGCAGAAGACCGCCTTGACGACGACGAGCCACCACGGGTCCGTGCCGAACATCGAGAGGTCCTCGGCGGCGAGTACGGCGCCGTTCGGTGCCGCGGCGAGTTGAGCGAGGCCAGTCACGCTCGCACCTCCGGTGTCTCTGCGGGGCTTCCGGCGGCCGGACCGATCCGGACCAGTCCGCCCGGCTGTACTCCGGTGTCGGCGGGAACGCCCCGGCCGACGGAGTTGAGCGGCACCCACACCACCCGGTCCGGCATGTCGGTGACCGCCAGCGGGAGTTCGGTGGTGCCGGCGGGTCCGGTGACGGCCAGCAGGTCGCCGTCCTTCACCCCGGTCTCGGCCGCGGTGGCGGCGGAGAGCCGTGCGACGGCCGCGTGCCGGGTTCCGGCCAGTGCCTCGTCGCCCTCCTGCAGCCGGCCCCGGTCGAGGAGCATCCGGTGGCCCGCGAGTACGGCTTCGCCGTCACCGGCGCCGGGCACCGGCCGGGACGTCGCCCTCGGGTCATCGGCGTGGGTGCCCTGCCAGCCGCCGAGGCGGTCGAGCTCGCGCCGCGCCGCCCTCAGGTCCGGCAGCGCGAGGTGCACGTCGAGCGCGTCGGCCAGCATGTGCAGGACCCGTGCGTCGGTCGGGCAGAGGGTGCGCGGCAGCTGCTCGGGCTTCAGCGCGGCTTCGAACATCCGCGCCCTGCCTTCCCAGTTGAGGAACGTGCCGGGCTTCTCCGCCACCGCGGCGACGGGAAGGACCACGTCGGCCCGCTCGGTGACCGCGCCGGGGCGCAGCTCCAGCGAGACCAGGAAGCCGACCTCGTCCAGCGCCCGGAGGGCACCGGCCGGGTCGGGCAGGTCCTCGGGGTCCACGCCGGCGACCAGCAGCGCGGCCAGCTCGCCGGTGGCCGCGGCTTCGACGATCTGGCTGGTGTCGCGGCCGAAACGGGTCGGCAGTTCGGCGACGCCCCAGACGGACGCCACCTCCTCCCTGGCCCGCGGGTCGGTCGCCGGGCGGCCGCCGGGCAGCAGCGACGGGAGCGCGCCCGCCTCCACCGCGCCGCGTTCGCCGGCCCGCCGCGGAATCCACACGAGCGTGGCACCGGTGGCGGCGGCGGTCCGTACGACGGCGGTCAGGGCTCCGGGAACACCGGAGAGCCGTTCGCCCACGACGATCAGGGAGCCTTCACCGCGCAGCGCCTCGGCGGCGAGGGCACCGTCACCCTCCAGTCCGACTCCGCCGGCGAGCGCGTCCAGCCACTCGGTCTCGGTGCCGGGGGCGGCGGGGAGCAGGGTGCCGCCCGCCTTCTCCAGTCCGCGCGTGGCGTGCGAGGCGAGCGCGAACGTCCGCTGTCCGTGCTTGCGGTGGGCCTTGCGCAGCCGCAGGAAGACGCCGGGCGCCTCCTCCTCGGACTCGAAGCCGGCCAGCAGGACCGCCGGGGCCTTCTCCAGCGAGGTGTACGTGACTCCGCTGCCGTCCAGGTCGCGCCCGCGCCCGGCCACCCGCGCGGCCAGGAAGTCGGCTTCCTCGCTGCTGTGGATCCGGGCGCGGAAGTCGATGTCGTTCGTGCCGAGGGCGATCCGCGCGAACTTGCTGTAGGCGTAGGCGTCCTCGACGGTGAGCCGGCCCCCGGTGAGGACACCGGCCCGGCCGCGGGCGGCCGAGAGTCCGGTTGCCGCGGCCGCCAGTGCCTCGGGCCAGCTCGCCGCTTCGAGCACACCGTCCGCGTTGCGTACGAGCGGAGTGGTGAGCCGGTCACGCTGCTGGGCGTAGCGGAATCCGAAGCGGCCCTTGTCGCAGAGCCATTCCTCGTTGACCTCGGGGTCGTTGGAGGCGAGCCGCCGCATGACCTTGCCGCGGCGGTGGTCGGTGCGGGTCGCGCAGCCGCCCGCGCAGTGCTCGCACACCGACGGCGTCGACACCAGGTCGAAGGGCCGGGAGCGGAAGCGGTACGCCGCCGAGGTGAGCGCTCCGACGGGGCAGATCTGGATGGTGTTCCCGGAGAAGTACGACTCGAAGGGGTCGCCCTCCCCGGTACCGACCTGCTGGAGCGCGCCACGCTCGATGAGTTCGATCATCGGGTCGCCCGCCACCTGGTTGGAGAACCGGGTGCAGCGCGCGCAGAGCACGCACCGCTCACGGTCCAGCAGCACCTGGGTGGAGATCGGGACGGGCTTCTCGAAGGTGCGCTTCTTCCCGTCGAAGCGGGAGTCGGCGCCGCCGTGCGACATCGCCTGGTTCTGCAGGGGACATTCGCCGCCCTTGTCGCAGACCGGGCAGTCCAGCGGGTGGTTGATGAGCAGGAGCTCCATCACACCCTTCTGGGCCTTCTCCGCTACCGGCGAGGTGATCTGCGACTTCACGACCATGCCGTCGGTGCACGTGATGGTGCAGGACGCCATCGGCTTGCGCTGGCCCTCGACCTCGACGATGCACTGCCGGCAGGCGCCGGCCGGGTCGAGGAGCGGGTGGTCGCAGAAGCGCGGGATCTCGATGCCGAGGAGTTCGGCGGCCCGGATGACCAGGGTGCCCTTGGGGACGCTGATCTCGATGCCGTCGATGGTCAGCGTGACCAGGTCCTCGGGCGGGATGGCCGCCTCGCCGCCCCCGGAGGGCGCACTCGTGGTGACTGTCATGCGTTCACCCCCCGGTGAGCGTTCTTGTCGTCTTTGTCGTCGGCCCAGAGGGTCGACCTGGCGGGATCGAAGGGGCAGCCCTTGCCCGTGATGTGCTGCTCGTACTCCTCGCGGAAGTACTTCAGCGAGGAGAAGATCGGCGAGGCGGCGCCGTCACCGAGGGCGCAGAAGGACTTGCCGTTGATGTTGTCGGCGATGTCGTTCAGCTTGTCGAGGTCGGACATCTCGCCCTTGCCGGCCTCGATGTCGCGGAGCAGCTGGACGAGCCAGTAGGTGCCCTCACGGCATGGCGTGCACTTGCCGCAGGACTCGTGGGCGTAGAACTCGGTCCAGCGGGTGACGGCCCGCACCACGCAGGTGGTCTCGTCGAAGCACTGCAGCGCCTTGGTGCCGAGCATGGAGCCGGCGGCGCCGACGCCCTCGTAGTCCAGCGGGACGTCGAGGTGTTCCTCGGTGAACATCGGCGTGGAGGAGCCGCCGGGGGTCCAGAACTTCAGGCGGTGTCCGGCCCTGATGCCGCCGCTCATGTCGAGCAGCTGGCGCAGGGTGATGCCGAGCGGGGCCTCGTACTGGCCGGGGCTGGTGACGTGCCCGCTGAGCGAGTACAGCGTGAAGCCCGGGGACTTCTCGCTGCCCATCGACTTGAACCAGTCCTTGCCCTTGTTCAGGATCGCGGGAACCGAGGCGATGGACTCGACGTTGTTCACCACGGTGGGACAGGCGTACAGACCGGCGACCGCGGGGAAGGGCGGACGCAGCCGGGGCTGGCCGCGGCGTCCTTCGAGCGAGTCGAGCAGCGCGGTCTCCTCACCGCAGATGTACGCGCCGGCACCGGCGTGCACGGTGAGTTCCAGGTCGAGCCCGGGGCCGAGGGCGTCCTTCCCCAGGTACCCCGCCTCGTACGCCTCGCGCACGGCCTCGTGCAGCCGCCGCAGTACGGGGACGACTTCGCCGCGCAGATAGATGAAGGCGTGGGACGAGCGGATCGCGTAGCAGGCGATCACGATGCCCTCGATGAGGCTGTGCGGGTTCGCGAAGAGGAGCGGGATGTCCTTGCAGGTCCCCGGCTCCGACTCGTCGGCGTTGACGACCAGGTAGTGCGGCTTGCCGTCGCCCTGCGGGATGAACTGCCACTTCATCCCGGTGGGGAAGCCGGCACCGCCGCGCCCGCGCAGACCGGAGTCCTTGACGTACGCGATGAGGTCGTCCGGCGACATGGCCAGTGCCTTGCGCAGACCCTCGTAGCCCTCATGACGCCGATAGGTTTCCAGCGTCCAGGACTCCGGCTCGTCCCAGAAGGCGGAGAGGACCGGTGCCAGGAGCTTCTCCGGGCTGGTCCCGTTCTTGTCGATCTCGGCTGCCAAGGTCATCACTCCCCCTCCTCGGCTGCGGGCCCGGCCGGGTGCTCCGGGTCGGAGGCCGAGGTCTGCTGCGGCGCATCATGCGAGCTGAGGTGCTCGGCACCCTTCTGCGGCTGGTCGCTCGGGGCCTCGCCCCGCGGGGCGACGACGCGCGGCTGCGGGGCGGCCTCGCCCTTGGCCAGCTTCAGTCCGACCAGTGAGGCTGCACCCGCTCCGCCGGTCGCCGCGACGGCACCGGGGCGCTCGTCGGGGAAGCCGGCCAGGATGCGGGCGGTCTCCTTGTACGTGCACAGGGGGGCGCCGCGGGTGGGTTCGACGGTCCGGCCGGCGATCAGGTCGTCGACGAGCTGCGTCGCGCTCTCCGGCGTCTGGTTGTCGAAGAACTCCCAGTTGACCATCACGACGGGCGCGAAGTCGCAGGCCGCGTTGCACTCGATGTGCTCGAGGGTGACCTTGCCGTCCTCGGTCGTCTCGTTGTTGCCGACACCGAGGTGGTCCTTGAGCCGGTCGAAGATGGCGTCGCCGCCCATGACCGCGCACAGGGTGTTGGTGCAGACCCCGACCTGGTAGTCGCCGCTCGGCCGACGCCGGTACATCGAGTAGAAGGTGGCGACCGCGGTGACCTCGGCGGTGGTGAGGCCGAGCAGTTCGGCGCAGAACGCCATGCCCGTACGGGAGACGTGCCCCTCCTCGGACTGGACGAGGTGCAGCAGCGGCAGCAGCGCGGAGCGGCTGCCGGGGTAGCGGGCGATCACCTCCTTCGCGTCCGCTTCGAGCCGGGTGCGCACCTCGGCCGGGTAGGCGGGGGCGGGGAGCTGCGGCATCCCCAGGCTGACTTCTTGGTTGGATGCGGTCACCGGTCGACGCCTCCCATCACGGGGTCGATGGACGCGACAGCGACGATGACGTCGGCGACCTGGCCGCCCTCGCACATCGCCGCCATGGCCTGCAGGTTGGTGAAGGACGGGTCGCGGAAGTGGACCCGGAAGGGGCGGGTGCCCCCGTCCGAGACGGCGTGCACGCCGAGCTCGCCCTTGGGCGACTCTATGGCGGTGTACGTCTGCCCGGCCGGGACCCGGAACCCCTCGGTCACCAGCTTGAAGTGGTGGATCAGGGCCTCCATGGAGGTGCCCATGATCTTCTTGATGTGGTCGAGCGAGTTGCCGAGTCCGTCGGGTCCGAGCGCGAGCTGCGCGGGCCAGGCGATCTTCTTGTCGGCGACCATGACCGGGCCCGGCTCCAGCCGGTCCAGGCACTGCTCGACGATCCTGAGCGACTGGCGCATCTCCTCCAGGCGGATGAGGAAGCGGCCGTAGGCGTCGCAGGTGTCCGCGGTGGGCACGTCGAACTCGTAGTTCTCGTAGCCGCAGTACGGGTCGCTCTTGCGCAGGTCGTGCGGGAGTCCGGCGGACCTCAGGACCGGGCCGGTGGCGCCGAGCGCCATGCAGCCGGTCAGGTCGAGGTAGCCGACGTCCTGCATGCGGGCCTTGAAGATGGGGTTGCCGGTCGCGAGCTTGTCGTACTCCGGCAGGTTCTTCTTCATGGTCTTCACGAACTCGCGGATCTGGTCGACCGCTCCCGGGGGCAGGTCCTGTGCCAGGCCGCCGGGCCGAATGAACGCGTGGTTCATCCGGAGGCCGGTGATCAGCTCGAAGAGATCGAGAACGAGTTCACGATCACGGAAGCCGTAGATCATGATCGTCGTGGCGCCGAGTTCCATGCCGCCGGTGGCGATGCACACCAGGTGCGAGGAGATCCGGTTGAGCTCCATCAGGAGCACGCGCAGGACGGTGGCCCGGTCGGGGATCTGGTCCTCGATGCCGAGGAGCTTCTCCGTCCCGAGGCAGTACGCCGCCTCGTTGAAGAACGGGGTCAGGTAGTCCATGCGCGTGACGAAGGTGGTGCCCTGTGTCCAGTTCCGGAACTCGAGGTTCTTCTCGATGCCGGTGTGGAGATAGCCGATGCCGCAGCGGGCCTCTTTGACGGTCTCGCCGTCGATCTCCAGGATCAGCCGCAGCACGCCGTGCGTGGACGGGTGCTGGGGGCCCATGTTGACGATGATGCGTTCGTCGTCCGCCTTGGCCGCGGACTCGACGACCTCGTCCCAGTCGCCGCCGGTGACTGTATATACAGTCCCCTCGGTCGTGGCACGGGGTGTTGCGTGGGGAGTGGTCATCAGCTGTACGACCTCCGCTGGTCCGGAGCCGGGATCTGGGCGCCCTTGTACTCGACGGCGATGCCGCCGAGCGGATAGTCCTTGCGTTGCGGGAAGCCCTGCCAGTCGTCCGGCATCATGATCCGGGTGAGGGCGGGGTGCCCGTCGAAGACCAGCCCGAAGAAGTCGTAGGTCTCGCGCTCGTGCCAGTCGTTGGTCGGGTAGACCGCGACGAGGGACGGGATGTGCGGATCACTGTCCGGGGCGGACACCTCGAGGCGGATCAGCCGCCCGTGGGTGAGCGACCTCAGGTGGTAGACCGCGTGCAGCTCGCGGCCCTTGTCCCCGAGGTAGTGCACGCCGCTGACGCCCGTACAGAGCTCGAACCTCAGGGCGGGGTCGTCGCGCAGGGTGCGTGCCACGGTGAGCAGGTGCTCGCGGGCGATGTGGAAGGTGAGTTCACCCCGGTCGACGACCGTCTTCTCGATGGCGTTGGCGGGAAGCAGGTCCTGTTCCTCCAGGGCCCCTTCCAGCTCGTCGGCCACTTCGTCGAACCAGCCGCCGTAGGGGCGGGACGAGGCACCCGGCAGGGTCACGGTGCGGACGAGTCCGCCGTAGCCCGAGGTGTCGCCGCCGTTGTTGGCGCCGAACATGCCCTTGCGTACGCCGATGACGTCACCGGTGTCCTCGCGCGGTGCGGGCACTCCGTTGCTCTTCTGCTCGTCGCTCACCGCAGCAGCCCCTTCATCTCGATCAGGGGCAGTGCCTTGAGGGCCGCCTCCTCCGCCTCGCGGGCGGCCTCCTCCGCGTTGACCCCGAGCTTGGAGCCCTGGATCTTCTGGTGGAGTTTGAGGATGGCGTCGATCAGCATCTCGGGACGCGGCGGGCATCCCGGCAAATAGATATCAACCGGCACAATGTGATCAACACCCTGCACAATGGCGTAGTTGTTGAACATACCGCCCGATGATGCGCAAACCCCCATGGAGATGACCCACTTGGGGCTCGGCATCTGGTCGTAGACCTGCCTCAGGACGGGCGCCATCTTCTGGCTGACCCGTCCCGCGACGATCATCAGATCCGCCTGCCGCGGCGATCCGCGGAAGACCTCCATCCCGAAACGGGCCAGGTCGTACCGCCCGGCTCCGGTCGTCATCATCTCGATGGCGCAGCAGGCGAGGCCGAAGGTGGCAGGGAAGACGGAGGACTTCCGTACCCAGCCGGCGGCCTGCTCGACAGTGGTCAGCACAAAGCCGCTTGGCAGCTTCTCTTCGAGTCCCATGGTGTGCCCCTCAGCCCCTCAGTCCCATTCCAGGCCGCCCCGGCGCCACACATACGCGTAGGCGACGAAGACGGTGAGCACGAAGAGCAGCATCTCGACGAGCCCGAAGATCCCCAGGGCGTCGAAGGTGACCGCCCAGGGATAGAGGAAGACGATCTCGATGTCGAAGACGATGAACAGCATCGCCGTCAGGTAGTACTTGATCGGGAACCGGCCGCCTCCGGCTGGAGTGGGGGTGGGTTCGATACCGCACTCGTACGCTTCCAGCTTTGCTCGGTTGTACCGCTTTGGCCCGATAAGCGTGGCCATGACCACGGAGAAGATCGCAAAGCCTGCCCCGAGGGCGCCGAGCACGAGGATGGGCGCGTAGGCATTCACGCTCCTCGCTCCTTCCAGTCGTCCTTGACCGTTGGACCGCATCGGGCGACCGGCTCGCCACCTCACCAAGATCGTGCACATGTGAGGCAGTTCACAAGCCCGACTGCCCCGCATCCTATGCCTGCCGTCCTGTGATCTGCGACACGGGGTACACCACCGTCTTTGTGATCTCCACCACCTGACGAACGATCATGAAGTCGGATGAGCGGTGATCTTCGTACGCGAAGCGGCCGAGTAGCTACCAGACGTGACATCCGGTGGCGTTACCGCTGGTCAAAGGCGCGCGGCTCTATCAATCGACAGCCACTACAAGCAAATTGGCAATGGACGCTCCGCCGGTGATATAGGAATCGCGCGCATCCGGCAGCCACCCGGACGTGGGGTCCGGGGTACCGATGTGGACAATGCGCACGCATTCACGAACTTCCGGACGCACGGCCCCCGAACAGAGTGCTGACCGCCGAGGGGCCGCGGACGGAACGCCGGCGACCGAGGGGCGGGCGCCGCAATCGCGAGCGCGCCATCCGGGATCGCGGGCGCGACATCAGGCGTCACGAGCGGACCGCTGACGAGCCGCCCCCCGGTCGCGCCCACCGGACGCCGACCGGACCCGGACCAAACGGACATGACTCCCCAATAGGTCATGGAGCCGGGAAGGGCCGGTCGATTCCGCCCCCCACTCGGGACGCGGTCGCGCGGTTGCCTCTCACACAAGAGTCATGCTGTGACCTGCGTCACTCCACCAACGCTTCAACAAAAGCGGGCTTGGCCATCGGTGTGAACGGATGGTAAGCGACGGGCAATTCGGGCGTATTGCTGAAACTCCGTGATCACGGGCGTGATGAAGGGTGCCCGTTTTGCCCGTTACGGCGTCAATAAGGGCCTCAAATAAGCGGATTCACAGATTCCGAACGTAACTGTGTCGCAACACACGTTTCTTGATGGGACCCCTACAGCCCTGATAGCGCTAGTACCCATGTCCCACACCGCTCACATACCCAGCCACCGGAAGCCCCGCCAAAGCGCCTCCAAGACGGCGCTGCGCGCCGGAGTTGCCGGTGGCGTCCTCAGCACCATCGCGGTCGCAGGTGCCGCCGGCCCGGCGCAGGCCGAGCCGGTGACCCAGACCATCGAGATGCCCACCATCACCGCCGGGCTCTCCACCACCGTCGCCGCGTCCGCGCAGGCCACGCAGCAGGTCGCCCTCGACCTCGAGACGCAGGCCAACGAGGACGCGGCAGCGGCCACCGCGGCCAAGACCGCCAAGAAGGCCAAGGCCGAGGCGATCCGTAAGGCAGAGGCCGAGAAGAAGGCTGAGGCGGCCGCCAAGGCCAAGGCGGAGGCCGCTGAGCGCGCCTCCCGTACCTCCGAGCGCACGACGCTCAGCGCCTCCTCGGGCTCGTCGGAGACCCCCTCCTACTCGTCGAACGCCACGGGCTCCGCGGCGTCCGTCGTCGCGTTCGCGCAGTCGCAGATCGGTGACGCGTACGTCTCGGGCGGCACCGGCCCGAACTCGTGGGACTGCTCGGGCCTCGTCCAGGCCGCGTTCCGCACGGTGGGCGTCGACCTGCCGCGTGTCTCGCAGAGCCAGTCGACGGCCGGTACCCAGGTCTCGCTCAGCAACCTGCAGCCCGGCGACATCCTGTACTGGGGCGGCGCGGGCAGCGCGTACCACGTCGGGATCTACGTGGGCGGCGGCCAGTTCGTCGGTGCGCAGAACTCCAGCACCGGTGTGGTGCAGAAGTCCCTGGACTACGACCCGCCGTCGGGCGCGGTCCGCGTTCTCTGATTCACAAGCTCCGGTAGACCGGACATCTGAGTACGGCCACGGGCCGTCACTCCCCCGCTCGGGAGTGGCGGCCCGTCGGTGTGCGGCGGTGGCGGCCCGCGGTGCCCGTCAGTGCGAGGCGGCCGGGATGTCCGCCGCCTCGTCCTTCACCGCGTCCTCGGGCCCGCGCTGCGACGGCACCCGGGGCAACTTCCGCACGGCGGCCTCACGGCGCAGGAGCCACACCCCGGCCACGCACGTGAGGGCCGCCAGCACGAAGCCGTACACGGGCGTCGAGCCGGAAGGCTGCGTCTCGTACACGAGCGCCGCCGACAGCACCGTCACCACGTTCCGGATCCGGCCCTCGCACGCGGTGGCGGCGAGCACGGCCGTACCCCACAGCAGATACCACGGCTGCACCATCGGGGAGAGGGCCACGAGGGTCACCAGGGCGACCCCCAGGGCGTGGACCGGTTCCGTACGGCCGGCGGCCGAGCGCCACGCGAGGCGGGCGATCAGTACGAGGGCCACCAGCAGACCCAGGTTCTGCACGGCGGACTTCACCGGGTCCGGGTCGGTACCGACGGTCAGCCGCAGCAGTTCGCCGAGCCCGAGGCCGAGGTCGCTGCTGGCCGACAGCGCGGTGTGTATGCGCCCGGCGACGCCCTGGGTGCCCAGCCAGCCGAAGCCGGTGCCGCTCAGGAGCGTCACCAGGGCCACGACCGCCCCGGCGACGAGCCCGGGCGCCAGCAGCCCCTTCGCGGCCCGGCGTACGAAGGACCCGGTCGCCGCCCGGCCCACGACGACGCCGACGAACAACAGCGCCACGGCCGCCGGGGACTTCACCATCATGGCGAGGCCGATGAGCGCGGCGCCGGTGATCCACCTCCCGCGCAGGGCGAGCACCGCGCCGGCCAGCATGAGGCCGATCATCAGTCCGTCGTTGTGCATGCCGCCGACGACGTGCACGAGCAGCAGCGGGTTGAGCGCCCCGAGCCGGAGGGCCGCGCTCTCGCTGCGGCCGTGCTCCCGGGCGAGGTGCCGCAGGCTCCATACGATCAGCGCGAGCGCGCCCAGGGCGATGATCCGCATGCCCAGCACGGCCGGGACGATCGTTCCGCCCGTCGCCCATGCGACGCCGCGCGCGAGGACGAGGAAGAACGGACCGTACGGGGCCGGGGTGTCGGTCCAGTGGCCGCCGACGCTCGCCGCGGCGTCGCCGCCCGGCCCGGCGGGGTCGAGTACCGACGGCCCGGCGCTGTAGACGTCGTGGCCTTCGAGGACCATCGCACCCTGGGCTATGTAGCTGTACACATCGGCGCTGTGGAGCGGTGGTGCCAGGACGAGCGGGGCGGCCCAGCAGACGAGGGTGCGGAGCGTGTCGCGTACGGAGGCGCCTGCCCTGCCGTACTGCCACCAGGCGACGACGAGCAGGGTGAGCCCCCCGTACGCCAGGAAGTGGCCCACGGCGCCGGCCACGGCCCCGTGAGGCACCCACAGCCCCCACGGGTCGCGGGCAGGCAGTGTGCCGACGGCCCAGCCGCCGAGGGCGACCGCCGCCGATCCGGCCGTACCCAGCCGACGGCACGCGCCGGCGCTCCACTCCCCCATGGCCCGCATGATGCGCAACCTACACCGGGCCCGCGGACGGTCACAGGGTCCGGGTCACACCCTCCGGCGCACCCCGGTTCAGGCCTTCGGCGCGACCTTCGAGAGCCCGTTGATGATGCGGTCCATCGCGTCGCCGCCCGTCGGGTCGGTGAGGTTGGCGAGCATCTTCAGCGTGAACTTCATCAGGAGGGGGTGGGTCAGTCCCCGCTGGGTCGCGATCTTCATGATCTTCGGGTTGCCGATCAGCTTCACGAAGGCGCGGCCCATCGTGTAGTAGCCGCCGTAGGTCTCCTTGAGCACCTTCGGGTAGTTGTTCAGGGCCAGTTCGCGCTGGGCCGGGGTCGCACGGGCGTGGGCCTGGACGATGACGTCCGCAGCGATCTGGCCCGACTCCATGGCGTACGCGATGCCCTCGCCGTTGAACGGGTTGATCATGCCGCCCGCGTCGCCGACGAGCAGCAGGCCCTTGGTGTAGTGCGGCTGGCGGTTGAAGGCCATCGGGAGCGCGGCGCCGCGGATCGGCATCGTCATGTTCTCCGGGGTGTAGCCCCAGTCCTCCGGCATGGAGGCGCACCAGGCCTTGAGCACCTCGCGCCAGTCGAGCTCCTTGAACGCGGAGGAGGAGTTGAGGATGCCGAGGCCGACGTTGGACGTGCCGTCGCCCATCCCGAAGATCCAGCCGTAGCCGGGCAGCAGGCGGTCCTCGGCGCCGCGCCGGTCCCACAACTCCAGCCAGGACTCCAGGTAGTCGTCGTCGTGGCGGGGCGAGGTGAAGTACGTACGGACGGCGACGCCCATCGGGCGGTCCTCGCGGCGGTGCAGGCCCATGGCGAGGGAGAGCCGGGTGGAGTTGCCGTCGGCGGCGACGACGAGAGGGGCGTGGAAGGAGACGGGGGTCTTCTCCTCGCCGACCTTGGCGGTCACGCCGGTGATGCGTCCGGTGCGCTCGTCGATGATCGGCGCGCCGACGTTGCAGCGCTCGTGCAGCCGCGCGCCCGCCTTCTGCGCCTGCCGGGCCAGCTGCTCGTCGAAGTCGTCGCGCTTGCGGACCAGTCCGTAGTCCGGGAAGGAGGCGAGTTCCGGCCAGTCCAGCTGGAGGCGGACGCCGCCCCCGATGATGCGCAGGCCCTTGTTGCGCAGCCAGCCGGCTTCTTCGGAGATGTCGATGCCCATGGACACGAGCTGCTTGGTGGCGCGCGGGGTGAGGCCGTCGCCGCAGACCTTCTCCCTCGGGAACGCCGTCTTCTCCAGGAGGAGTACGTCGAGTCCGGCCTTGGCGAGGTAGTACGCGGTCGTGGAGCCGGCTGGGCCCGCCCCGACGACGATCACGTCCGCGCTGTGTTCGGAGAGGGGCTGCTCGGTCACGGTCGGATCTCCCGAAGACTCGAAATCGCGTGCCGCGCGGCACCGGTCGCGTGCAGTCTATGGGTGCCCGGCCGGGGCGGTCCCGGCGGCCGGGCCGGGCCGTCCGGAGCCCGATCCGTACGTACCGGGGTTCAGTCGCGCACGCCCCGGTGCAGTGCCACCACACCACCGGTGAGGTTGCGCCAGGCGACCTTCGACCAGCCGGCCTTCTGCAGCAGGGCGGCGAGGCCGGCCTGGTCGGGCCAGGCGCGGATCGACTCGGCGAGGTACACGTACGCGTCCGGGTTGGTGCACACGGTGCGGGCGACCGGCGGCAGCGCCTTCATGAGGTACTCGCTGTAGACCCTGCGGAACGGTGCCCAGGTCGGCTGCGAGAACTCGCAGATCACGACGCGGCCGCCGGGCTTGGTCACCCGGTACAGCTCGCGCAGCGCCTGGTCGGTGTCCTGGATGTTGCGCAGCCCGAAGGAGATCGTGACGGCGTCGAACGTCTCGTCCTTGAAGGGGAGTTTCGTACCGTCGCCCGCGGTGAACGGCATCCACGGGTGACGCTCCTTGCCGACCCGCAGCATCCCGAGCGAGAAGTCGCAGGGCACCACGTAGGCGCCCGCCCGGGCGAAGGGCTGCGAGGAGGTGGCGGTTCCGGCGGCCAGGTCGAGGATCTTCTGCGCCGGGCGCGCGTCCACCGCCTTCGCGACCTCCTTGCGCCAGAGCCTGGCCTGCCCGAGGGAGATCACGTCGTTGGTGAGGTCGTAGTTCGCCGCCACGTCGTCGAACATCGAGGCGACTTCGTGCGGCTGCTTGTCCAGGGATGCTCGGGTCACCCTCCCATTCAAGCAGCCCCGGTGCCGGCGCCTCACGGCGGCGTGAGCCGCTTCAACCTTTTGGGCCCGGCGGCACTCGATAACAGGGTGAGACCACCGAGAACCGGAGAGAGGAGGCAGATGTCCACCGTCCACAGCCGGGATTCCGCCGGCTCCACGAGCTTCGAGGAATTCGCCCGGGCGAGCCAGCGCCGTCTGTACCGGACGGCGTATCTGCTCTGCGGTGACGCGGAGAGTGCCCGCGACCTGACCCAGACGACGCTGGCGAAGCTGTTCCAGCACTGGCGTCGGGCGGGCACCGCCCAGTACCCGGAGGCCTATGCGCGCACCGTGCTGACGCGCACCTACCTCGCGGAGCGCCGACGCCGGCTCCGCGATCTTCTCGCCCACACCCGCGTCGACACCCCGCGCGCCGCCGTCCGTCCCGAACTGACGGTGACGCTGCTGACCGCACTGGCCGGACTTCCGCCCCGGGCACGGGCGATGGTCGTGCTGCGCTACTGGGAGGACCTGAGCGTCGAGTCCGTCGCCGAACTCCTGAAATGCAGCGAGTCCACGGTCAAGAGCCAGTGTTCGCGATCGCTGGCGCGGCTGCGGGAGCAGCTGGGGCCGGCCCACGTCTACACCACCGAGAGCTGAGGATCCGCGATGAGCAACGATGTCTCCCTGCTCAGGGAAGCGATGGAGCGTGCGGTCGACGATCTGCCGCCGCTGCCCGACCTGGTTCCGGCCGCCGCCCTGTCGGGGCGACGGCGCCGGGCCCGGGCGCGGCTGACGGTCGCGGTGAGCGCCCTGGGGGTGGCCGGGCTGGCGGCGCTCGGCGCGGTCGTGCTGCCGGGCGGCGGTACGGAGGCCGGTGTCGCGGCCACCGGTACGGTCCCGCCGGCCCCGTACCGCACGCCCGTCCATGTCGAGGCGACCCCCGGCGAGACGGAGGAGGGAAGTCTGAACGGTCTGTCCGGCGCCGAGCGGAAGCGGTTCGAGGAGTTCCAGCAGTGGACGGCGACCGCGCTGGACGGGGCGCTGCCGGACGCGGTCGGGACGATCCGTCCGCTCGACTCCTCCGTCGTCGCCTACCAGGGGGAGAAGGACGGGAACGTGTTCCGTGTGACGTTCACGGTGCGGCCGGACGACGGTGTGGCCGCCGGGCCCTGCACGAGCATTCCGGAGAAGGGGACGACGTGCGAGACGGTGGAACTGGAAGCCGGTACCGGGACGAGGATCCGGGTCGGCGCCTCGGGCTCGATGGAAACGAATGCCACCTCGATGACGTTCACGTACGGGGGCAGTGACGTCCGGCTGGAGATCTCCCCGGACGAGCGGACGGGGAGGTCCGCACCGGTGACCGCGCAGCAACTCCTCGACGGGGTACGGGAGAGCGGGCTGCTGGACGTCGTGCGGTACGCGGACGAGCACCCGCTGCTCAAGAAGCAGGTGAGCGTCCGGGGCGGCTGATCGCTCTGCGGGGCGCGGCCGCCCCGCAGGCATTCCCCGACGACCACCCGGCACGGACAGACGAACAGACGGACGGACGCACCGTGAACACGCAGCCAGGTCACCGAATACGGAGCGCTGCCGCCACCCGCCGCCCGCCGGGAGCGGCAGCTCCCGGCCGGCCCCGACGGTCCCGGCAGCAGGCCCGCGCCCGACGAAGACGCAGACAGAGACGCTCGCTGGTCCTTCTGGCCGCCTTCGCCGGCACCGTCGCCTCGGTGTTCCTCTACCTGAACCACCCGTGGCGGCAACCCGCGCCGCCGACCGCCGCTCCGGCCCCGCCGCCTGCCGTCGCTCCGGCACCGTCCCTCCTCGCGAGGACTCCCGAGGCCTCGGACAGTCCTCCGGCCGCGGCTTCCCCTTCCCCCCGTTCCCCCGGGCCCTCCCCGAGCGCGAAGAAGTCCGGTGCGCCGAAGGTGCCCGAGTCCGGCCCCGGCACCTTCACGGTCGCCCAGGAGGGTGTCACGGGCGCGGGCGGCGGCCATCCCTACCGTGTCGAGGTGGAGAACGGCAGCGGCGTCGATCCCGACCGGGCCGCCGAGGACATCGCCGCGATCCTCGCCGACCCGCGCGGCTGGAGCAGAGGAGGAACCCGCTCCTTCCGCCAGGTGACCGACAGTTCGGCAGGGCTGGTGATCCGCATCGGGACCCCGGACACGACCGACCGGTTGTGCGGCGCCTTCGACCTGAACACGCGCGGCGAGCTCAACTGCCGCGGCGACAAGGACGTCATGGTCAACCTGCGGCGCTGGCAGCTCGGTTCACCGACGTTCGACGGCTCGCCGGCCGAGTACCGGGCGCTGATCATCAACCATGAGGTCGGCCACTGGCTGGGCCACGGCCATGAGACCTGCCCGGGCCCCGGACGCCCTGCTCCGGCGATGATGCAGCAGATCAAGGGCCTGAAGGGATGCGTGTCGAACGCCTGGCCCCACACCCCCGACGGAAAGTACCTGGGCGGCCCGTCCGCGCGCTGACCTCCACGTACGGCGGAGAGCCGGCCGCCGGGTTGCCGTCAGGAGCGGCGGAAGACCAGGCGCCCGCCGAGAACGGTCGCGACACAGCTGCCCGCGCCCACCGCGGCCAGTTCCACGGTGTCCCGCACGGCGAACACCGCCAGGTCGGCGGCGCCGCCGATGACCGGCGGCCCGCCGAGCGCGTCCACCGGCTCCCGTTCCCCCGCGAGCGGATCGAGTGACACGGGCCGGTCCGCGTCCCCCTCGGCCGGTGCGTGGACGCGGAGTCCTGAGCGCATCACCGCGGTGCGCACCGAGGGCCGGGTGAAGTGTCCGGCGACGGCGGTCGTTCCGTGCCGGAGCATCCGCTGCAGCCCGCGCCGGGCACTCGCGCCCCACCGGGCGTCGTCCATCCCGAGTGCGGTGACCGCGTCTCCGGTCAGTGGGACGGTGCCCAGTTCGTCCGCCTCGCGCGGGTCGGGGTGGTAGGCCGCCTCCAGCAGGGCGGGCGCCGTGACGTTCACCAGGCCCGGCGTGATGAGCCCGGACCAGCGCCGCACCCTGGCCTGCGGGAAGGCGCCGGTGACGTCCCCGTACGAGCCCACGGAGACGACGAAGCCGCCGTCCACGGCCACGGAATCTGCCCCTTCCGGGGCGCCGAGGACCGCGTCGGCGGCGTGGATCGTCAGCACGGCAGGATCAGTTGGCGTCGAGGAGCTTCAGCTCCGGGTGGGCGGTGCCGCCCGCGATCGCCGTGGACGAGATGTGCGAGACGACCCGCTCGTCGACCGGGTCGTTCGCCGGGTCGTCGTGGACGACGAGGTGCTCGTACGTCGTGGCGCGCTGCGCCGGGACCCGGCCCGCCTTGCGGATCAGGTCGATGATCTCCAGGCGGTTCGAGCGGTGCCTGGCGCCGGCCGAGGAGACGACGTTCTCCTCCAGCATGATCGAGCCGAGGTCGTCCGCGCCGTAGTGCAGCGACAGCTGGCCGACCTCCTTGCCGGTGGTCAGCCAGGAGCCCTGGATGTGGGCGACGTTGTCGAGGAAGAGCCGGGCGATGGCGATCATCCGCAGGTACTCGAAGAGCGTGGCCTGCGTCTGGCCCTTCAGCTTGTTGTTCTCCGGCTGGTACGTGTACGGGATGAAGGCGCGGAAGCCGCCCGTACGGTCCTGCACGTCACGGATCATCCGCAGGTGCTCGATGCGCTCGGCGTTGGTCTCGCCGGTGCCCATCAGCATGGTGGAGGTGGACTCGACGCCCAGGCCGTGGGCGATCTCCATGATCTCCAGCCAGCGCTCGCCCGACTCCTTGAGCGGGGCGATCGCGGTGCGCGGCCGTGCGGGCAGCAGCTCGGCGCCGGCACCGGCGAAGGAGTCGAGGCCGGCGGCGTGGATGCGCTGGATGGCTTCCTTCGCCGAGACTCCGGAGATGCGCGCCATGTGCTCGATCTCGGAGGCGCCGAGCGAGTGGATGACCAGCTGCGGGAACGCCTTCTTGATCGCGGAGAAGTGCTCCTCGTAGTACTCGACGCCGTAGTCCGGGTGGTGACCGCCCTGGAACATGATCTGCGTACCGCCCAGCTCGACGGTCTCCGCGCAGCGGCGCAGGATGTCGTCGAGATCGCGGGACCAGCCCTTGGCGGTGTCCTTGGGCGCCGCGTAGAAGGCGCAGAACTTGCAGGCCGTGACACACACGTTGGTGTAGTTGATGTTGCGCTCGATGATGTACGTCGCGATGTGCTCCGTACCCGCGTAGCGACGGCGGCGCACGGTGTCGGCCGCCACCCCCAGCGCGTGCAGCGGTGCCGACCGGTACAGGTCGAGCGCCTCCTCCGGGGAGATCCGCCCGCCTTCGGCGGCGCGGTCGAGGACGGGCTGAAGGTCGGCCTTCTCGGTCACCGGGCTGTCACCTTTCGGCGGTTTCTCTACGGATCCACGGACCGATCCAGCCTACGCCAGCCCCTGCCGGAGTCAGGCGTCGGACCGGGTCAGCGTGCCCTTCGGGGTGCCGGCGGCCTCCTCCTGGGAGCGATAGCCGAGCGTGTCGCCGGTCAGGGTGAAGACCAGATCGGCATCGCCGCCGGTGCACAGGGCGCTGTCGGCGTTGTCCGGGTCGGTTCGCTCCCGGATCCTCACCTCCGTGGCCGTACCGGAGACGAGCCGGCCGATGCCCTTGCACTCGACGGTCGTTCCGAGCACGTCGAGCCGGTGCGAGAGGCGGACCACGTCCTGGCCCTTCTTCCCTTCGGTGAAGACGGCGGTGACCGTGCCGTGCGGCAGACCGTTGCGTTCGGTGGTGGGCCCCTGCCAGGTGCCGGCGAACGCCTTGGGCAGCGTGCTCGCCGAACCGCCGCCCGGGGCGGTCGGTTCCGGTTCCGGGGCGGTCGATCCCGGGCTCTTCGACCCGGTGGCGGCAGGGGGCTTGGCGGCCCCGTCGTTGCGGGTGTCGGCGTCGCCGCCCGGCAGCAGGTCCTGGAGCAGCCCCGTGCCGAGCGTCACCGCGGCGAGTGCTCCGGCCACGGCCAGCGCGACGGTGCAGCTCACCCGTCGCCCCCGTCCCGCCCCGGGCCGCGAGTCGGCGCTCATGGTGACGGCGACGCGGCCGCCGGATCCGCGCTGCCCCGGCACGCCGGTCCTGTCACCGCTGTCCGTACCGGCCGGACTCCCCCTGCCGGCCGGGCCGTCGTATCCGCCGGTGCGCGGCGGCTGGGACGGCGGGGGCGGCGCGAGGGGCGGGCCGAACGTGCCGAGCGCCGCGTTCCCCAGTGACGCGTTACTGAACGGCACCGGGCCGGACTGGACCGGGGCCTCCTGCGGCTCCAGGTCGAGCAGTGCCACCGCGGCCCTGCTGACCTCGCGCACCAGGGAGTTCGGCAGCCAGCCCGCCGTCACCAGCGCGGCGGCCCCGCCCGGCGCGAGCCTGCGGGCCAGCTCCGCCGGGGCCGGCCGGTCACCGGGGTTCTTCGCGAGACACCCGGCCACCAGTTCGCGCAGTTCGCCCTCCAGGTCGCCCAGTTCGGGTTCCTCGTGCACCACCTTGTAGAGGAGTACGGCGGAGGAGTCGCCCGCGAAGGGGGCGTTGCCGGTCGCCGCGTACGCGAGGACCGCCCCGAGCGAGAAGACGTCGGCCGCGCCGGAGATGTCCAGGCCCCGGATCTGTTCCGGCGCCATGTAGCCGGGCGAGCCCACCGAGACCCCGGTGGAGGTGAGGGAGACCGTCGCGCCGAGGGCCCGGGCGATGCCGAAGTCGATCAGCCGTGGGCCGTCGAGCGCCAGGAGGACGTTGGACGGTTTCACGTCCCGGTGGATGAGGCCGTGGGCGTGCACGGCGTCGAGCGCCTCACCGAGGCCGGCTCCCAGGGTGCGTACCGCGTACTCGGGCAGCGGGCCGTGCCGGGTGACCGCGTCCGAGAGCGGCGGCCCGGCGACATAACCGGTGGCCACCCAGGGCACCGGCGCGTCCGGGTCGGCGTCCAGGACCGGGGCGGTCCACCGGGCTCCGAGCCGTCGGGCCGCTTCGACCTCACGCCGGAACCGGGCACGGAACTGCTCGTCGAGGGCGAAGTGGGGGTGGACGACCTTGACCGCCACGGTGCGTCCGCCCGCGCTGCGGCCCAGATACACGCGGCCCATGCCGCCGGCCCCGAGCCGGCCGAGCAGCCGGTAGGCGCCGATGCTGTGCGGTTCGCCGGCTTCCAGCGGCTGCATACGGTCTCCCCCTGTGGACCTTTGGGACCTCCGGACGCAGCCTAGGGCGCACAGGTCACGCGGTCACTGAGAACCCTTCTGCCGATTTCGCCCCTAAGGGCACGAAGGGCGGTTTTCGCCACAGCGAAAGGCGTGAATACGCCGTTCATCCGCGCGATACCGGGAGGCGGCCCGGATGCGTTCCGGGGTATGTCCGCTATTCGGCTTCGGACACACGGGGC
This sequence comes from Streptomyces sp. NPDC059499, assembly GCF_042749285.1. Classification (NCBI taxonomy): domain Bacteria; kingdom Bacillati; phylum Actinomycetota; class Actinomycetes; order Kitasatosporales; family Streptomycetaceae; genus Streptomyces; species Streptomyces sp. NPDC059499. Next base: position 905,014 of record NZ_JBHYTT010000001.1, read on the forward strand.
GGGCTCCGCCCATTCGTCCCTTTACCGGAACGGAATGCCGGTGGCGGCCGCCGCGCGGAGAGACCGATAAACGGCCCTCCGGGCCCGGGGAAGGTACGGGATTCACCTATTCCCGCACCATTCCCGTCGTGTCCGGGTCAGCCGCCGAACAGCTCGACCGTCACGTCCGCGGGGAAGCCGGTCGTCGGTCCCGTCCTGCGGGCGAACTCGCGCACCCCGGCCAGCTGGTCCGGGCCGAAGCGGAAGTCCAGGGTCGTGAAGTAGCGCTCCAGCACCTCGGCGTCGAACGCCTCCCAGCGCGCCGCCTGCTCGGCCACCTTCGTGACCTCCTCCAGCGAGACGTCACGCGAGGCCAGGAACGCCTCGTGCACCTTCTCCACGTACAGGGGATGCGAGGCCAGGTAGTCCTTGCGGACCGCCCAGACCGCGAAGACGAACGGCAGCCCCGTCCACTCCTTCCACATCTTGCCCAGGTCGTGGACCTGCAGCCCGAGCCGCGGGGCGTCGTGCAGGTTGGCGCGCAGCGCGGCGTCGCCGATCAGCACGGCCGCGTCGGCCTCCTGCATCATCAGGCCGAGATCGGGCGGGCAGGTGTAGTAGTCGGGCGTGACCCCGAAGCGCTCCGAGAGCAGCAGCTGGGCAAGCCTCACGGAGGTGCGGGAGGTCGAGCCGAGCGCCACCCGGGCACCGTCGAGCCGGTCGAGCGGAAGCTGCGAGACGATCACGCACGACATCACGGGCCCGTCGCAGCCGACCGCGATGTCGGGGAGGGCGACCAGGTCATCGGCGTTGCGCAGGAACTCGACCAGGGTGACGGGACCGATGTCGAGGTCGCCCCTGATCAGCTGCTCGCTGAGTCTCTCCGGGGTGTCCTTCGAGAGCTCCAGATCGAGCAGGGTTCCCGTCCGTGCCAGACCCCAGTAGAGGGGAAGGCAGTTGAGGAACTGGATGTGGCCGACGCGCGGCCTGCTGCGACGGTCGTCGCCTTCTACGGGAGAGACGGTTGAATTGTCCACATCGCGAGGCTAGACCTGCGCCCCCGGGCGGGCGCCATCGGGGCGCCCGGACGGCTCCCCGAGCCTCCTCCGACACCCCCTTCGAGCCCCTCTCCGCCACCTCGCGCACACGTCCGCCAAACATCCGGGTGAAGTGATCTTTCCCTCTACCGCTCCCCGCAGACTGCGTGCTAGGCTCGCCCGCAAGTTGCAGTTTGGTTTCCCTTGCAGTACAGAGCCTGCGGAGCATGTAACCCGCAGGCTTTTGTAGTTTTCAGACTTGTTTGCAGGTTCTGGAGCAGGGCAACCCTTTGGCCCAAGGAGGGCTTATGGCTACCGGAACCGTCAAGTGGTTCAACGCTGAAAAGGGCTTCGGCTTCATCGCCCAGGACGGCGGCGGCCCGGATGTCTTCGTTCACTATTCCGCGATCAACGCGTCCGGGTTCCGCTCTCTCGAGGAGAACCAGGTCGTGAACTTCGACGTCACTCAGGGACCCAAGGGTCCGCAGGCTGAGAACGTCACCCCGGCCTAGTTGCCCGGGTCGGCCGATCGCGGCCGGCTAGCAGTACCCAAGGAGCCCCGCTCCCCCGCCCCGGCGGAGGAGCGGGGCTCCTGCCTTTCGGCCGGCGGACCGATCCGGCGCCCCCTCGACGCCATCGGTTCCACGCCCCGGCCGGCCTCCGCGGGAGCTCCACCCGACACGGTGTCACTTGTCCGAAAAGGCCGTCGTCCCCGAATCGTTGTCGAGGCCTTGTGCAGAGCGTCACCCATTGCTGACGAGTCCGCCCGTAACAAGGCAGACTGTTGAGCGCGATACCAGCGCCACGGAACAGAGCACGATCGGCAGGACCGGCGGGGCAAGCAGGACAGGGGGGCATCAATGGACCGCGACGACGGACCTCGTGTGCGCGTTCCGGAGCAGCGTGCTCCGCAAGGACGGACGACCGGCACTGATCTGCGCTTCGCCGTGCTGGGTCCGGTGCGTGCCTGGCGCGACGGAGAGGCTCTGGCCTCCGGGTCGCCCCAGCAACGGGCCCTGCTGGTCGCACTGCTCCTGCGCGACGGCCGCACGGCCACCGCCGCCGAGCTCATCGACGCCCTCTGGGGCGACGACCCTCCCTCGCAGGCCCTCGCCGCGGTACGTACGTACGCGTCCCGGCTCCGCAAGATCCTGGGCCAGGACACCCTGGTCAGTGAGTCGGGCGGCTATGCGATCCGGATCGGCCGCGAGGCGCTCGACCTCACGCTCGCGCAGGACCTGGCCGCCGAGGCGGAGAAGGCGCGCGGCGGCGGGGACCGCTGCCAGGCACGCACCCTGATCAACAAGCTGCTCGGCCTGTGGGACGGCGAGGCGCTCGCCTCGGTACCCGGCCCGTACGCGGAGAACCAACGCACGAGTCTGGAGGAATGGCGTCTCCAGCTCACCGAGACCCGGCTCGACCTGGACCTGGAGGTCGGCTGCCACGCCGAGGCGGTCTCGGAGCTGACCGCGCTCACCGCCGCGCACCCGCTGCGCGAGCGGCTGCGCGAGCTGCTGATGGTCGCCCTGTACCGCAGCGGCCGCCAGGCCGAGGCGCTCGCGGTGTACGCCGACACCCGGCGGCTGCTCGCCGAGGAACTGGGCGTCGACCCGCGCCCCGAGCTGGCCCAGCTCCAGCAGCGCATCCTCCAGGCCGACGAGGAACTGGCCCGCCCGGCCGACGAGCCCGCACCGGCCGCCGTCCCGGTCCGCCCGGCCCAGCTCCCGGCCACCGTCCCGGACTTCACGGGCCGCGCCCCCTTCGTTGCCGAGCTGGGAAGCCGGCTCGCCACCGCCGAGGGCTCCGTCATGGCCGTCTCCGCACTGGCCGGTATCGGCGGCGTCGGCAAGACGACGCTGGCCGTGCACGTCGCCCACCAGGCCCGCCCGCACTTTCCCGACGGCCAGTTGTACGTGGACCTCCAGGGCGCGGGCGCGAGAGCCGCCGAACCTGAGACGGTCCTGGGGGCGTTCCTGCGCGCCCTGGGCACCCCCGATTCCGCGATCCCGGACTCACTGGACGAGCGTGCCGCCCTGTACCGCTCCACCCTGGACGGCCGGCGCATCCTGGTCCTCCTGGACAACGCCCATGACGCGGCCCAGATCCGTCCCCTGCTCCCCGGCACGGCGGGCTGCGCGGCGCTGGTCACCAGCCGGGTCCGCATGGTCGATCTGGCGGGCGCGCACCTGGTGGACCTGGACGTGATGTCCCCCGAGGAGGCCCTGCAGCTCTTCACCCGCATCGTCGGCAACGAACGCGTCACCTCCGAGCGCGAGGCCGCCCTCGACGTGGTCGCCGCGTGCGGGTTCCTGCCCCTGGCCATCCGTATCGCCGCGTCCCGGCTGGCGGCCCGCCGCACCTGGACGGTCTCGGTGCTGGCCTCGAAGCTCGCCGACGAACGCCGCAGGCTGGACGAGCTCCAGGCGGGCGACCTCGCGGTGAAGGCCACCTTCGAGCTCGGCTACGGCCAGCTGGAGCCCCAGCAGGCCCACGCCTTCCGCCTCCTGGGCCTGGCGGACGGCCCGGACATCTCGCTCGCGGCCGCCGCGGCCCTGCTGAACCTGGAGATCCACGCGGCTGAGGACCTCCTGGAGGCCCTGGTCGACACGAGCCTCCTGGAGTCGGCGGCCCCGGGCCGCTACCGCTACCACGACCTGGTGCGCCTCTACGCGCGTGCGTGCGCGGAACGCGACGAACAGCCGCCGGTGAAGAGGGAGCTGGCGCTGTCGCGGCTGCTGGACTTCTATCTGGCGACGGCGGCGGGGGTGTACGCGCTGGAGCGGCCGGGGGAGCGGGTGCTCGACCACTTCTCACGCACCGAGTACCCCGGTCTCACCTTCCGGGTCCGCGAGACCGCACTGGACTGGCTCTTCTCGGAATCCAGCGGACTGCTGGCCTGCGCACGCCAGTCGGCAGGATCCGGCATGCCCCGGCGGGCTTCCGACCTGCTCATGGCCGTGGTCGACCTGGGTGAATCCGGGGCGAACTCACACCAGTTCGCCACGACGGCCAAGGCGGTGAGCGAGGCCGCCCAGGCGGCGGGAGACGCGCGGGCCGAAGGCCGTGCCCGCACGATGCTCACCCATGTCCTCAGCGTCTCGGGGCGGTTCGCCGAGGCGGAGACCGAGGCCAGGCGCGCCCTCGATCTCGGCCGGCTGGCCGACGACCCGGTGTCACTGGCGCAGGTCCCGAACCAGCGGGGCATCATCGCCCTCTACGAGAACCGGCACACCGATGCCGAGACCCATCTGACGCAGGCGCTGGCCGCCTTCCGTGCCGACGGCAACAAGCCGGGCGAGGCGTCGGCCCTGTGCAACCTTTCCCGGGTCCACCTGGCCACGGGGCGAACGGCAAGTGCGGTGGACCTCGCCCAGCAGGGCGTCGGCATCTACGAGGCGGACACCTCGGGTCTGGCCCTGCGCCTGGCCAACGGGAAGTACGCGCTGGGACTGGCGCTCACCGGCACGGGCAGGACGGGCCTCGCGCAGCAGGCGCTCACCGAGGCCATGGCCGTGTTCCGTGACAGCCGTCAGCAGCTGTGGCACGGAATGACCCTGTTCCGGCTGGCCGAGCTGCACCTCGCCATCCGTCAGCCGGCCCACGCGGCGTCACATGCGGAGCAGGCGCTGGCGATCCTGCGGGGCATCGGCGGCGAATGGCGGCGCGCGAACGTCCTCACCGCGCTGGGCCGCGGGCTGGCGGGCATAGGGCAGACCGACCGTGCGCAGGTCTGCTGGAGCGAGGCCCTCTCGATCTTCGACGACCTGGGGTCCCCGGAAGCCGATGCGGTACGTGCCCTGCTGGACCCGGCCCCGGTCGCCAGGGCTTCCTGACCGGCGTTCATCAATCGTTTATCGCCTCACGGCACTCTCTTACTCATCGATCCGTCGCGTCGGGGGGCAGACGGATTGCCGAGTGGCCACACCACTATGGTGAACGGCCCTGGAAGGCCCGCCCGGCGATCCACGGGGGAACCGCCGGGCGGGTCCGTCCATCCGCTGTCAGACCGTTTCAGGAGTTGAACCTCATGGCCGACAAGAGCGACATCCTCAAGCCGACGGACGCGCACGCCACCGGCGGGGAGATCACCACTCAGGACGCCCACGCGACCGGCTCGCCGCTCAAGCCGGCGGACGCGCACGCCACCGGCGAGGAGATCACCACTCTGGACGCCCACGCGACCGGCTCGCCGCTCAAGCCGGCGGACGCCCACGCCACCGGCGAGCCGGCCAACTAGACCTCACGACGCACGGGGAGCGGCCGCGGCGGCGCGGAGGGGGTGCCGTCGCGGCCGCGGCATGTCCGAGCGCGGGGGGTCAGTAGCGCAGTTCCGCCGTGACCAGGCAGCGCTTCACCCGGGAGACCGTCCGCGGGCTGTCCATGCGGACCGTCAGGGTCTCGGCCTGGTCGTAGTCGAGGTCGACCGTGGTCTCGCCCGTGTCGACGGTGTTGCCGTTCGCGTCGAGGAAGGTCACATCGACGTCGTACGTGTGTGAGCCCGTCGCCGTCGACCGGATCTCGACCGTCGACGTGGTGACCGCCTTGCGCTTGCCCTTGCGGGGCTGGGCGCAGCGGACGATCCGGACGTCGGGGGCGTCCGTCGCGGTCGCGGTGGGGGTCGGCGTGGAGTAGGTGGAGCCGCCGGACGAACCGCTCGACGAGTCGTAGTCATCGTCGTCGTAGTCGTGGTAACCGCCGTTGCTCTTCTTCGAGTTGGAGCAGCCACCGCCCGAGCTGCCGCTCTTGCCGCTGCGGCTCTCCCCGCCCTTGCCGCCGCTGCTGGAGGTCGAGAATCCGGTGAGTGCGAGCACCACCACGACCAGTACCGCCGCGAACCTCATACGTCGCCGCATCATCGATGCCGCCCCCCTTTGCCTGTTGTCGGCCGCACGTGTCCGTCGCACCGCCGCGCTGCACCGTAACGCACAGCATTCCCGCCGCAGACCCTCAGTCGGTCATGACCCTGTCACGGTCTGGCAATGGTCTCCGATGGCACGGGTGAGGGGCCGGGCGTAGCGTCGAGCCCGAGAGCGGTGTGCCTGCGCACAGGCCCGGGAGGCTGACGATGATCCGCAATGTTCTCGGCTCCGTCCTTGCTCTCCTAGGAGCGGCGGCCGCCGTCCAGAGCCCCTTCCAGAGCTGGTACGACGGCCGCCTCGGGCGGGACTACCGCGTCCAGGACCTGTTCGACGGCATCACCACGACGTCGTCGGCCGTGCTCGGTTCGATCCTGCTGCCGTTCCTCTTCGCCGCCCTGGTGACCCTGGTGGGCGTGGTTCTCCGCTCGCGCTGGGTGGTCGCCGTGGCGGGCCTGGTCGTTCTCGGCTTCACCGTGCTGTGGATGGTCCGCCTGGGGCAGGCGACGGGCAGCCTGACCGTGGGCGGCGACGGGTCCGTGCTGCGGATGGGTGTGGCGCAGGCGGGCGCGGGCGGTGTGCTGCTCCTGCTGGGCGCCCTGGTGATGTCGGGGCGGCCGCGGGCGGTGCGGGCACGGCCTGAGGACCTCAGCCCCTATCCCGTACCGCCGGACGACCGTCCGGACACCTGGCCCCCGACCCAGGAACCGGGGATGTCGGCGCAGACGACGCCCTGGCCGGAGCCGGAGGCGCACCCGTACACGGGGCCGGGGCCCGGCCAGCACCGGGGCAGGTCCGACGAGGACACCGCCCCGTATCCGGTCCAGGACGAGGACGACGGCCGCTACCCCCCGCCGCGCCCGTGAGACGTCCTCTGGGCTACGTCCGGGTCGCCCTGCTCCCTGTCCCCGTTCCCTTCAGAGCGTCCAGCGCGTACACACACCGGTCCTTGCTGCACGCGTAGACGACTCCCGCCTGTGCCACGGGTGAGCCCGTGATCTCCCCGCCCGTGGCGAGCTTCCAGCGCAGCTGGCCGCCCGCCGCGTCCAGTGTGTAGAGCACGTGGTCCGCCGAGCCGAAGTGGACCCGGCCGTCCGCGACCACCGGTGCGCCGACCACCTCGCCGCCCGCCGCGAACCGCCACTTCGGCGTACCGGTCACCGCGTCCAGCGTGTACAGCGCGCTGCCGCTGCCGACGTGCACGTTCCCCGCCGTGACCAGCACGGGTTCGATGGACTGCCGGGCCTCCGTCGCGATCCGCCACCGGTCCTTGCCGTTCGACGCGTCGAGCGCGTACACGGTGCCGAGATAGTCGGCGAGGTACACCCCGCCCCCGGTGACCGCGGGGCCTGGCGCGAAGGCGGGCGGCGACAGGAAGGCGGCCGGGGACTCGAAGTGCCAGCGCACTCGGCCCGAGACCGTGTCCACGGCCAGCACCCGGGTTCCCGCGGCCACGTACACGAAGCCGTCCGGCGCCGGGGTCACCCGCACGGGAACACCGCCGCAGGAGGCCGCGTCGCCGATGGGGTAGGACCACCGCTCCGCGCCGGTCCGGGCGTCGACGGCCCGCAGCCGCGCGTCCTGCCAGAGGTAGACCGTGCCGTCGTGGATCACCGGACCGGCCTCGGGCGTCTCGAAGTCGCTCTGGACGCCCCGGACCTCCCACAGCTTCTCGCCGCTGGACGCCTCCCACGCCTGGACGCCACCGCCGCGCGTCCCGGTCAGGACGGTGCCTCGGTCGGCCTTCAGCGAGTACACCCACGCGTCCGTCTGCAGCCGCCACCGCTCGGCGCCGGTCGCCGCGTCCAGCGCGTACAGGGACGGGCCGTCCGAGGCATGGATCCTGCCCCCGTCGACGGCCATGGCCCAGGCAACGTCCCGGGTCTTGAACTGACGGCGCCCGTTGCCCACATCCAGCGCGTGGACCTCGAAGGACGTCACGTACAGCAGATCGCCGACCACGACGGGCGTGCCCCACACATCGTTCGACATGCGGAAGCGCCACGGCCGCCAGCGGTCCGGCGCCGCGTCCGGGGCGGGCGACGGGGCGGGCACCGGAGCCGTGGGGGCGGCCCCGCCGGCCGCTCCGTTCAGCCCGGCGGGCGGGCGCACCCAGCCGGTGGCCGGGTCCGCGTGCGCGGCGGCCGCGCCCCGTACGTCCACCGGGCGCGGGCCGGGACCGATCGGCACCTTCGCGCCGGGCAGGTGCACCGGGCCGCCGTCGGGCGCGGGAGTCACCGGGGACGGCGCGGGCGCGGTGCGTACGTCGCCGCCGCGCCAGGCACCGTCCCAGTCGGCGCCCGGCGGCGGCGGGCCGGGCTGCTGGGGCGGCGCGACCACCGGAGCGGGCACGGCGGCGGTACGGCCGCCGCCCCTGCGCTGCTCGATCATCGCGGTCGCCCGGGTCGGCAGCCACGCCGACGCCGTACCGCTGTCGTCACTGCCGGAGGCGAACAGGTGCGGGGCGAGCTGGGCCTGCAGATCGGCCGGGCTGGGCCGCCGTGTCGCGTCCATCTGCATGCAGGACTCGATCAGCGGACGCAGGTCGTCGGGAAGCCCCTCCGTGTCGGGCCCCTCCCGCAGCAGCATGAACACGGTCTCGACGGGATTCGCGCCGTGGAAGGGCGCATGCCCCGTCGCCGCGAAGACCAGCGTCGAACCGAGCGAGAACACGTCGCTCGCCCCCGTCACGCTGCGCGAGTCGCGGGCCTGTTCCGGAGACATGTACGCGGGTGTGCCCACCGCGACGTTGGTCATGGTCAGCCGGGTGTTGGAGACACCGGACGCGATACCGAAGTCGATCACCCGCGGCCCGTCCTCGACCACGAGCACGTTGGACGGCTTCAGGTCGCGGTGGACCAGGCCGGCCCCGTGGATCGACTGCAGGGCCTCCGCGATCCCCGCGGCCAGCCACCGCACGGCCTGCGTCGGCATCGGCCCGCACTCACTCACTATCTCCTCGAGCGAGGGGGCGGGGACGTAGGCGGTGGCCAGCCAGGGCACTGCCGCACGCGGATCGGCGTCGACGACGGCGGCGGTGTAGAAGCCGCTCACCGCGCGGGCGGCCTCCACCTCACGCGTGAAACGGACCCGGAACAGCTGGTCCTCGGCCAGTTCCGTGCGTACCGTCTTGATCGCCACCCGCCGGCCCGACGCCGAGCGCGCGAGATAGACCAGCCCCATGCCGCCGGCCCCGAGTCGTCCCAGCACCTCGAACGGGCCGATCCGCCTCGGGTCATGCTGCGTCAGCTGCTCCACCACTTGCCTGCCACCTCCCCGTACGGACCTCAGGAACAGAAGCCCGCGAAATCCCGCCCTGTGCAGCGTCTCACCACTGGGCACCACCTGGCGGTGCGCACCCTGATTCTTCCTGGCTCCGGCCCCGGTTGCGAACCCGGGGGCGGATCGGGGTGTCTTGTGGCACTCCACCCCTTTCAGGACAGCCGGGGCAACAGCTAGGGCAGCAGCTCGGTCGGCTGCAGCACGGCGAAAGCGGCGCCCTGGTCGTCCTGGAGAACCGCCATGCGCCCGTACGGGATGTCGAAGGGCGGAGCCGAGATCCGGCCACCCAGACGGGTGGCGGTCTCGACGGTACGGACACAGTCCGCTACGGCGAAGTAGGTGAGGAAGTAACTGGGCATCATCTCGGGAAACGCGTCCGTGATGACGCTCCGTCCGCCGATCGCGGTGTCCGGCCCCGGATCACTGCCGGCCGGGGACCACATGCGGAAGTCCGTGCCGAGCACGTCGCTGTCGCCGCTCCCGCCCTCGGGCTCGTCGAGGTCCGTGCCCCGGAAGCCGAAGACCTCCTCGTAGAAGGCGTCCACACGCTCCGGCTGCCGGGTGTAGACCTCGGTCCAGCAGAAGGATCCCGGCTCGTTCTGCTTCTCGAAGCCGGCCCGGTCCCCCGCCTGCCACAGCCCGAAGACCCCGCCGCCCGGATCGGCCGCCTGGGCGAGCACACCGGCCCGCCCCGCCCGCACGGGTTCGGTGATCACCTGGCCGCCCGCCTCACGGATCCCTGCGACCGTAGCGAGGATGTCGTCGGTGGCGAAGTAGACGCCCCAGGCGGTCGGCATGCGGCCGTCCTGCTTGGCGGCGAGCGCGGCGACGAGCTTGCCGTCGCTGAAGGCGTCGGCGAAGGGCATGCCGTCGCCCGCCCGGAAGGTCCAGCCGAAGAGCCCGCCGTAGAAGCGCTTGCCGGCTTCGAGGTCGGAGAGCTGCACATCCACCCAGCACGGCGCGGATTGCGCGAATGCGGCCATGGGCCCGGGTCCTTCCGTAGCGGTGACGCCCGTCACAGTCAACGTAACGTCGGGCGCCGCGCGGCGCGCCCCGAGTGTCCCGACACGTCTAAATAGAACATTCGCCCGAATCGTGAAGGTTCCGCGCCCCTCGTGGACGAAAGTTGTCCACCGAAGTTATCCACAGGCTGTTGATAACACCGTCACACCGGAACCGTCCCACCGCGCCGGCGTCTGCGGATCCACCCGTGTCCGACACCCCGCACCCACCCCGGATCACCCTCCTCCGAAACGGTCCGTCCCCCACGAAAAATGCGCCGTGCACCCCGTCCGCACTGGGGCGTTCCCCATTTGCAGTCGGTCAAATCGCGCTCCGATCACCCCTCGGTAAGCTGACGGCATGACAGGACAAGTACGCACCGTCGACGGCCGCGTGGCTGGTCGGCGCGGTCAGGCGACGCGGCAGAAGCTGCTCGACTGCCTCAGCGAGATGCTCAGCTCCTCGCCGTACCGGGACGTCAAAGTCATCGACGTGGCCCGCAAGGCTGGGACTTCACCCGCGACCTTCTACCAGTATTTCCCCGACGTCGAGGGCGCCGTCCTCGAAGTCGCCGAGGAAATGGCCAAGGAGGGTGCCGGCCTGACCGAACTGGTCGCCGGCCGCTCCTGGATCGGCAAGGCCGGCTGGCAGACATCCGAAGAACTCGTCGAGGGATTCCTCGACTTCTGGCGGCGCAACGACGCGATCCTCCGCGTCGTCGACCTCGGTGCGGCCGAGGGCGACAAGCGGTTCAACAAGATCCGTATGAAGATCCTGAACTCGGTCACCAACTCCCTGACGGATTCGGTCAAGGAGCTCCAGTCCAAGGGCAAGGTCGACAAGGACGTCAGCCCCGCCGCGGTGGCGGGCTCCATGGTCGTGATGCTGGCCGCGGTCGCCTCGCACCAGAAGGGCTTCACCACCTGGGGCGTGAAGCAGGCCGAACTCCGGCCGAACCTCGCCCTGTTGGTACATCTCGGTATCACCGGCAAGAAGCCGGTCAGGTAGGCGCCTGCCAGGACCCCCCACATACGCCGGGCACCCGCGGTCACCCCGTGGCGCCCCACGTCCTGTCTCACCGACGGCGGACCACTCCCCACGTGGTCCGCCGTCGGCGTTCCCGAACCCACCGGGCGGACGGCCCCGCGAGGCGATGGAATGGACCCATGAGCGATGCACAGAAAGCCTTCCGCGACCTGCTCCACGCCCAGCGCGTCTGGGACGTCACCCTCCCCCGCTTCGATCCGTCCACCGCACCCGCCGATCCCCTCGCCCTCTTCCACGCCTGGTTCGCCGAGGCCGTGGCCGCCGGGCAGGCGGAGCCGCACACCCTGACGCTGGCGACCGTGGACGCCGAGGGCCGGCCCGATGTGCGGACGCTGATGCTGCACGACGCGGACGAGCGCGGCTGGCACTTCGCCACCCACTCCACCAGTGAGAAGGGCCGCCAGCTCGCGGCCCGCCCGCACGCCGCCCTCAACTTCTACTGGCCCGCACAGGGGCGCCAGATCCGGGTACGGGGCACGGTCACCCCCGTGGGGCGCGCGGAGAGCCTGGCCGATCTGCACGCCCGGTCGACCGGCGCGCTGGCTGCCGCGCTGACCGGTTCGCAGAGTGAGGTGCTCACCTCGTACGAGGACCTCGTCAAGGCCTCCGAGGCCGCCTGGGAACGCGCCCGCGCCGAACCGGACGCGGTCGCGGAGACCTGGACGCGCTATGTGGTCGAGCCCCATGAGGCGGAGTTCTTCCAGGGCGACGCGCAGCGGCGGCACGTACGGCTGCGCTACCGCCGGGAGGCCGGCGGCACATGGACCCGCGAACTGCTCTGGCCGTAGTCACCGCACCCGCGCTGTGAACGCTTGTGTGCGGCCACGGCCGGAATCAGCCCCTGAGCACACAGCAACCACGCATCCGTGATCAATTCGCAACCGATTCCGGTCTTGACCGAGACCCATCAAGTGAACTCCGGATTACGCTCCGAAGCATGTCAGACAGCACATCCACCGCCGGTGGCCCCGTTCTCCCCTCCTCCATCGACCGCACCGACGGCCGGCCGGTCTACGTGATCGGCGGTGGGCCGGGCGGCCTCGCCGTCGCGGCGACCCTGCGGGAACAGGGCGTACGGGCCGTGGTGCTGGAGAAGTCCGGCGGCGTCGGGGCGTCCTGGCGCCGCCACTACGACCGGCTGCACCTCCACACCACCCGGCGCTGGTCGGCCCTGCCGGGGCTGGCGATGCCGCGCCGGTTCGGACGCTGGGTCTCGCGCGAGGACATGGTGCGCTACCTGGAGAAGTACGCCGAGCACCACGAGCTGGAGGTGGTGACCGGCGTCGAGGTGAACCGGATCGACCCGGCCGCCGACGGAACCGGCTGGCAGCTGACCGCGACCGGCGGACGGGTACTGACCGGACGGGCCGTGGTCGTGGCCACCGGCTTCAACCACACTCCGCGGACACCGGACTGGCCCGGCACGGACACCTTCACCGGCGAACTGACGCACGCCGCGGAGTACCGCAACCCGGCCCCGTACGCGGGCCGGGACGTCCTCGTCGCCGGCATCGGCAACACGGGGGCGGAGATCGCCGTGGACCTCGTGGAGGGCGGCGCCTCCCGGGTACGGATCGCGGTGCGCACCACGCCGCACATCGTGCGCCGCTCGACGGCGGGCTGGCCCGCGCAGGCGACCGCCGTCCTGGTCCGCAGGCTGCCGGTCCGGCTGGTCGACCGCGCCGGGCGCCTGATGTACCGCATCTCCGTCCCCGACCTGTCCGGGCAGGGCCTGCCCCGCCCGGACACGGGCCTGTACTCCCGGGTCAAGGAGGGCGCGATCCCGGTCCAGGACGTCGGCCTGATCGACGCGGTGAAGCGCGGCCGGGTGGTCCCCGTGGCGGCCGTCGAGTCCTTCGACGAGGACACGGTGGTGCTGGCCGACGGAACCCGGATCACCCCGGAGGCGGTGATCGCCGCGACCGGTTACCGGCGGGCCCTGGAGGACCTGGTGGGCCACCTCGGCGTACTGGACGCCCGCGGTCGCCCCGTGGTGCACGGCGCCCGCACCCCGCGGCAGGCACCCGGCCTCTACTTCACCGGGTTCACCAATCCGATCAGCGGTAACCTCCGCGAAATGGCCCTGGACGCACGGAAGATCGCCGGGCGCCTGGCCCGCACAGGCTGACGGCTGGAGCAACGCGCCTCCGGGCCTGTCGGGCGACCTCCGATCGGGCGGACGCGGACACCCGACGGGCCCTCAGGGGGAGGCCTGTTTGACCAGGATCCGGACGTCCCCCGCGTCCGGATCGCCGAACAGGGCGTACAGCTCCGGCCTTTCGGCGGTTCCGCCCACCGTCCACGCACCGAGCCGACAGTCCTCTCCGGCGACGTCGAAATCGACCGTCCCCCTGACGGCGCCGTCCCTGGGGACGTACCGCCATGTACCCGTGCCGTCGCATCGGCCCTCCCGGTCCCAGCCCTCGTACGGCACTCCGGAGAACTCCGCGCCCCCGCCCCCGCGCAGACGGACCTCGGCCCGTCCGTCCTCGCTCGTCCAGACGCCGCGCATGGCCCCCTCCGCGGGGCGCGGGGCCTCGTACGCGCCGACGAGCCCGGTGGCGAGCGCGACGCAACAGGCCACCACCACGGTCCCGGTGAGCAGGAACCCGGCGGACAGCACCCGGAACCACACAGCGCCCCGGCTGTACGGCCGGCCCCGCCGCTGCTGGGCCCTGCGGAACCACGCGACGCCCAGCAGCGGCAGGGCACCGCTCGCCGAGATCCAGGCCCAGGTGGACAGGTACGGAGCACCGGCCGCGGCGATCGCCGCCGCGTACAGGGCGCCCGACGCGGCGACGCACACGCACTGCCACAGCCACAGGGGGCCGGCCCCGCGGCGGGCGGCCGCGTCGGCCGCGAGCGCGACCGGCGTCGTCATGACGAAGGTGTGCAGCGCCCCGAGGACCAGAAGCAGCGGCGGACCGAACACGAGCACACACAGGAGCCCGAGCGGCGCGTAGGCCGGCCTCCCGTACTCGTCGGTCCGGCCGAGCTGCACGGCAAGCCAGCCGGTGAGCAGCGCCCCCAACTGCGCGGCACAGACCAGCATCGCCGCCGTGCCATCGGGCACGATCGGCCCGGAAGAACCCGCTTTCCGCATACGCCCCACCCCTCGGCCGAGAAACCGAACGGTAGCGGCCCCCTCCGGGCGGGGATCAGGCGGGAACGGTAAGAGTCCCGGGCCGGTCGGCCGGCTTCCGCCGGATCACCAGCGCCATCAGCGCGGCCGACGCGCACAGCGCCCCCGACGCGATCCAGACCACGTCGTACGAACCGAACACGTCCCGTGCGACGCCCCCCAGGAACGCGACCAGAGCGGCGCCCACCTGGTGCGAGGCCAGGACCCAGCCGAAGACGATCGCGCTGTCCTCGCCGTAGTGCTCCCGGCACAGGGCAAGGGTCGGCGGAACCGTGGCGACCCAGTCCAGACCGTAGAAGACGATGAAGAAGATCATCGGAGGGTGCACGACCGGTGCCATCAGCATCGGCAGGAACAGCAGCGAGATGCCCCGCAGCGCGTAGTAGACGGCGAGCAGTCTGCGGGCGTCGAAGCGGTCCGTGAGCCAGCCGCTGAAGATCGTGCCGATGATGTCGAAGATCCCGATGACCGCCAGCAGCGAGGCCGCCGCGGTGATCTCCATGCCGTGGTCGTGGGCCGAGGGCACGAAGTGGGTGCGGATCAGGCCGTTGGTGGAGGCACCGCAGATCGCGAACGAGCCGGCCAGCAGCCAGAACGGCCCCGTGCGGGCCGCGTCGAGCAGGACCCGCACGGTACGGGTCGCCGCACCCACCGCGGGAGCCGGCTTCTCCACGTACGAACCGCCGTACGGGGCGAGGCCCACGTCGGCCGGGTGGTCCCGCATCAGCAGCCAGACGAACGGGACGACGACGAGCGCGGCCAGCGCGACCGTCACCGAGGCCGGCCGCCAGCCGTGCTCGTCCACGATCCAGGCGCACAGCGGGAGGAAGACCAGCTGGCCGGAGGCGCCGGCCGCCGTGAGGATGCCGGTGACCAGACCCCGGCGGGCGACGAACCAGCGGTTGGTGACGGTGGCCGAGAAGGCCATGGCCATCGAGCCGGTGCCCAGGCCGACGAGCAGGCCCCAGTAGATCATCAGCTGCCAGGACGCCGTCATCCAGACGCTCGCCAGCGCGCCGGCGGCCACCGCGCTCAGCGCGACCACCACGACCCGGCGGATGCCGAACCGGTCCATGAGGGCGGCGGCGAACGGCGCGGTCAGCCCGTACAGCGCCATGTCGATCGAGACGGCGAGTCCGATCTCCCCGCGCGACCAGCCGAACTCCGTGTGGAGGGGGTCGATGAGGAGGCCGGGCAGGGAGTTGAAGGCAGCCCCGCCGATGATCGTCACGAAGGTGACGGCGGCCACGATCCACGCCCGGTGGACGCGTGGGCGGGAGGAACGGCGGGGGGCATCGGCGGGAGCGGTCCGACGGTCGTCGTCCCTGGCGGCGCTTTCGGTTGTCTGTGTCACGCAGTCAGCATCCGGGGGCCGCGACCCCCGTACGAGTGGCTGGGCAGACACCCTTCGCAGGGATCGGGCCACCGGCCGGTGGTCAGGCGCCGGACCTGTTCCAGTACGCGGTGTGCAGGGCCCACGCCAGGGCCGCTCCCACCACGTACCAGAGCAGGTCTGGGGCGTTGAACGTCGAGCCCAGCACCAGCCGGGCCACCGTGCTCCGTTCGGACAGCTCCGCCGGCACCCCCGTCAGCTGCGCCGCTTCGACCGCCCAGCTGAACGCGAGGGCCGACCCCGCGGCCGTCAGCGGCCGCACCCGGGGCATCAGGAACAGGACGAGGGCGTGGACCAGCACGGTGTACAGCGCGTCCCCCGCGTACTTCGCGAACTCGCCGCCCGCCACGGACCGCACGCCGAGCCCCGCCGCCACCGTCACGAGGGCCGCCGCAGCCGCCACCGCCCGGGGACCGGCCACCGAGGGAATGAACGCGGGGCCCGCCGACTTTTCCTTCACGTCGAGGAGACCTATCAGCTTAAGGTCGCAGCAAGCCAGCCCGTGGGAGAGGAATCCGCATGCCGCACCGCGTCGTCGTGCTCGCCCTGGACGGGCTGCTCCCCTTCGAACTGGGCATTCCCCAGCGGATCTTCGGCCGTTCACTGAGCTCCGAGCCCCTCAACCGGGGCAAGAAGCTGTACGACGTGGTGACCTGCTCCGTCCGCGCGCCCGGCCCGGTCGCCACCGACGCGGACTTCAGCATCGTCGTCGAGCACGGCCCCGAGGCCCTGGCCACCGCGGACACGGTCGTCGTCCCCGCCTCCTACGAGCTCGGCCCGGTGTACTCGGAGGGCAGGCTCACCGACGAGCTCGCCGCCGCGTTCGCGTACATCAGGCCGGGTACACGGATGGTCTCCATCTGCACGGGGGGCTACGTCCTGGCCGCCGCCGGGTACCTCGACGGCCGCCCCGCCACCACGCACTGGTCGGCCGCCGACCATTTCCAGCGGCTCTTCCCGAACGTCCGCGTCGATCCGGACGTCCTGTTCATCGACGACGGCGACGTCCTGACCTCCGCCGGGGTCGCCGCCGGCATCGACCTCTGCCTGCACATCGTGCGCCGCGACCACGGCAGCGCCGTCGCCAACGACGTCGCCCGCCGCACCGTCGTCCCCCCGCACCGCGACGGAGGCCAGGCCCAGTACATCCAGCGGCCCGTCCCCGAGACACAGTTCGCGACGACGACCGGTGCGCGCGCCTGGGCGCTCGGCCGGCTCGACCAGCCGATCCTGCTCCGCGATCTGGCGCACCAGGAGTCGATGAGCGTACGGACGTTCACCCGCCGCTTCCGTGAGGAGGTCGGTATCAGTCCGGGGCAGTGGCTCACCCAGCAGCGGGTCGAGCGGGCACGGCAGTTGCTGGAGTCCACGGACCTGTCGGTCGACCAGGTGGCAAGGGACGCGGGGTTCGGTACGGCCACGTCCCTGCGGCAGCATGTGCAGGCGGCGCTGGGGGTGTCACCGACGGTGTACCGGCGGACGTTCCGCTCGACGGTCCCCGGGCAGAGGCGCTAGAGCCCGTCGCCGTCCTCAGAGACGCGCCCCTTGCGCGAGGTCGCCCGACTGTTCCTGGATCACCGGGATCATCACGGGGCCACCCCGGTCGATCTCGCACCAGATCCGCTTCCCGGCGCCCTCCGGCAGCCAGCCCCATCGATCCGCCAGGCCGTCGACGAGCTCCAGGCCGCGGCCGTTGGTGTCCTCGCCCTCGGCGTGACGCGGCTGAGGAGGACGGCAGCTGGTGTCGGCCACCTCGACCCGGACGGTCCCGCTCGATCCCGAGGAGCCGAACAGCATCCGCAGCACGGCCGGGCAGCCCGTGTGGACCACCGCGTTCGTGACGAGCTCCGAGATCAGCAGGATGAGCGTCTCGGCGAGCGGCTCATCGTCCTCTATTCCGGACCCGACCAGCCGCGACCGCGCCCATCTGCGGGCCCTCCCCACCTCTGCGGGATCCGGCCCGACCTCCAGCTGAACCTGAAGCACCTGCACCGCTCACACCATCCGAACCGGCGGACACATCGCCTCGCGCCTCCTCAGGGTCACGGAACGTGACTCCCCTGCGAGACAGCATGGTTGACGTACAGTCACCGCAACAAGCGCTTCGGGCATATTCCAGCGCGAAGGAGTACGCGTGGTGCATACTGTGCGACGCACGCTGCGGAGAGTCGAACAGGAGCGCGTCGGCGCCGAGGGAGCTGGCTCCCCGGCAGGCCCGGCACATCTCCGTGGGTCAGGAGCAGGGCACCGTTCCCGGCCCGGAACAGCCGCACAGGCCGCATCCGGATCCCTTGGTTCCAGAACCACTCGCATCCAACGGAGCGTACCCGAGCCGGGTGGCCGACTCCGCCCGGTGACGAGTCGCACCAGGACACAACCCGGTATCGGCTGCGCTGCGTCACACCGCACTCCGCCGCCCGCACGCTCCCGCTCCGCCCCCCACCAGCCCGGGCCCCCCGGCCGGCCCGCCGCGGTCGTTGCGGCGGGCCCGCCGCGAACTGCTTGTGCGGTTGGGCGTGTTGAGCGAGGTCCTACGCGTCCGGCTCGATCACGGTGAAGTACGCGGAGAACGCGGCGACCGCGTCCGATTCGGCGATCCGGCCGTCCCCGTCGGCGTCCAGACTCCGGGCGGCGACGCCCGCGACCGCGTCCTCCGCGCCGAGGACCCGCAGGGCCCGCTCCACGGCCGCCACAGGGGCGGACGTCGAGCCGGTGGACTGCACGCCGTCGGCGACGGCGATCGCCGCGCGCAGGAACGGGCGGGCGATCTCCGCGAAGCGCTCGGGGTTGTCACGCAGCCGCTTCACGGCCCCGCCCACGAACTCCTCACGGGTGACACGCTGGTCCCCGTCCACATCGGCGATGCCCGCCATGCCCTGCCAGAAGGCCTCGGCGCCCGTATAGAGGGCCTGCCCCTTGTCGCAGCGTGCCGTCGTACCGAATTCGGTGAGCAGACGGGATGCCGCGGCGTTGAAATCGGCGCGATCGATGTAGCCGTTGCCGTCCTGGTCGAAGGCGGCGAAGCGGTGCGCGATCTTGCGCTCGTACTCTGCGCTGTCCATGCGGGGAGCGTACGACGCCGAACGGCGTCACGTGTCACTAAAGCCCCCAGCCGGTGTTACAACCTGGTCTTAACTCGAAAGGTCACGCCGTGAGGGGCCGGGATTCCTCGTCCGTGGCGGCCTCGGCGTCGGGGTAGACCTCGAAGAGGCGGCGCACCCCCAGGGCGCCGAGCACCTTGTTGACGTGCGAGCCGTCCTCGGCGCCCCTGGCAGGGAGGATGAGCCGCAGCCGGCCGCCGCAGGACTTCATCAGGCGGCGGGAGGCGATCAGCACGCCGACACCGCTGGAGTCGCAGAAGAGGACGCCCGAGAGGTCGAGGACCACGTCGTGCTGCCCCTCGGCCACCGCCCCGTGGACGGACTGACGTACGACGGGTGAGGTCACCAGATCGAGTTCGCCCCGGATCCGCAGCACGGTCCACTCGCCCTGCTCGGTCTCGTCCACCTTCAGCGTCACGCGACTGGGCCTCTCGTTCCTGGTTCCTGGGGATCCCGAGGATGCGGAAGTTTCCGTTCCTCCTCGCGGCTGCCCCCGTACCCCGCCCGTGAAACACCGGCCTGCTCACGGGGCCGGTGCGGGTTTCATCCAGAAATGATCACTTGAAGTCCGTTTACCCTGCCCGGAAACGGCAACGCGTGACGTATTCCCTATCATCCGGCGCCACTCGAGGGACGTACTTGGCGGAAAGGTGCGTGCCCGGCCGACGGCGCCCACTACATTCGACGTGACGAGGGGCACAGGGCTGGGGGCTCGATGGCGAAGGACGCACCACCCCGCTGGGACCGCCGGATGCAACAGCGGCTGGCGCGCGGCGAGGCGGCGGCTCTCGGCGAGCTCTACGACCGGTTCGCGGCGCTCGTCCACAGCCAGGCCCACCGGATGATCGACGACGAGGACGCCGCGGACGTGGTGACCCGCGAGGTGTTCGGCTACGTCTGGGAGAACCCCGACGCGTACGACCCCAAACAGGGCTCGATGAGGTCCTGGGTGACGCGCCTGACCCACAACCGTTCCGTGCAGTGGCTCCGCAGGGCGCACGACGGGACCGGTTCCGACGGCGAGGACGGCGCCCTGTCCGCGGACGAGCTGGAGCAGCGGGTGCGCAGGGCCACCGCCGCGGCCCGCGCCGACTACATCGTCGCGTCGATGCCCGCGTCGTTGCGCGCCGCGCTGGAGCTCGCGTACATCCAGCGCCGGGACTACCGGCAGACCGCGGCCGACCTCGGTGTCACCGGGGACGAGGCCCGGCGCCGGCTGCGCCTGGGGCTGCAGCTGCTCTCCACCGCCAACACCCGCCCGCTGGAAGGCTTCTCGCCGCCCGGATACGGGCGGGCACTGTGACCGGGGGCGGCGGCGGGAACGGCCGGGACGGGGAGAACCTGGGTGCGCGGCGCATACCCGGACCACGGGCTGCCGCGGACGACAGCGAGGGCCTCGCGTCGATGACCCCCGAGCCCGCTCCCCCGGTCCTCTCCCACAAGGTGCTCAAGTCCCTTCTCGGTGCCTGGGCCCTGTCCGCCTGCTCGGCCGAGGAGACCGCGGCGGTCGAGGACCACCTCACCGCGTGCGCCCCCTGCGCGGAGGAGGCTCTGCGGCTGCGCGACGCCGTGGGGCTCCTGCACAGCGACGTGAGCCTGGACCTGGACCCGATGCTCCGGGGGAGGGTCCTGGAGGGCTGTCTGGGCCGCCGCCCGGCGAAGATCCCGGTTCCTGCCTGGGCCGCCGCCTACGACGCGGAGACCGCCAGGCTCGACGCCCTGCTCCGGGACTTCGGCGACTCCGAGTGGCATGCGCCGGTCCGGCTGAAGTGGTTCGAGGACGAGCGCCAGATCAACCGCAAGACGACGGTCGCCGGGGTGATCGCCCACCTGATGGCCGTGGACGGTCTGGTCTCCACGGCTCTCGGCCTCGACGACCCGCTCGGAACCGGTGTGAAGCCCCTGTCGCCGACCGAGCGCACCGAAACATATTGGTCAGCCGCTTTCAGGCCTCTCACGCGGGCCGTCCGTGAACCCTGGCGCGACCAGAGCCACACCCTCATCCGTACGGTGTCCTTCGCCGGCCGCGGTGTCGCGGAGCAGTCCGTTCCGTACGGGGACTTCGCCCTGCCGCTGCAGGACTCGCTCCTGGAGAGGGCCTTCGAGTGCTGGGTGCACGGTGGCGACATCGCGGACGCGGTGGACTACCCGTACGAGCCGCCCGCCGCCGCCCATCTCCACCGGATGATCGACCTGGCGGCCCGGCTGCTGCCCGCCACCCTCGCGGGCCGTCGCCGCGCCGGGCTGGCCGCGCCCGCCCGGCAGCTGGTCACGGCGGGATCCCCGGGCCGCTCTCTCCACCTGGAGGTCGAGGGCCGGGGCGGTGGCAACTGGTACATCGCGCTGGACTCACCGGCCGCCGTCGGCTCCCCCGACCACACGGTCGCGCAGGTCGCGCTCGACGGCGTGGAGTTCTGCCGGCTGGTCGCCGGACATGTCCCGCCGGTGGAAGCCGCTGCGGGGCAGGAGGGCGACCGCGAGGCGATCCGCGACGTCCTGTTCGCCGCGGCGTCCCTCAGCCGGCTGTGAACCGGGGCACGGTCCGAACGGGAGGCCCTAGGCGAAGACCACCGTACGGCGGCCGTTGAGCAGGATGCGCCGCTCGGCGTGCCACTTGACCGCGCGTGCCAGCGCCTGGCACTCCACGTCGCGCCCGACGGCGACGAGCTGGTCCGGCGTGACGCCGTGCCCCACGCGCTCGACCTCCTGCTCGATGATCGGCCCCTCGTCGAGGTCGGCCGTCACGTAGTGAGCCGTCGCACCGATCACCTTCACACCGCGCGCATGGGCCTGGTGGTACGGCTTCGCGCCCTTGAAGCTCGGCAGGAAGGAGTGGTGGATGTTGATGATCCGGCCGCTCAGCTGCTTGCAGAGGTCGTCGGAGAGCACCTGCATGTAGCGGGCCAGGACGACCAGCTCGACGTTCTCACCGCGTACGAGCTCGAGGAGCTGCGCCTCGGCGTCCGCCTTGTTCTCCCTGGACACGGGGATGTGCCGGAACGGGATGCCGTACGAGGCGACGAGCTCGGCGAAGTCCGTGTGGTTGGAGACGACGGCCACGATCTCGACCGGAAGCGCCCCGATACCGGACCGGAAGAGCAGGTCGTTGAGGCAGTGCCCGAACTTGCTGACCATCAGCACGACCCGCATGCGGTCGGAGGAGCGGTGTATCTGCCAGTCCATCCGGAACGAGTCGCCGATCGCGGCGAAGCTGGCCCGCAGCTTGTCCACGTTCACCGTGACGTCCGCGGAGAAGTGGACCCGCATGAAGAAGAGACCGGTGTCGTGGTCGCCGAACTGCTGGCTGTCCTCGATGTTGCAGCCGGTCATGAAGAGATAGCTCGACACGGCGTGCACGATGCCCTGTTTGTCGGGGCACGAGAGCGTGAGGACGTACTGCTCGGCAAAGGCGTCCGAGGCAGCGGCGGGGACGGATTCGGCAGGCTGCGGCGCGGTCATTCCCGTAGGGTGCCACACCCTTCGCGGGTCAGGCCGATCTGGTCATGATGCGGAGCACGTCCAGGGAACGCGGCGGAATGTCCGGGTCCTCCGCGTCGTTCGTGGCGAGCATCACATGGGCTTCGCGAGCTGCCGCGACGGCGTCGGGCCAGCCCTGGTGCTCCAGGTAGACGGAGACGGGAGCGTCCGCGCCGACCTGGTGCATGATGCGCAGCACCCGCAGCGCGGCGACGTCCACGAGGGCGGCCTCGGCCGAGTCGCGGAAGATCGTCCCGACGTACTTCTCGGCGGACCAGTTGTCCAGCCAGGTGTCCTCGACCAGGCGGTACACGGCGTCGGTGACGTCGCCGTACCCCTCCCGGCCGGCCAGCCAGCACTCGTGGTGGAAGACGGGGTCGGAGAGCATGTGCAGCGCCGAGCGCACATTGCAGCGCCAGCGCCACCACGGCATGTCGTTGAGCGGCATGTCGCCCATGGTGGAGGAGCGACGGCCGCGACGGGAGGTGTTCTCCGAACCTTGCTGCACGGTTGTCGATCGTACGTTCCCTTCGCCCGTGTGCACACTGCCCCCCGCAATTCACCTTGACGTCACCGAGCGTTGAACGGAGCACACTGCGGCGTTACCCCGGGCGCGGAAAAGTTCATGCACATGACCGGATGGCGACGCCCCACCTCCCCCCGCCCCTACAAAATCCTCACGTGTACGGCGGCGGCAGGGGCGCTGCTGATATCCGGCTGCGGGGTGATCCCTGGAGTCTCGGGGGGCTCCAGGGAGCCCGTCACCGTCATGACCTGGGCCCCCGACACGACCGGGGCCGACTCGGTGAACATGGCGGGCATGCCGGCCATGGCGAGGACCTACGGCCGCTGGATCGACGAGCAGGGCGGGATCGACGGGCACGAGCTGCGGGTGATCACCTGCAACGAGGACGACACCTCGCGCGGCGCGGCGAAGTGCGCCCGTCGAGCGGTCGACGAGAACGTGGCCGCGGTCGTCGGTTCGTACAGCAGGTACGGCCGGTCCTTCCTGGCTCCCCTGGAGGCCGCCGGGATCCCGTACATCGGCGGTTACGGCGCCTCGGCCGACGAGTTCGTCAGCTATCTCTCCTACCCGGTCAACGGCGGCCAGTCGGCCCTGCTCGCGGGCAACGGGCAGCAGCTGGCGGCCACGTGCGACAAGGTGTCGCTCGTACGGCCCGACTCACTGGTCGGTGACGGCATGCCCTCGCTCCTCGACTCGAGCCTCACCAAAGCCGACCGGCCCGCGTCCTACGACATCAGGGCTCCCGAGGGGGCCACGTCGTACGACTCGCAGGCGTCCAAGGCTCTCCAGCAGGCGGGCGACGGCTGTGTGACCGCGGTGCTGGGCAAGCGCACGGAGACGTTCTTCGACTCGTTCCGCCGCCTCGAGCCGGAGGACAGCGAGGTCCGCATCTCCTCCGTGCTCGGCAGCATCGGGCAGCCGCTCATCGACCGTACGGGCGGCCGGAACAGCCCCTTCGAGGGCGCGTACGTCACCGGCTGGTACCCGGACTCGGGCGACGGCCGCTGGGACGAGATGCGGGGCGTGATCGAGAAGTACGCCTTCGGCGACAACCGGATCGACCCCGAGGACACCGGTGTGCAGACGACGTGGATCGCGTACACCGCGCTCAGGAAGGTCATCGAGGCGATGGACCGGCCGGAGATCACGGCGAGCAGCCTGGCGGTCGCCCTCAACCGGGGCGCCGAAGTGGACACCGGCGGCCTGACACCGGTCCTGCGCTGGCGCTGGGCGGACACGATCGGCTCGCCCGGGTATCCGCGCATCGTCAACAGGCAGGTGACGTTCCAGGTGGTACGCGAAGGACGGCTGGTCGCCCAGAAGAAGGGCTTCGTGGACGTCACGGAGACCCTGATGGACGCGCGACGGAGGTTCTGACGCACGGCCGACGTGCCCCCGGCCGAGGAGCCGGGGGCCTAGGTACCGCCCGTCAGAGCTGGGTGGGGGCGCGCTTGGTCAGGCCGTACTTCTGAGCGATGGTGTTCCACAGACCCGAGGCCTCGCGCTTAGCGAGAGTGGCCTCGCCGCTGGACGCGTCGGCCTTGGCCTTCTCGTCGGTCGACCTGGCGCTGCCGCCCTTGCAGACCTTCTTGTTCTTCGCCTGGCCTGCCCAGGCGGCGTAGTGGTCATCGGCCTCCGCGGACGCCTGCCAGGCCTTCGTCAGCGAGGACTTCAGCTCCGCGTTGGCCGGCAGCTGGTCGACGGAGAGCCCCTCGAGCCGGGTCACCAGATCGCGCCGCTGCGCAGCGGCGCCCTTGAGGTCGGCGGCCGCCTGGTCCAGTGCCCGGCAGCTCTTGATCTTCTCCACCGCGCCGATCACCGCCGCACGGCTGTTGTTGCTGTCGGCGAGCAGCTTGTCCAGCGCCTGGGCCTGCGGCTCCGCCGGGTCGGCCGCCTTCGCGGTCGGATCCCCGGCGGCGGGTGAACTCTGCGCGGCCACCGGCTGCTTGTCGTCCTTGCCGTCCTCGTCGCCACCGCTCATCAGCGCTCCCGCACCGAGCCCGATGACGGCACAGCCGACGACGACCGCGGCGATCAGCTTGATGTGTGAGGACCGTCCGCCCTGCCCTCCGCGTCTCTGGTGCTCCGGCGGCTCCTGCGGGCCCTGCACGCCCGGCTGGAAAGGCTGCTGGGCCTGCGGCGGCTGCGGCTGCCCGTGCGCGCCCTGGTAGGGCCGGCCGGGCTGCTGGTGACGCGGCTGCTGCTGCCCGGCGTCGAAGCGGGGCATCTGCTGCGTGGCGCCCGCGGGCTCCTCGCTGCGGAACAGGCTGTCGAACTCCGCGGGCGGCTGGCGGTCGCCCGGGGCCCCGGGCCGTATGCCGTACGGAGCTCCGCCGGGAACCGGCGGTATGTACTGGGTCGCGTCCGCGTCGCCCGCCTGGGCGGGCTGGGACGTCTGTCCCAGGTACTGGGTGGACTCGGCGGGACGCTCGGGCGGCAGACCGCCGGGACCGGGTCCCCCGGGGACGGGCGCGATGTACTGCGTGGCGTCCGCGTCCCCGCCCGCTCCCGGTACGGCCTCCGGCGGGAGGGGCTGGGCGTACGGCTGCTGGTACAGGTCCTGCCGGTGCGCGTACGGGTCCTGCGGGGCGGCGTACTGCTGCTGGGGCTGGTACTGCCCGTGCTGCGGTGCGTACGCGCCCGGCTGGTGCTGCTCCGGCGGGAGCTGCCCGGGGACCGGGCCGTCCTGGTGCGCGTCCTGCGGCCCCCAGGGCTGGCCCCACGGCTGCCCGCCCGCGGGCGCGACCGGGTCGGCCGCCGGGCCTCCTGCGGGCCCTCCCGCGGTCCAGGGGGCACCGCCCTCCGCGGGCAGCACGACACCTTCGTGCGCGGGCCGTACAGCAGGGAGCTGCCGTTCGTCACCCTGTCCGCTCTGCGTCACCGGGACTCCTACGTGTGAACCTATGGAATCGTCGGCTCACGCTATCGGGTGGCTGCCGCCCCACGCCAAGCGCCCAGGAGCGCTCACCACCCCTTCACACAGCCGGTAACACGCAGCGCGCCTCCGGCGCTGTTCATGGCCGACTCGAAGAATCGGCAGCTCAGGCGGCCTGAAGCTCCATCCGGGCGCCGAACTCCCGGACCGCGGGAGTCTCCCCGTACGGCAGGAGCCGCTGCTTGAGGTCATCGAGATATTCCGCACCCCGGCTGGAGCGCACGGTGCCCAGGAGCTCCATCGCCCGCAGCCCCGTGTGGCACGCCTGCTCCACCTCGCGCTGCTGCACCTGCGCGGTGGCCAGCAGCACCAGCCCGATCCCCCGGCGGCGGGTACGGGACGCGGGGAGAGCCGCGAGAGCCTCCTTCGCCCTGCGGGCGGCCGGCTCCGCCTGCCCGAGGTCGCGGTGGCAGTGCGCCAACTCGTCGGCGAGGTAGGCCGCGTCGAAGTGGGCGATCCAGGACGGGTCGTCGCCGGTGCCGGGGTCCGCCTGCTCCAGCGCCGTCAACGCCCGGCCCGCCACCACCTGGCAGGTGCGGGCGTCCCCCATCAGCGCGTGCCCCCGGGCCTCCGCCGCGTGGAACATCGCCTCGGCACGCGGCGTCACCCGGCCCCGCGCCCCCTCCTGCGCCGCCCGTGCCAGCTGGGCGATCTCGCGCGGATTGCCGAGCTGGGCCGCGAGATGACTCATCGACGCGGCCAGCACATAGCCGCCGTACGCCCGGTCGCCCGCGGCCTGGGCGAGGCGCAGCGCCTGGATGTAGTACCGCTGGGCCAGCCCCGGCTGGCCGGTGTCGACCGCCATGTACCCGGCGAGTTCGGTGAGCCGGGCGGCCGCCCCGAACAGCTCCCGGCCGACGGACTCGCGGTACGCCCCCGAAAGGAGCCCCGAAACCACGCTGTTGAGGTAGTGCACGAGGACGGGCCGCACATGTCCGCTGCCGAAACGGTGGTCGAGGTCGACGAGCGCGGTCGTCATCGCCCGGACCGCCGCCACGTCCGCCATGCCCACCCGGGCCCCCGCCGTCCGCCCCACCTGGGGGTCGGCACCCGTGATCAGCCAGTCGCGGCTGGGCTCGACCAGCGCCGAGGCGGCCACGGCCGATCCGGACAGCATGTCGCGGCGCCCCACGTCGCTGCGCCACAGCTCGCAGACCTGCTCGATCGCACCGAGCACGGTGGGCGCGAACTGCAGGCCGACGCCGGAGGCCAGGTTCTTGCCGTTGGCCATGCCGATCTCGTCGATCGTGACCGTACGGCCGAGCTTGCGGCCGAGCGCCTCGGCGATGATTCCCGGCGCCCTGCCACGGGGTTGCTGCCCGCGCAGCCAGCGGGCCACGGAGGTCTTGTCGTAGCGGAGGTCGAGTCCGCGCTCCGTCCCGACCATGTTGACGCGGCGCGCGAGGCCCGCGTTGGAACAGGCGGCTTCCTGGATGAGCGTCTGGAGCCGTTCGTTCGGCTGACGGGCGACGAGAGGCCTGGCTGCCATTTTTCCCCCTGAGACCGCAGTGATCAATGAAGGGATCACTGCCCGGCACATACACAAGAAATGCGCATATTCATCTGCATTGGGTACGAGCAGTAGCGAGTTGGCACAGTCCTGCAGTGGTTACCCGCACATCGGTGCACTGCCTCACGCGCGCCCCCGTCCATGCATCCGTGCGCCCCATATGCAGGATCGATCCGCCGTGTCCCACCGCGCCACGCCCGTAACCCCAGGTGGCGGCGGTAGTTGTGTTCTTCGTGGAAGAGCCCATCGGAGTGACGGAAGCCGCACAGGTCCCCCAACAGCGAGGTGAACAGCTGCTCGACGCCGCAGCACGGTACGCGGAGGAGCGGCACTGGGACGTGTTTCCCGGCACCTGGCTCGAAGCGGTGAAGGGGATGGAACGCTGCTCGTGCGGCGACACCGCCTGCCCCTCCCCCGGCGCCCATCCCACCCGGCCCGACTGGGCCGGGCAGGCCACCGGCAGCGCCGCGGCCGCACGCCGGATGTGGGCCGAGCACCCGAAGTCCTCGGTGCTGCTGCCGACGGGGCGCGCCTTCGACGCACTCGACGTCCCGGAGTCCGCCGGGTTCCTGGCCCTGGCCCGGATGGAGCGGATGGACGTCACGCTCGGACCGGTGACCTGTACCCCCGACGGCCGCATGCTGTTCTTCGTGCTGCCCGGCGCCGCCGCCAAGGCACCCGAGCTCGTGGGTCACCTGGGCTGGGACGCCGCGGCGATCGACCTCGTGGGCCGGGGCGAGGGCCACTACGTGGCCGGGCCGCCGACCCGTGTCGGCGGGCGCGGTGCCGTGCAGTGGGCCCGCCGCCCGACCCACACCAACCGGTGGCTGCCCGACGTCGCGGAGCTCATCAGCCCACTCGCCTACGCCTGTGCACGGGAGGCCGCCGACGCCCGGACGCGCCTTTCGTAGGGTGTCCCCAGGAGCGGGGATACCGAAAGGCAGTGCCATGCCGGAGCAGGCGGACGCGGACAGCGGAACCGTGACGGACAACGCGGACATCTCTGACGCGTTGGTGGGTGCCCCCGCTGTGCGGGTGCAGGGGCTGTGGAAGCGTTTCGGCGAACAGATCGCGGTCGCCGGGATCGATCTGGAGCTGCCCGCAGGCAAGTTCGTCGGCCTGGTGGGCCCCAACGGTGCGGGCAAGACCACGACGCTCTCGATGGTGACCGGGCTGCTCAGGCCGGACATGGGGAGGATCGAGGTCGGCGGGCACGACGTCTGGCGGGATCCGGTCGCGGTGAAGGCCCGGATCGGGGTGCTCCCGGAGGGGCTGCGGCTCTTCGAGCGGCTCTCGGGGCGCGAACTCCTCGCGTACACGGGGCGGTTGCGCGGCCTGCCGGGCGCCGAGGTCGACAAGCGGGCCACCCAGCTGCTCGACGTGCTCGATCTGGCGGGTGCCCAGCACAAGCTGGTCGTGGACTACTCGACCGGGATGCGCAAGAAGATCGGTCTGGCGGCCGCGCTGCTGCACAACCCCGAAGTCCTCTTCCTCGACGAGCCGTTCGAGGGCGTCGACCCGGTGTCGGCGCAGACCATCCGCGGGGTGCTGGAGCGCTACACGCGCTCCGGCGCGACCGTCGTCTTCTCCAGCCATGTGATGGAGCTCGTCGAGTCGCTCTGCGACTGGGTGGCCGTCATGGCGGCGGGCCGGATCCGGGCCCACGGCACGCTGGCCGAGGTGCGCGGCGACGCGCCCTCGCTGCAGGACGCGTTCCTCGAACTGGTCGGCGCGGGCAGCCGGAACACCGGGGAGTCCCTGGACTGGCTGGGCGGTACCCGATGACCGTGCTCGACGCACCCGTGGGGTCCGCCGTCCAGGCCGTCGGGGGCCACGGCCTCGTACCCGTCTTCGTACGACTCAAGTTGACGCTGCTGCGCAACGGCCTGCGCCAGTCGTCCGGGCGGCGGGCCGCCTATGTCGCGTCCCTGGTCGTCACCGTGCTGCTCGCGGTGGGCCAGGTGATCGGACTGGTCGCGCTGCGCGGCCACGCCCAGGCGACGACCCTCGTGGTGCTGATGACCGCGGTGGTGGCGCTCGGCTGGGCGGTGATGCCGCTGTTCTTCCCGAGCGGTGACGAGACTCTCGACCCGAGCAGGCTGGTCATGCTTCCGCTGCGGCCCCGCCCGCTGATCGGGGCGCTGCTCGTGGCCTCACTGATCGGCATCGGGCCGCTCTTCACGCTCGCCCTGGCCCTCGGCTCGGTGATCGCCGTGGCACGGGGCGCCGCCGCCGTGGTGACGGCGGTCGTCGCCGTACCGCTGATGCTGCTGGTCTGCGTGGCGCTGGCCCGGTCCGTCGCGACGGCGAACATCCGGTTGCTGACCTCCCGCAAGGGCCGCGATCTCGCGGTGCTCAGCGGGCTGGTGATCGGGGTGGGCATCCAGTTCGTCAACTTCGGTGCGCAGCGTCTGGGCCGGGCCGGCGGGCTGTCCTCGCTCGAACCGCTCGCGGACGTGGTGCGCTGGCTGCCGCCGGCCTCGGCACTCGGCGCGGTGGGGTCCGCGTCCGAGGGGGCGTACGGGACGGCTGTCGCGCAACTGCTGCTCTCCGTGCTCGCCCTGGGTGCGCTGGGGTGGCTGTGGCAGCGGAGCCTGGTGAAGCTGATGACCTCACCGGACGGTTCCACGATCGCCGCCGCCGAGCCGGCTTCCAAGCGGTCCAAAGCCGGCCGCTCCGGGCTCTTCGCGCTGCTTCCCGAGGGGCGTACGGGGACGGTGATGGAGCGGAGTCTGCGGTACATCGCGCGGGACCCGAAGACGAAGGCGACCTGGGTGACGGCACTGGCGATCGGTCTGATCGTGCCGGTGCTCAACGCGGTCCAGGGGACCGGCTCGGTCTACCTCGCGTCCTTCGCGGCGGGCATGCTCGGCATGCAGATGTACAACCAGTTCGGGCAGGACACCTCCGCCTTCTGGATGGTGGCGCAGACGATCTCCTCGACCCGGGACGCCTACCTCGAACTGCGGGCGCGGGCGCTGGCGCTGCTGCTGATCACCCTGCCGTACACGGCTCTGGTGACCGTCGTGAACGCGGCGGTGCTCGGGGACTGGGCGACGCTGCCGGCGGGTCTGGGGCTGTCGTTCGCCCTGTTGGGCGGGATGCTGGCGACGGGTGCCATGGCCTCGGTGCTGTTCCCGTACTCGATCCCGCAGGACGGCGCGTTCAAGAACGTGGCGCCGGGGCAGGGAGGGCTGGCCTGGATCTCCATCCTCGGCGGGATGGTGACGGCCGGTCTGCTCTGCGGGCCCGTGATCGGGCTGACGATCTGGCTGCACACGGCCGGGCTGCAGGAGTGGCTGTGGCTGGTGCTGCCGGTGGGCACGGTGTACGGCGCGTTCATCGGGTGGCTGGGGGTACGGCTGGCCGCGCCCCGTGCGGCGGACCGGCTCCCGGAGATCCTGACGGCGGTCAGCAAGGGCTGAGGGGCCGGGCCCGCCCGGAGCGGTGGGACGTCAGGGGCTGACATGTTCCCTGTCGTCCCGGAAGTCCTCGGCGAGCTGCTCCAGGAACGGTTCCACCGCCGTGCGCCAGCCCTCCGGCTGGTCGTAGTGGACGAGGTGGCCGGCATCGGCCACCTCCGCGTACTGCCCGCGCGGCAGGACGCGGACCATTTCCTGGGCCTCGGCCCGGCCGAGCTCGCCGTCGAGGCCGCGCAGCACCAGGGCGGGGCACTGGACCTGCGCCAGCTCCTCCCAGTGGGCGTCGTAGACCCAGGTCGCCCGGGACCGGAGCATCTGGCGGCGGGAGAAGACGGGGCGCCAGCCGTCGGACCGCTCGGCCATCACCTCGGCGAAGAACTCACCGCGGGACGGGTTGGGCCGCTCCACCCAGGGATCGTCCTCACCGAACCACTTCCGTACGTCGGCGAGGGTCGCGAAGGGGACGGGCCACGCGTCGAACCAGTCCTCCCATTCACGTTGCGAGGCGGCTCCGAGTGCGGAGGCCCGCATGTCGCAGATGATCAGGGCCTTGACCAGGTCGGGGCGCTTGGCCGCGAGCTGCCACGCGGTGAGGGCGCCCATCGAATGTCCGATGAGGGTGACGGGCGCGAGACCGAGCTGTTCGATCGCCGCCTCGGCGTCGGCGACGTACGCGTCACGGGTGTACGGGCCCTCGGCCGGCTTCTCGCTGCGGCCGTGCCCGCGCTGGTCGAGGCCGACGGGCCGGTGCCGCTCGGAGAGCCAGCGGGCGGTGGAGGCCCAGTGCGTGGCACGTCCCATCAGGCCGTGGAGCAATAAGATCCCGGGGGCGCGCTCGGCCTCCGCACGCCCTTTGGGCGGATTGGCGAAATCCCAGGCGGCTAGGCGTACGCCGTCGGATCCGGTCACATCAATGCGCCGCACCATAGGTTCTGGCACCCCCTTCTGGTCCTCGATCACCGTGTGGTCGCCTCCGCCAGACTATCGAACCTTTATTCGAAAATCGGGTTCCGACTCGTAACACCCCACGTTCGAGTGACAGCCCTCCAGGATTGACGCCCGCCGCTGCGGGGAGACCTTCTGCGGGAAGCGGACCGCTCGGGGACAGGGGTCCGCGGGGACTGACCTTGAGAGCTCGGGGCTCCAGGTCAGCGCAGGGGAGGACCGGCCCCGGCGCCCTCGGGCGCCGGGGCCTTCCACTGTTCCGGAACAGATCGGTCCGCGCTCACAGGGAGCCATCGGTCCACGCCCACACGGAGCCATCGGGGCACGCCACCCGTGCCGTCCGGCCGTCAGGGCGTCCGGGAGCGCGGCAGCCACCTCCCGGTGCACATGCCAGTACGACGGGCGCATTCCCTGCTCCCTCCCCGACCGCGCGGCAGGCTCTGCCGACACCCTCAGGTCATATGCCTGGCCACAGCCTGGCACGCGATTCGCCCGGGCGCTGCGATTCCGGACGGAAAACAGAAAGCGGGCTTTACTGGTCCACTTCTGCACGTGCATCTGCATCCGCGACTGCAATCGCAAGGCCGCCGCGGCCGTACCCGCCGAGGCCCCGAGGGACCCCGGCGAAGCCTTCGCCGGGCCTAGCGCTTGGCCACGAAGACGTGCGAGGCGACCTCGGAGTTCAGCTCCGCCGCCTCACCGCTGGAACCGACCAGCACACCGCCGGGCGACTCCGTCACGCTGACCACCGAGCCGGGCTGCACGCCCGCCCGTCGCAGCGTGTACATCAGCTGGGCGTCCGTCTGGATCGGCTCACCGATCCGGCGCACCACCACGGTCTTGCCCTCCGCACCCGGGTCGAGCTCGGAGAGGCTCACCATGCCCTCGTCCAGGAACGGATCGGCCTCCGCCTGCTCGCCCAGCTCCTCCAGGCCCGGGATCGGGTTCCCGTACGGAGACTCCGTCGGGTGCCGCAGCAGCTCCAGCACCCGGCGCTCCACGGCCTCACTCATCACGTGCTCCCAGCGACAGGCCTCGGCGTGGACCTGCTCCCACTCCAGGCCGATCACGTCGACGAGCAGACACTCGGCGAGCCGGTGCTTGCGCATCACGCGCGTCGCGAGGCGGCGCCCCTCGTCGGTCAGTTCCAGGTGGCGGTCGCCCGCGACCTGGACGAGCCCGTCCCGCTCCATGCGCGCCACCGTCTGGCTGACCGTCGGACCGCTCTGGTCCAGCCGCTCCGCGATCCGGGCGCGCATCGGGACCACGCCTTCCTCTTCGAGCTCGAGGATGGTGCGGAGATACATCTCCGTTGTATCGATCAGTCCGGACATACGTGCCCCTCGATGCTGTGACATGAAGTCGTCGTGCGATGGCCCTGCACCAATTCTGACGCATAGGACCGACAACCGTGCCGCCGCGGCGACAGCCGGTGCCACGGAGCGGTATTGACAGCCCAGTGGTCCAGACCGCAACGTGATCCGCGGCACGGACACCCCACCCCGTAGGAAAGGCCTCCTCGATGAGCGACAACAAGCTCGCCGGTCAGTTCTTCGACGCAGCGATCGGCCTGTTGGAGCGGGTGCGCGACGAGGAGTCCGCCGCCATCGCGGCCGCCGGTGCCGCGATCGCCGACACGGTCGCGGCGGGCGGGCGGCTCTTCGCCTTCGGAGCGGGACACTCCTCACTCGCCGCGCAGGACGTCGTCTACCGGGCGGGCGGATTCGCCCTGATGAACCTGCTGGCCGTCCCCGGCACCGTCGGCGTCGACGTCATGCCGGCCACGCTCGGCTCCGCGCTGGAGCGGGTGGACGGTCTCGCGGGCGCCGTGCTCGACTCCAGCCCCGCGACGTCCGGCGACCTCCTCGTGATCATCTCCCTGTCCGGGCGCAACGCCCTGCCCGTGGAGATGGCGCAGAACGCCCGGGCGCTCGGACTGACGGTCATCGGCGTCACCTCGGTCGCGTACGCGACGGGCACCCGGTCGCGGCACACCTCGGGGGGCTTCCTGCGGGACCACTGCGACATCGTGCTCGACAGCAAGATCTCGATCGGCGACGCGGAACTGACGACGGACGGGATCGAGGCGCCGTTCGCGCCCGCGTCGACGGTCGTCACCAGTGCGCTGATGCAGGCGATGATGGCCACCGCCGCGGAGGAACTCGTCGCCCGGGGGATCGAGCCGCCGCTTCTGCGGTCGGGGAACGTGGACGGCGGGCACGAGTGGAACGGGCGCGTGATGCGGGAGTACGGGGACCGGATCTTCTACCGGCACTGAGCGGCACCCCGGACCGGGCGACTCGGCTCCGTCCTCAGCCGCCGGACGGGCCGGCACGACCCGCGCCGTCCGGGCCGGCTGTCAGGTGGGCGAGGTCCACTGCCGAGGCGACCCGGACCGCCACGCTCTCCGCGTACATCGCGTCCGGCCGTTCGAACGCGCTACGGCTTCCCGAGCGCAGGAACGTCACCACACCCAGCGTCCGCCCCCGGCTCCGCAGCACCGCGCACAGCGCGTGGACCGAGTCGCGCGGCCACTGCCGCTCCACCGCCCACTCCTCGCCCGCCCCGGCCCGCGCGCTGGCCCGTACCGAGCCCGTACGCTCCACCGCCTGCAGGGCAGGGTGCGCCGGCCCGTACCGCGCCGGGATCGAGCCGCCCGACACCGGCAGGCACGGGCCCGGCGCGTCGGCCGGCGTCGCCGCGGCCCGCACCAGCCGCTTCCCCGCCAGGAGATCGACCACCACGTGGTCGGCGAACCCGGCCAGGGCGTAGTCCAGCGAGGAGGTCGCCGCCTCCATGGGGTCCTCGCACTCGGCCGCCTGGCGGGCCGCCCGGTGCAGCTGGTTCGACCGGAAGCGCACCCGGTCCGCCTCCTGCTCCGCGAGCTTCGCCGCCGTCACGTCCCGGAACAGCCAGCCGACCCCCAGCGGGACGGGTTCCTCGGCGAGGGGCGACGCCAGCCGCAGGAACCCGCTGCGCCAGCAGCGCCTCCGGTCGCCCTCGGCCGTCCTGAGCGTCACCCACAGCTCCGCGGGCGCGGGCGGCGCCCCTTCGGCGAGCACGTGCTGCAGTGCGCCCTCCAGGTCCTCCACCCCTTGGACGACCAGCTCGCCCAGCGGACGTCCCAGCAGCGCCGTACGCCCGCCTCCGAGCGCCCGCGCGGCGTAGGAGTTGACAACGGTCGGCCGCAGATCGACATCGACGAGGACGACACCCCAGGACGCGTCCTCGAACAGCGCCTCGCTCAGCGCGATGGACCGCTCCAGATCGATCTGCGCGTGCACCTCGCTGAACGCGCAGTACACCCCGGCCGGCTTCCCGCCGTCGCCGCGCACCCCGGAGGACTGTGTCCGTACGAGCACCCGGCCGCCGTCCTTGCGCAGCAGCGCGAACTCGTGCACCTGCCGGCCGGGGGCGTCCATGGCGGACATCAGCCGCCCCTGCACGTCCCCCGCGTCCGCGCTGCGCACCGCCCATCCGGCGAAACCGCTCCGTCCCACGGCTTCCCCGGCGGACCAGCCGAGGATGCGCTCGGCCTCACGGTTCCAGTGGGTGATCGTGCCGTGCGCGTCGAACGCGCAGAGTGCGGCGTCCATCCCGTCGAGCAGCGCGGCGAGCAGCTGGGACCCGGGAATCGCACCCGTGCGGGGCTCGAGCCCGGGGTCCGGCTCGGGGTCCTCGTCGGGTCCGAGCGCGTCGGTGGTTCCACTGCTCCTGGAAGCACTCACTCCGTACCCCCCGCAGGACGTGTTCCGCATTGCCGCACGTCAGACCATTGAACTCGAACGTGAGCCACCGCACAGCCACTTCCGCGAAATCCGGCGGCCATCCGATCCCCGATAAATGGCTTGTGTCTCCCGGGAGGGGTTCCTAGGCTGTGGTCACACGTCGAAAGGAGGTGATCCGAAAAGTGCAGTCTTATCGGATTCGTGAGGTGGCTGCGGGCTGACAGCCCGTCGTCGCACACAGTGCACCTCGGCAGGCTGTCTGCCGAAACCCAAGCAGTCACCGACCCGCAGGCTCGCCGGTAAGTCCGGCCGGCTCCTCCGCAAGGAGGGACCAGAGCCTGCGGGTTTCTGCGTGTCCGGGGTCCGGTGGGCCGCCCCGGGTCCTACGGGCAGAGCCGCTCCACGGTCCAGCTCTCGCCCTCGCGTACGTACCGCAGCCGGTCGTGCAGCCGGTTCTCGCGCCCCTGCCAGAACTCGATCGTGTCCGGTACGACGCGGAAACCGCCCCACTGCGGGGGTGCCGGGACCTTCTCGCCCTCCGGGTAGCGGGCGGCCAGCTCCTCGTAGCGCCTCACCAGCTCCTCGCGGGAGCCGATCACCGTGGACTGCTCGCTCGCCCAGGCGCCGAGCTGGGAGCCGTGCGGGCGGGTGCGGAAGTAGCCGACCGTCTCCTCGCGGCCGACGCGGACCGCGGTGCCGGTGACGATGACCTGGCGGGCCAGCGGGTGCCAGGGGAAGAGCAGCGAGACGTAGTGGTTCGCGGTCAGCTCCCGGCCCTTGCGGGAGCCGTAATTGGTGAAGAAGACGAAACCGCGGTCGTCGTAGTGCTTCAGCAGCACCGTGCGGGAGGACGGCCGCCCCTCGGGCGTGGCCGTGGAGACCACCATCGCGTTCGGCTCGTGGAGTGCGCCGCCCCCGGCGACCTGGCGGAACCACCGGGCGAACTGGTCCATCGGATCGGCGGCGAGGTCCTTCTCGGTGAAGTCCTCGGAGCGGTACTGCTCGCGCATCGCGGCCGGATCGGTGGTGCAATCGGAGGCAGAGGCGCGAGAGGAGGCGGAAGCGGAAGACGGAGTGGCATCAGCTGTGGGCACGGGGCCATCCTGCCGCAGCGGGCGGGTGTACCCGGCCGGGAGGGGGCGCGACAGCCCACCGGACCGGCCGATGGCTGTGCCGGATGTCACCCTTCCCCGCAACGTGGGTACCCGCCAGTATCGAGAGCGGGCCTCTGTGGCCCGCAGCCAGCCGCCGAGCCGAGGGAGCCGCCCGATGTCCGACTTCGTACCCGGACTTGAAGGAGTCGTCGCGTTCGAGACGGAGATCGCCGAGCCCGACAAGGAAGGCGGATCGCTCCGCTACCGCGGCGTCGACATCGAGGACCTCGTCGGCCATGTGTCGTTCGGCAACGTCTGGGGTCTGCTGGTCGACGGGGCGTTCAACCCCGGCCTGCCGCCCGCCGAACCGTTCCCGATCCCCGTGCACTCCGGCGACATCCGTGTCGACGTGCAGTCCGCGCTCGCCATGCTGGCGCCCGTGTGGGGGCTCAAACCACTGCTCGACATCGACGAGGAGACCGCGCGCAACGACCTGGCGCGGGCCGCCGTGATGGCCCTGTCGTACGTGGCCCAGTCGGCGCGCGGTCAGGGACTGCCGATGGTTCCGCAGAGCGAGATCGACAAGGCGCAGTCCGTGGTGGAGCGGTTCATGATCCGCTGGCGCGGAGAGCCGGACCCCAAGCACGTGAAGGCGGTCGACGCCTACTGGACCTCGGCGGCCGAGCACGGCATGAACGCCTCGACGTTCACCGCCCGTGTCATCGCGTCCACCGGCGCCGACGTGTCGGCAGCGCTGTCGGGTGCGGTGGGCGCGATGTCGGGTCCGCTGCACGGTGGTGCCCCCTCCCGGGTCCTCGGCATGATCGAGGAGATCGAGCGGACCGGAGACGCCACGGCGTACGTGAAGCAGGCCCTGGACAAGGGCGAACGGCTGATGGGCTTCGGCCACCGCGTCTACCGCGCCGAGGACCCGCGGGCCCGCGTCCTGCGGCGTACGGCCCGGGAGCTGGCGGCGCCGCGCTTCGAGGTGGCGGAGGCGCTGGAGAAGGCCGCCCTGGAGGAGCTGCACGCCAGGCGCCCGGACCGGGTGCTGGCGACGAACGTCGAGTTCTGGGCGGCGATCGTGCTGGACTTCGCGGAGGTCCCGGCGCACATGTTCACGTCGATGTTCAGCTGCGCCCGTACGGCGGGCTGGTCGGCGCACATCCTGGAGCAGAAGCGGACGGGCCGGCTGGTGCGCCCCTCGGCGACGTACGTCGGCCCGGGTTCGCGCAACCCGCGGGAGATCCCGGGGTACGAGCAGCTCGCGGACCTGGGGAACTGACGGCACCGGAACCGCCGTCGGGGCCCTCCGTACGGGGAGGGCCCTTCAACCGCCGCACGCGCCATGGCAGTTACTCGAAGGACCCACTGCTGGTCACGACGCTAAGGTGGCCGGCATGAGCCACGTAGCGCTGAACGACGCCACATTGCACTACGACGACGAGGGGCCGTCGGACGGTCTGCCGGTCGTCCTCGTTCACGGCCATCCGTTCAACCGCACCCTGTGGGCGCCGTCCGTCAAGGCGCTGACAGCGGCCGGATACCGCGTGATCGCCCCGGATCTGCGCGGGTACGGCGAAAGCAGTGTCACCCCCGGCAAGGTCTTCCTCTCCGGCTTCGCGGACGACATCGCCGCTCTCCTCGACCATCTGGGCGTGGAGCGTGCGGTCGTCGGCGGGGTGTCCATGGGCGGCCAGATCGCCATGGAGTTCCAGCTCCGGCACCCGCGGCGGACGCTGGCCCTGGTGCTGTCCGACACGTCCGCGCCCGCCGAGACCGAGGAGGGCAAGGAGTTCCGCAACCGCCTGGCCGACCGGCTGTCGGCCGAGGGCATGGACGGTTACGCGGCCGAGGTGATCGACAAGATGCTCGCCGCGTACAACGTCACCGCCCTGCCGGACGTGGCGGCGCACGTCCTCGGCATGATGCGGGCCACCGACCCGGAGGGCGCCGCCGCCGCTCTTCGGGGTCGGGCCGAACGCCCCGACTACCGCGACACCCTCGGCGCCGTCGAGGTGCCGGTCCTGATCGTGGTGGGCGCGGACGACGTCTACACCCCGGTCAGCAGCGCCGAGGACATCCACCGCTTCGTCCCCCACGCCACGCTGACCGTCATCGACGGGGCGGGCCACCTGCCGGGGGTCGAGCAGCCCGGACTGTTCAACGCGGCGCTACTGGACTTCCTCGGCTCGCGGGTCGTCGGCGGCGCCTGACCGGCCGAGCGCCTCGTCGAGCAGGCCGGCCCACTGGGCGACCACCCTGCGGCGGCGGGCCGTGTCGTCGGTGAGGAGGTTGGCGAGGCCCAGCCCGCGGGCCATGTCGAGGAGGCCCTGGACCGTTTCGCGGACTCCGGGGCGGCTCTCGTCGGCGCCGAGGAGCTCGACGGCGATGCGGTGGGTCTCGCGGCCGACGCGGGCCTCGAGTTCGGTGACGCGGGGGCGGAGCTGCTCCTCGTTGGACGCGGCGACCCAGAGCTGCAGCGCGGCGCGGAAGAGCGGCCCCGTGTAGAGGTCGACGATGGCGGCGAGCACCGCCGCGCGGCCCTGGACGGGCAGGGTGCGCAGGGCGGCCGAGCGTTCCTCGGCGACGTACTCGACGGCGCCGGTGAACAGGTCCTCGCGGGTGGGGAAGTGGTGCTGGGCGGCGCCGCGCGACACCCCGGCGCGTTCGGCGACGACGGAGACGGTGGAGCCTGCCCAGCCGTGTTCGGCGAGGCAGGCGACCGCTGCTTCCAGGAGCCGTTGGCGGGTGGCCCGGCTCCTGTCCTGCTTGGGGGATTTCGGGTTCGGGGGCGTTACCACACCCATGCGGGGTCCCGTCGTTCGAGGAAGGCCGTCATCCCCTCCCGTGCCTCGGCGGAGGCGAACAGGGCCGCCGAGCGGGCGATGAGGTCTTCTGCGTGCTGGTCGAAACTCCTCCGCACAGTAGCCGTGGCCAGCTCCTTCGAGGCGGCCAGCCCCTGGGGGGACGCCCTGCGCAGTCCGTCCAGTACCGGTACGAGCGCCTTGTCCACGTCCTCGGCGGCAAGGCTCACGAGCCCGATCCGCACGGCTTCCGCCGCGTCGAAGCGTTCCCCGGTGAGGTAGTAGCGGGACGCCGCGCGGGGGTCCAGGCGGGGCAGCAGGGGCAGGGAGATGACCGCCGGGGCGAGGCCGAGGCGGGATTCGGTGAGCGCGAAGGACGAGTCGGGGCCCGCGACGGAGATGTCGCAGGCGCCGAGCAGCCCGAGCCCGCCGGCCCTGACGTGCCCGGTGACCCGGGCCACGACCGGTTTGGGCAGGGTGACGATGCGCCGCATGAGGGCGACGAAGGCGTGCGGGTCGGCCGGTGCGGTGAGGTCGGCGCCCGCGCAGAACGTGTTGCCGGTGTGGGTGAGGATCACCGCCCGTACGGTGTCGTCCGCCGCGCAGTCGTCGAGTGCCCCGGCCAGTTCGGTCACGAGCCGTGCGCTCAGGGCGTTGCGGTTGGCCGGGGAGTCGAGCGTGAGGGTGGTGATGCCCCGCTCGTGGGCACGTTCCGCAAGGGTCATCGCTGCTTCTCCCTGTCGCGCAGTTCCCGTCGGAGGATCTTGCCGGAGGCCGCGCGGGGGACGGCCTCGATGAATTCCACCCGCCGGACCTTCTTGTACGGGGCGACGTGCCCGGCGACGTACGCCATGACGTCGTCGGCGGTGAGGTCCGGGGCGGCCGGCTGGCGTACGACGTAGGCCTTGGGGACCTCGTTGCCCTCGGCGTCGTACACCCCGATGACGGCGGCGTCCGCGACGGACTCGTGGGTCAGGAGCAGGGCCTCCAGGTCGGCGGGCGCGACCTGGTAGCCCTTGTACTTGATCAGTTCCTTCACCCGGTCGACGACGTGCAGCCAGCCGTCCGCGTCGACACGGCCGACGTCCCCGGTGTGCACCCAGCCGTCCGCGTCGATCATCTCGGCGGTGGCTTCGGGGCGTCCGAGGTAGCCCTTCATCACCTGGGGGCCGCGGATGAGGATCTCGCCGTCGGTGCCGGTACCGACGTCCTTGCCGGGGTCCTCGATCGACACGATCCGCATCTCGGTGCCGGGCAGCAGCTTTCCGACGGCGCCGGGCGGCGGGTTCTCGGCGTCCAGCGGTACGACGTGGGTGCCGGGCGAGAGTTCCGTCATGCCGTAGGCCTGACGTACGGGCGGCAGGCCGAGGCGGGCCGAGCACGCGGCGGCGAGTTCGGCGTCCAGGGGGGCGGCGGCGCTGACGATGTACCGCAGCGAGGACAGGTCGTAGTTGCCGACGGCCGGGTGCTTGGCGAGTGCCAGGACGATGGGCGGGGCCACGTACAGCCCGCTGATGCGGTGCTCCTGGATGGCGCCGAGGAACTGGTCGAGGTCGAAGCGGGGCAGGACGACGACCGTGGCCCCGCAGCGCAGCGGGACGTTCATCAGGGCGGTCAGCCCGTAGATGTGGAAGAACGGGAGGACGGCCAGGATGCTGTCACCGGGGCCCATGGGGATGAAGGGGCGCAGCTGCTCCAGGTTGGTGCCGATGGAGCGGTGGGTGAGCATCACGCCCTTGGGGGTGCCG
This sequence comes from Streptomyces sp. NPDC059499, assembly GCF_042749285.1. Taxonomy (NCBI): domain Bacteria; kingdom Bacillati; phylum Actinomycetota; class Actinomycetes; order Kitasatosporales; family Streptomycetaceae; genus Streptomyces; species Streptomyces sp. NPDC059499. The sequence goes on from NZ_JBHYTT010000001.1 coordinate 946,045, forward strand.
GTGGTCCCGGAGGAGTACGGGAGGGCCGCGATGTCCTCGGCGGGGTCGAACGCGATCTCGGGTTCCGGGGCGGTGGAGCCCAGCATGTCCAGTACGGAGGTGTGTCCTTCGGCCTGGTCGCAGACGAAGATCTCCTGGATGCCGCCCGCGAGTTCGGCCGCCCGGCGGGCCACGTCGAGGAACATGGACACGGTGACGATCCACCGGGCCGCGGAGTCCTTCAGCTGCTTGGCGAACTCCTCGGCCGTGGCCAGCGGGTGCACGGTGGTGACGGAGGCTCCCGCGCGCGTGGCCCCGTAGAACACCGGGGGGTAGGCGATCGTGTTGGGGCTGTGCAGGGCGAGGACGTCGCCCTTGCGGAGTCCCGCTTCGGCGAGGTGGGCGGCGATGCGGCGGTGGAACGTGTCGAGCTGGCCGTAGGTGACGGAGAGGCCGTTCGTACCGTCGATCAGGGCGACGGTGTCGCCGAACGCGGCGGCCTCGCCCAGGACCGCTTCGTGGATGGGTATGTCGAGGGCCGGAACATCTGCGTACTCGCTGCGGAACACCATGGCGGTCCCCTGTCGTCGCGGTGCGGCGGGCACGGCGCCCCGCTCCGGGGAGCGGGGGGCGCCGCGCGGGTATGGAGAGACAGAATCGCCCCTGCCGTGCGGAATGGGGAGACCCTGGACCGAAGCGTCCTCAGTACGACTTCGGCAGTCCCAGCGACTGGTGGGAGACGTAGTTCAGGATCATCTCGCGGCTGACCGGCGCGATGCGGGCCACGCGTGCCGCCGTGACCAGGGAGGCGAGGCCGTACTCGCGGGTGAGGCCGTTGCCGCCGAGGGTGTGGACGGCCTGGTCGACAGCCTTCACACACGCTTCGCCGGCCGCGTACTTGGCCATGTTGGCGGCCTCGCCGGCGCCGATGTCGTCGCCCTCGTCGTACAGCCTGGCCGCCTTCTGCATCATGAGCCGGGCCAGTTCCAGCTCGATGTGGGCGATGGCGAGCGGGTGGGCTATGGCCTGGTGGGCGCCGATGGGCGCCTTCCACACCTGGCGGGTGCGCGCGTACTCGACGGCCTTGCCGAGCGCGTACCGCCCCATCCCGATGCCGAACGCGGCCGTCATGATCCGCTCGGGGTTGAGCCCGGCGAACAGCTGGAGCAGTCCGGCGTCCTCATCGCCCACCAGCGCGTCGGCGGGCAGCCGCACGTCGTCGAGGGTCAGCTCGAACTGCTTCTCCGGCGCGTGGAGTTCCATGTCGATCTGCGACCGTCCGAAACCGGGGGTGTCGCGCGGGACGATGAAGAGGCAGGGCTTGAGCGTGCCGGACCGGGCGTCCTCGGTGCGCCCGACGATGAGGGTGGCGTCCGCGATGTCGACGCCGGAGACGAAGACCTTGCGGCCTGTGAGGACCCAGCCTCCCCCGCTCTCGCGGCGGGCGGTGGTGGTGATGCGGTGGGAGTTGGAACCGGCGTCGGGTTCGGTGATGCCGAAGGCCATGGTGAGGCTGCCGTCGGCGAGGCCGGGCAGCCATTGCTGCTTCTGGCTCCCGGTGCCGAAGCGGGCGATGACGGTGCCGCAGATGGCGGGCGAGACGACCATCATCAGCAGGGGTGATCCGGCGGCGCCGAGTTCCTCCAGGACGATGGAGAGTTCGGCCATGCCGCCGCCTCCGCCGCCGTACTCCTCGGGGAGGTTGACGCCGAGGTAGCCGAGTTTGGCGGCGTCGCTCCACAGCTCGTGGGGGTGGGAGCCCTCACGGATCACGGAGGTCATGTAGTCGCGCCCGTAACGCGTGCCGAGTGCGGCGACGGCGGCGCGCAGCGCCTTGTGCTCTTCGTTCTCGAGGACGGTGCTCATGCGTTCTCCTCCGGTGCGGCGGAATCCGGTGCGGCTGGTCCCGAATCTGCGGGTCCCGAATCAGCGGGTCCCGAATCAGCTGGTCCCGCGTCTGCGGGTTCGGTGACGACGGCGAGCAGGGCGCCGACCTCGACCTGGCGGCCGGGGGCGGCGTGGAGCACGGTGAGGGTGCCGGAGGCCGGGGCGAGGATGCGGTGCTCCATCTTCATCGCCTCCAGCCAGATCAGCGGCTGTCCGGCCTCGACGGCCACGCCCGGTGCGAGCCCGTCCGCGAGGCGGACGACGGTGCCGGGCATGGGCGCGAGCAGGGAGCCGGGTTCGGTGCGTTCGGTGGGGTCGGTGAAGCGGGGCAGGGCGGTGAAGGTGTACGAGCCGCGGTCGCCGTCCACGTACACGCGCCCGTCGTGTTCGGCGACGGCGAAGTGCCGGGTGACGCCGCCGGCGTCGAGGCGGACGCGGCCGGGTTCGGCGCGGACGACGCGTTCGCCGGATTCCGGCTGGAGTCCACCGCGCCCGGCCCGGTAGGTGATCTCGTGCTCGGTGCCGTCGGGCTCGCCGCGGTAGCACCTCGTCTGGGGCTGCGAGGCGAGGTTGCGCCAGGCGCCGAAGCGGGCGGGGCCCGAGGCGGGCCGGTCGGCGGCCCGGGCGAGAGCGGCGGCGGTCGCGGCGAGACGCTGCTCCCCGGCGTCGGGCCCGGGGGTGAGGGCGGCGAGGTGCCGGTCGTAGAAGCCGGTGTCCGGCCGGGCTCCGGTGAAGTCCGGGTGGCGCAGGGACCGTACGAGCAGGTCCCGGTTGGTGACCGGCCCGTGGATGCGGGCGCGTTCGAGGGCGCGGGCGAGGTGGCGTACGGCTTCGGCACGGGTGGGCGCGTACGCGATGACCTTGGCGAGCATCGGGTCGTAGTGCACCCCGACGGTGTCGCCGCCGGTGTATCCCGTGTCGAGGCGCAGGCCGGGCTCGTCCGGCACCTCCAGGGTGTGCAGGGTCCCGGTCTGCGGCTGCCAGCCGGCGGCGGGGTCCTCGGCGTACAGCCGGGCCTCGACGGCGTGCCCGTGCGGCTCCGGAGGTGTGGCGGCGGGCAGCGGTTCGCCCTCCGCGACCCGGATCTGCAGGGCGACGAGGTCGAGCCCGTACACCGCTTCCGTGACGGGGTGTTCGACCTGGAGGCGGGTGTTCATCTCCAGGAAGTACGGGCGCCCCTCGGCCGACACGAGGAACTCGACGGTCCCCGCGCCCCGGTAGCCCACCGTCTGCGCGGCCGCGACCGCCGCGTCGTGCAGCCGTTGCCGCAGCGCGTCGTCGAGGCCGGGCGCGGGGGCCTCCTCGATGACTTTCTGGTGGCGGCGCTGGAGCGAGCAGTCGCGGGTGCCGAGCGCCCACACCGTTCCCCGGTCGTCCGCCATGATCTGGACCTCGACGTGCCGGCCGCGTTCGACGTACGGCTCGGCGAAGACCTCGCCGTCCCCGAAGGCCGAGGCGGCCTCCGCGGCAGCCGCGGTCAACTCACCCGGCAGGTCGTCGAGTTCCCGTACGATCCGCATCCCGCGTCCGCCGCCGCCCGCCGCCGCCTTGATCAGCAGCGGAAGGTCCTCGGCGGTGGCGCCGCCCGGGTCGACGGGGGCGAGGAGGGGGACATCGGCGGCGGCCATCAGCTCCTTGGCCCGGGTCTTGGACGCCATGAGCTCGATGGCCTTCACCGGCGGCCCCACCCATACGAGGCCGGCGTCCTGCACGGCCTGGGCGAATCCGGCGTTCTCGGAGAGGAAGCCGTACCCGGGGTGCACGGCGTCGGCGCCCGCCGCGAGGGCGGCGGCGACGACGAGGTCGCCGCGCAGGTACGTGTCGACGGGTGCGTCGCCCGGGAGGCGCACGGCGGTGTCGGCCTCCCGCACGTGCAGGGCTCCGGCGTCCGCGTCCGAGTACACGGCGACGGTGGAGATGCCCAGTTCACGGCAGGTGCGGAAGATCCGGCAGGCGATCTCGCCCCGGTTGGCGACAAGCAGAGTGGTGATCAACTGTGCCTCACATCCGGAAGATGCCGAAGCCGCCGCGGGCGCCCTCGACCGGTGCTGTGTGGATCGCGGACAGGCACATCCCGAGGACGGTCCTGGTGTCGCGCGGGTCGATGACCCCGTCGTCGTACAGCCGCCCCGAGAGGAACATGGGCAGCGATTCCGATTCGATCTGCTGCTCCACCATGGCGCGCAGTCCCGCGTCGGCCTCGTCGTCGTAGGGCAGGCCCCTCGCGGCGGAGGAGGCGCGGGCGACGATCGACAGGACGCCGGCGAGCTGCTGGGGGCCCATGACGGCGGACTTGCTGCTGGGCCAGGCGAACAGGAAGCGCGGGTCGTAGGCCCGGCCGCACATGCCGTAGTGGCCTGCGCCGTAGGAGGCACCCATCAGCACGGACAGATGCGGCACCTTCGAGTTCGACACCGCGTTGATCATCATCGCGCCGTGCTTGATGATGCCGCCCTGCTCGTACTCCTTGCCGACCATGTAGCCGGTGGTGTTGTGCAGGAACAGGAGCGGGATGTCGCGCTGGTTGGCGAGCTGGATGAACTGCGCCGCCTTCTGCGACTCCTCGCTGAACAGCACGCCCTGGGCGTTGGCGAGGATGCCGACCGGGTAGCCGTGCAGCCGTGCCCAGCCGGTGACCAGACTCGTCCCGTAGAGCGGCTTGAACGCGTCGAAGTCCGATCCGTCGACGAGCCGTGCGATGACCTCGCGCGGGTCGAAGGGGACCTTGAGGTCACCCGGGACGATCCCGACGAGTTCGTCCTCGTCGTACTTGGGCGGCTCCACGATCCCGGGATCGGCTTGCGCCTTGCGCCAGTTGAGCCGGGCGACGATCCGCCGGGCCTGGCGCAGCGCGTCGTGCTCGTCGAGCGCGAAGTGGTCGGCGAGCCCGGACGTGCGGGCGTGCATCTCGGCCCCGCCGAGCGATTCGTCGTCGCTCTCCTCGCCGGTGGCCATCTTCACCAGGGGCGGGCCGCCGAGGAAGACCTTCGACTGCTCCTTGATCATGACGGTGTGGTCGGACATGCCCGGGACGTACGCGCCGCCGGCGGTGGAGTTCCCGAAGACGACGGCGACGGTGGGGATCCCGGCCGCCGACAGCCGGGTGAGGTCGCGGAACAGCGCGCCGCCCGGGATGAAGATCTCCTTCTGCGAGGGCAGATCCGCCCCGCCCGACTCGACCAGGCTGATGCAGGGCAGCCGGTTGGCGAAGGCGATCTCGTTCGCCCGCAGGGCCTTCTTGAGCGTCCACGGGTTGGAGGCGCCGCCGCGTACGGTCGGGTCGTTGGCGGTGATCAGGCACTCGACCCCCTCCACCACTCCGATCCCGGTGACGAGGGAGGCACCGACCGCGTAGTCGCTGCCCCACGCGGCGAGCGGGGACAGCTCCAGGAACGGGGTGTCCGGGTCGACCAGCAGCTCGATCCGTTCGCGGGCCAGCAGCTTGCCGCGCTTCCGGTGCCGTGCCACGTACTTCTCGCCGCCGCCCGCCAGGGCCTTGGCGTGCTCCGCGTCGAGCTCGGCGAGCTTCGCGAGCATGGCCTCGCGGTGGGCGGCGTATTCGGGCCCGGCGGTGTCGAGTGCGGTGGGCAGGACGGTCATGCGGTCACCTCCGGTTCTTCCAGGAGCGCTACGGGGACGGGGAGGCGACGGGACCGCAGCCACTCCCCCACCGCCTTGGCCTGCGGATCGAAGCGGGCCTGCGCGGCAACGCCCTCGCCGAGGAGGCCGTGGACGACGAAGTTCAGGGCCCGCAGGTTCGGCAGGACGTGGCGTACGACGGTGAGCCCGGCGGTCTCCGGGAGCAGCTCCTGGAAGCGGGCGACGGTCAGCTCGTGGGCCAGCCACCGCCACGCGTCCTCGCTCCGCACCCAGACGCCCACGTTGGCGTCTCCGCCCTTGTCGCCGCTGCGGGCTCCGGCGACGCGGCCGAGCGGCGCGGAGCGGGTGGGGCCGGACGGCAGCGGCTCCGGGAGCCCGGGCTCCTCGACCGCTTCGAGCGCCCGGCTCCGTACGGCCGGGGGCACGTCCTCCCGCTCCCCGTCCGGAAGGACGGCCACGTGCCCGACCTCCTCGGCCGGTACGTACGCGGCCTCGAACACCCCGTAGGGCGCGCCCTTCCCGGGCGGGGCGGTCACATGGAAGCCGGGGTAGCTGCCGAGCGCCAGCTCGACGGCCGCCCCGGACACCGCGCGCCCGACCGCTTCCGCGTCCGGGTCCCGGACGACGAGCCGAAGCAGGGCACTGGCGGTCTCCTCGCTCGCGGCGTCGGCCCGGTCGGTACGGGCCAGCTCCCACCGCACCTCGGCGGGCCGCCGCCCGCCACGGGCCAGGGCGTCGGCGAACTGGTCCCGCACGAGCTGTGCCTTGGCCTCGATGTCGAGCCCGGTCAGCACGAAGACGACCTCGTTGCGCCAGCCGCCGATCCGGTTGAGCCCGACCTTGAGCGTGGGTGGCGGTGCCTCGCCCCGCACCCCGGAGATCCGTACCCGGTCCGGCCCGTCCTGCGTCAGCCGTACGGTGTCGAGCCGGGCGGTGACGTCCGGTCCGGCGTACCGGGCCCCGCCGGTCTCGTACAGCAGCTGGGCGGTGACGGTGCCGAGGTCGACGACACCGCCCGTACCGTCGTGCTTGGTGATGACGCTCGACCCGTCCTCGTGGATCTCGGCGAGCGGAAAGCCGGGCCTGCGGATGTCGTGGTCACCGAAGAACGCGTAGTTCCCGCCGGTGGCCTGGGTTCCGCACTCCAGTACGTGCCCGGCGACGACCGCCCCGGCGAGGGCGTCGTGGTCCTCGTCGCCCCATCCGAAGTGGGCGGCGGCGGGCCCGGTGACGAGGGCGGCGTCGGTGACGCGTCCGGTGACGACGATGTCGGCCCCGGCACGCAGGCAGGCGGCGATCCCGGCGCCGCCGAGGTAGGCGTTGGCGGTGAGGAATCCGTCGGGCACGGGCCGGCTGTCGCCCTCGACGTGCGCGACACGTACGGGCACACCCGCCTTGTCGGCCAACTCCCTGACGGCGTCGGCGAGCCCGGCCGGATTGAGCCCCCCGGCGTTGGCGACGATCTTCACGCCGCGCTCGTGGGCGAGCCCGAGGTTCTCCTCCAACTGCCGCAGGAAGGTGGACGCGTACCCGCGTCCGGGGTCCTTGAGCCGGCTGCGCCCCAGGATCAGCATGGTGAGCTCGGCAAGGTAGTCCCCGGTCAGGACGTCGAGGGGACCGCCGGTGAGCATCTCGCGCACGGCGTCGAAGCGGTCGCCGTAGAAGCCGGAGGCGTTGCCGATGCGCAGCGGCCGCGTCATCGGTCCCCCTGCCGGGGGCGCCCGGGACCGGCGGGCCCGGCGAAGGCCTGCGCGATGTCGAGCCACCGATCGGCGTCGGCTCCCGTGGCGTGCAGGGCGAGGTCGTCGCGGTGGGCGCGCTGGGTGACGAGCAGGCAGAAGTCGAGCAGGGGGCCGGTCACGCGCTGCGCGGCGTCCTCGGGTCCGTAGGCGGCCGACTCGCCGTCCGGTCCCTCCAGTTCCACCCGGAACGGCTCGCCGGGCGGCTGTTCGCCGCGCACGAAGTAGGCGTAGTCCCGGGCCCGCACCCCGATCCTGGCCACGTGCCGCAGCCGCGCGGTCGGCTTCCTCGTCACACCGAGGGCGTCGGCGACGTCCTGCCCGTGCGCCCAGGTCTCCATGAGCCGCGCGGTCGCCATCGAGGCGACGCTCATGGGCGGCCCGTACCAGGGGAATTTGACCCCTGCGGGTGCCTCCCGCAGTGCTGTGTGAAGCCGAGCCCTGTCCTCCCGCCACTGCACGAGCAGGGCGTCGGGCGGCAGGAGCGCCACTCTCTCGGCGGCTGCCTGATCGACGAAGGTCTCGGGGTCGGCCACCGCCCTGTCGACCTCGGCGGCGAAGGCGTCGGGCTCGGTGACGGCGACCAGCGCGACCTCGTCGGTCCAGTTCAGGTGAGCGATCTGGTGGGCGACGGTCCACCCGTCGGCGGGCGTCGGCCCGGCCCACCCCTCCGCGCTCAGTCCGGCTACCAGGAGGTCGAGTTCGTCGCTCTCCTGACGCAGGTCGTCGAGTACGGCGACGGTCACGGCCGATGCATCGGACACGGTGCGCTCCCTGGGGGCGTGGCGGTGTGCCCCGGAGCATGCCAGCGCCCCAGAAAACAAGCAAGCATGCTTGCATTATTTTCCGGCGGACCCCTGTGCGCACTCCCGGAATCGGATCCCGGAACCGGGAGTGCGCACAGGGGTCCCCGTAGTTCCCGACGAAACACCGTGGCCGTACAGCCCACGGGCTGAACTGCCTTCGGGAGGACCGTCAGCCGGTACAGCCCGGGATCGCGCCGGCCGGGCTGCAGTTGTTCGGCCGGTTGCTGCGAATGTCATCGCCGTTCAGGGTCAGGACGCCGGACGCCTTGAAGATGCCGCCGCCGTCGCCCGCCCGGTTGTAGGTGATGGTGTTGTCCTCCAGCATGGTGGTGCCCAGCCCCGCGGTTCCCCCGGCGTGGTAGAGGCCGCCGCCCTGCGCGATGCCGTCCTTCGCGGTGACCGTGTTCCCGAGAACCTTGTTGCGCCTGGCCGTCAGGGTGCCGCCGTCGGGGTTGTCGAGGCCGCCGCCCTGAGCCGTGCCGTTCGGTGCGTCGGCGGTGTTGCCGGCGATGAGGCTGTCGGTCAGGTCGAGCGCGCCGAAGGGGCCCACGCGGACGCCACCACCCCGCGCGGTGCCGTCCTTGGCCACCGCCCGGTTGCCAATGATCTTCACGCTGCTCACGGTCATCAGACCGTTGTTCGCGATGCCGCCGCCCTGGGCGACACCGTGCGGAGCATCCGATGTGTTGTGGCTGATGGCGCCGCCGGTCACGGTCAGCCTGCCGGGTACCGGGATGCCGTTGGAGACGGCGGCACGCGCGAATCCACCCGGGGCGAAGGAACGGTTCTTGCTGATGATCGTGTCCTTCACGGTCGTCTCGGCGAAGCTGATGATGCCGGCCGCGAAGGCGGTGCTCTTCGTGCCCTTGGTGACGGTCGCGGTGTTCCCGGTCAGCCGGGAGCGGGTGACCGTCAGCGGGCCGTCGTTCGCGATGGCGCCGCCGGCGGCGCCGCCCTCGGTTGCACGCCCGTTGTAGATGACGTGGTTGCCGGCGACTTCGGTCTCGCTCACGCTTCCGGTGCCGGGGCTGTCGATGCCGCCGCCCTGGGCGAACACGGCGGACCGGGCTGTGTTGCCGATGAACTTGCTGCGGGTCACCGTCATCGTTCCGGCGTTGGAGATGCCGCCGCCGCAGGCCAGGCCCGGGGGGTCGGGGAAAGCAGGGCAGTCCGTGGCGAAGCCACCACTGATCGTCGTCCGGGTGAGAGTGAGGTTTCCCGTTGGTGCGACATAGAGGATCCGGAACTTCGGCACCCTGTGTCCGTGATCGTCCCGCGTGATCGTGGCCCCACGCCCGTCGATGGTGATCTCACTGGTGATCACCGGCAGCCCGTTGCCGGGGTTCACGAGGTCCGGCGCCGTCAGCTTGTACGTGCACCTGTGCGCCAGCCGGAGCGTGTCCGGCTCCGGTGAGCTGTTCGCGGCTTTGATTGCCGCGACGAGATCCGGGACCGAGCATTGAACCTGCACCGTGGCGGCGTGAGCGGCCGGGGCGGGGGCCGCCACCAGCGCGCCCGCCACGAGGCCGAGGACGGCCGGAACATGCCGACGAGACATCGAAAACTCCATCCTTCTGCGGTGTATGGCCAGCCGTCAGGGGACCGCAACCAGCCGAGCACAGCCGAACATGACCACCCGCCGTCGGCTTCCCGGCGTGATCCGTACGGGCGGGCGGACAGCCCGGACGGAGCATGAAATCGCGCGAACGGGGTCACCCTGGAGGCACTGCGTCACGGCGAACGGGCCGGCCGGCGTTGCCCACGTACACGCTGCCGTTCATGGCTCCGGAACGGAGCCGACGGCCGAAAGGGCGGGACGTACAGGCCCGCACGGTCTACCTTGGCTGCTCGATGCGGGGACACGGAACGGGGGCCGATGGTCATGGCACGGTCGGACGGATCGAGCCGGCGGGCATGGCTCGCACTGGGCATCGGGGCCGGTGCCGCCGTCGCGGTCGGCGGCACCGTGTACGCCTTCGGCGGCCCGACACGGGCACAGCAGGACGCCGAGCGGGTTCTCACGGATGTCGCCCCGCTGCAGGAGCAGTTCGGCGAGGCGGGGCGGCTGTCGGACCCGCACTGGCTGGTGTACGACCAGGACGAGGCCGAGCGGAGCCGGGAGCTTCTGCCGAACCCGGACGCGCGTTACCGGGTGGTGGGCGTCGCACGGCTGCCCGCCGGAACGGCGGCGTCGATCGTGGCGACACCTTCGTACGCCTTCGCGCCCGTCGATCCGGTGGACGTGCCAGACGTGCTGACGGAGTTCCTGCCCGGGCAGGCGCGGTGGATGAGAAGTGCGGCCTTCGACCGGCGCCTGCTGGCCCCCGGCACGAAGGACGTCACCCATGGCCGGTTCTTCCTCGACCCTTCGACGGACAGCCTGTACTTCGACACCTTCTAGGGCACGGAACCCCGCGACGGCACCGCCGGGCCGGCAGCCGCACGGACGGCGCGATCAGGTGCCCTACGTATGGCAGGTGGTAATCTGCGAGCATGATAAAGACGACGGTGTACCTCCCGGAGGACCTGGAAGTACGGCTGGAAGCCGAGTCGTCCGCCACCGGGATCAGCAAGGCCGAGCTCATCAGGCGGGGCATCGCGCTGCTCCTCGAGAACGCCGAGCGACCCAAGGGGACCCGGAGGCTTCCGGTCTTCGACAGCGGGCGTCCGCTGAGCCCCGAGGCGATGGACGACGCCGTCTACGAGCACATCAAGGAACGAGCGGCACGCCGTTGATCATCGTCGCCGACACGTCCGCCCTGTACGCCGCCTTCGACGCGGCCCAGCCGGAGCATTCCGAGGCTGCCGGGATCCTCGAGCACGAGAGGCTCGCCATCTCACCTCTCGTCGTCACCGAACTGGATCACCTGGTGCACCGGGATCTGGGCTTCCCTGCTGTGATGCAGGTGATGGAGGCGTTGAACTCCCGCATGGCGGACGGACAGTACAGGCTGGCCGAGCTGAAGCCCGCAGACCTCGGAGCGGCCCATCAGGTGCGCCAGAAGTACGAGGGGCTGAGGCTGGATCTCGCGGACGCGGTGGGCGTCGTCCTCGCGGACCGGTACAGGACCGACCGCATCTTCACTCTCGACCAGCGGGACTTCCGGGCCATCACCCCTCTGACACCCGGTCTCACCGCGTTCCGCATCCTGCCCGTCGACGCCTGAGCCCGGGCCTACTCCATCCGGTCACCCTCGGCCTGCGAGGGTTCGGTCCGTGGAACGTCCGGGTGGACCTCGGAGGCCCTGGTGCCATCGGCGGGTTCGTCACGATCGCCCTCGGCCTGCGAGGGGGTGTGCGCGTACAGCCCGTCGTACTCATCGGTTCCCTTCATGGATCCCATGGGCGGGCCCCCTTCCTCAGCTCCCTTCCATGGTCCCTCTGCGCGAGGCGGCGCGCACCGCACCCATGCTGGCGCCGATGACCAGGGCGATGGCCAGGGCGTCGGTCGTGGAGAGCGCCTGGTCGAGGATGAGGAAGCCCGCCGTGGCGGCGATGGCGGGTTCCAGGCTCATCAGGATCGCGAAGGTGGGGGCGGGCAGACGGCGCAGGGCCATGAGTTCCAGGGTGTACGGGAGGACCGAGCTCAGCACGGCCACGGCCGCACCCAGGGCCAGCGTGGACGGCACCAGGAGTTTCGAGCCGGCCTCCATGATCCCGAGCGGGAGCGAGAGGACCGCCGCGACGACCATGGCCAGGGCCAGGCCGTCCGCTTGCGGGAAGCGGCGGCCGGTGCGCGCGCTGAAGACGATGTACGCCGCCCACATCGCGCCCGCCCCCAGGGCGTAGGCCGCCCCGACCGGGTCCAGGCGGTCGAAGCCTCCGCCGCTCAGCAGGAAGACGCCGCACAGGGCCAGGCCCGCCCAGACGAAGTTGACCAGGCGGCGGGACGCGACGACGGAGAGGACCAGGGGACCCAGCACCTCGAGGGTGACGGCGGCGCCCAGCGGGATGCGGTCGGCGGCCTGGTAGAAGAGCGTGTTCATGCCGCCCATCGCGATGCCGAACGCCACGACCGTGCCCCAGTCCGCCCGGGAGTGCCCGCGCAGTTTCGGCCGGCAGACGACCAGCAGGACGAGCGCGGCGGCTGCCAGGCGCAGCGTGACCACGCCGAGTGCGCCCGCCTTCGGCATCAGCAGGACCGCGACCGCCGCGCCGAACTGCACGGAGAGCCCGCCCGCGACCACCAGCGCGACCGGCCCCAGGGCCGCCCTGCGGGCGCCGGGGCGGCCCGGGCGGCCGTGGCCGGGCTCGTCGAGCGCGGACACCGCCTCCGGCACGGCGACGGCTGCGGCCGGCTCTGCGGCACTGCGCTGGTCGTTCACCTGGGAGACCTTTCAAAAAAGTTCAGTGGAGTGCACTAGTAGGTCCACAGTAAAGCACTGCCCGCCTGAGCCTCACCCCTTCACCGTAGAGACGCGCGCGCCGCGCGTGAAATGCCGATTGCGCTCCCGTTATGCTCCCCACGCATGAGCACAGGACAGGGCAGTGGCGGGGGCGGACGCGGTATCGAGCTCCGGCACCTGCGGGCCTTCCTCGCGATCGCGGAGGAGGGAAGCGTCACCCGGGCCGCCGCCAGGCTCCGGGTCACCCAGCCCGTCGTCTCCCGGACGCTCGCGGCCCTGGAGAAGCACCTGGGCGTCCGGCTCGTCGACCGGTCCACGCACCATCTCGCCCTCACCGCCGAGGGCGTCCTCTTCCGGGACAAGGCCGCCGCCGCGGTCGGCGCCTTCGACGAGGCCGTGGACGCCGGACGGCTGCGCCACTGGCCGCTGCGGCTCGGGCACGCGTGGTCCGCGTTCGGCCCCTACACCACACCCCTGCTGCGGACCTGGCAGCAGCGCCACCCGCAGACCCCCCTCGAACTGCTGCGGATCGACGACCGTACGGCCGGTCTGACCCGTGGCGAGGTCGACGCGGCCCTCCTGCGCGGGCCGGTGGACGCACCGGGGCTCGTCACCGAGCTGCTGTTCACCGAGGACCGGGTCGCGGCCGTCGCCGCCGACGGACCGCTCGCCGCCCGCCGGTCGCTGTCACTCGCCGACCTGGCCGGCGGTGCCGTCGTCCTGAACACCGTCTCCGGCACCACCACACTCGGCCTGTGGCCCCCGCACGCGCGGCCCGCCTCCACGCTCACGGTCGCCAACACCGACGACTGGCTCACCGCCATCGCCGCGGGCCGCGGGGCCGGCGTCTCCGCCGCGTCCACCGCCGGCATGCACCCCCACGCAGGGGTCGCGTACCGGCCGCTCGACGACGCCCCGCCGCTGCCCGTCCTGCTGGCCCGTCGGGACGGTCCCGGCCACCCGGCCCTGCCCCAACTGGTCGCGCTCGCACGGGAAATCGTCGACCGCGGGGAATGAAGCCCCGGTGTCGGGAAGTTGGCAGCTGAGCACAGTCCAACCGAACCGATCACTCCGGGGGGAATCATGTCGGACAAGGACAGGACCATCACCGTGCACGGCACGGTCGCGGACGGCTTCGAGAACGTACGGGAGGAGTTCGCCGCCGTACTCGCCGAGGACCACACCGAGCCGGGCGGCCAGCTCGCCGTTCACCACCACGGCCGCCGGGTGGTGGACCTGTGGGCCGGGGAGGGGATCGCCGGGGATTCGCTGCCCGCGGTGTTCTCCTCCACCAAGGGCGCCGCGCACCTCGTCCTCGCCCTGCTCGTCCAGGACGGCGTCCTGGACCTGGAGCGGACGGTCGCCTCGTACTGGCCGGAGTTCGCCGCCGAGGGCAAGGGCGAGCTGACCCTGCACGAGCTCGTCTCGCACCGCTCCGGGGTGATCTGGGCGGACGGCGGCCTCGGCGTCGCGGAGCTGGCCGACGACCGGATACTCGCCGAGCGGCTCGCGGGCCAGCGGCCGTTCTGGGAACCCGGAACGGCTTACGGCTACCACGCGCTGGTGGTCGGCGCCCTCACCGGTGAGGTCGTGCGCAGGGCCACCGGACGGTCGATCCAAGAGCTGTTCGAGGAGCGGGTGCGCGCCCCGTACGGGCTGGACTTCCACCTGGGGCTGCCCGAGGCGCTCGAACCGCGGTACGTGGCCATCCGGCCCGGCGTGCCCACGCCCGAGCAGGCCACGGAGGCCGAGGCGAACCCCGTGGACCCGGAGGGTCTGATGGCGCTCGCGTTCGGCTGGGCGTCGGACCCGCCGCTCGACCTGGTCGCATTCGCCAACACCCGTGCCGTGCGCGCCCTCGGCCAGGCCTCGGCCGGCGGGGTGGCCTCGGCGCGCGGGCTGGCCGGGATGTACGCGGCGGCGATCTCGGAGGTGGACGGCCGGGCGCCGCTGCTCAAGCCGGACACGCTGGCCGAGGTCGGCCGGGTGCGGTGGGCGGGCGACGACGTCGTGGTCGGAGCACCGAACCCCTTCACCGTCGGCTTCGAGGCGTCGCGGGTGCCCTACCCGTTCCTGGGCGAGGGCGCGTTCGGGCACGCGGGGGCCGCGGGGTCGCAGGCGTTCGCCGACCCGGTCCACGGTGTGGCCTACGGCTACACGCGTCGCCGGTTCGCCCTTCCGGGCGGGGCCGCACCGGAGAACGAGCGGCTGGCCGCGGCGGTGACCCGGGCGGCGGACCGGGTGCGCGCGTAGCGCGGAGTGCGCGTGCGGTGTGCCGGCCGGCCCGGTGCGGGCAGGAGCCCCGCACGGACGGGCCCGGTGCGGGGCACCGGGCCCGTCCGCGGTGGGACTACTTGGCGCAGACCGCCTTGTCCGCCTGGACCTGCTGGATGTCCTTCGGGGCCTTCTCCGGGGCCGCGAGCGGGGTGCCCGCCTCCTTGAAGTCCGGGCCCAGCGTCAGCACCATCGGTTCCGTCGCGCCCGCGTCCGTCGTCGTCGGCTTCAGGGCCGAGGCCGACAGGCCCATCAGGTCGGCCAGCCGGCGTGCCTGGTCGGCCTGGTTGGGGGCGTAGACCAGCTGGGTCTTCGCCACCTTCTCGGGTGCGTTGGCCTGGTTGGCGGACTTGAGTACGCCCTCTTCGTTCTGCAGCCAGTCCAGCGCCTCCTGCGCGGAACCTGCCGGGGCTCCGCCGTTGAAGACGTCGACCCGCACATCCGCCGGGTCGGCCATCTCGCCCTTGAGCTTGGCGGCGTTCTCGGCCTTGGCAGCGGCCTTCTCCTGCTTCTCCACCGCGGTGAAGGAGACGTCCTCGCGCATCATCGAGAACACCTGCGGAGCCTTCGACTCGTCGAGGATCACGGTGGCCTTGTCGTCCGGGTTGTCCAGCACCGGCACCGTGGTGAAGGTGATGTTCTTCGGGTCGACCGAGGCCAGCTCCATGCCCAGTTTGCGCAGCTGGTTTATGTCGTCGATCTTGTCGTCGACGGTGAGCGCCTTGGTGGCCGCATCGGCGAGGGTCCACATCTTGGTGGGGCTGGTCAGGGTGTCGTTGGACTTCAGCTTGCGCATGAGCGAACCGAGGAACTGCTGCTGGAGCTCGATACGGCTCAGGTCGCTGCCGAAGCCGACGGAGTACCGGGTGCGCAGGAAGGACAAGGCCTGCTCGCCCTGAAGGGTGTGCTCGCCCTTCGTGAGGTTCAGGTGGGACTTCTCGTCCTTGATGTCCTTGGCGAGGCAGACCTCCACGCCGTCGACGGCGCTGGTCAGGGACTTGACCGCGTTGAAGTCGGCCACCATGAAGTGGTCGGCCTTCATGCCGGTGAGCTCCGTGACCGTGCGCATGGTGCAGCTGGGCGTCCGGTCGGACTGCCCGAGGCTCGTGTTGAAGCGAGCCCCCTCGGTCCCTGTCCCGGGGATGTCCTTCGTCGAGCCGTCGGTCTGCTCCGTCGGGCAGTCGGGGATGGCCGTTATCAGGTCACGCGGGATGCTCAGCGCGGTGGCGTTCGTACGGTCCTTGGAGACGTGGAAGAGGATCGTCGTGTCGGCGTGGCCGACGCTCTCCTTGTCGCCGTAGCCCTCGTTCCCCGCACCGGTCCGCTTGTCGGTCCCGATCACCAGGATGTTGATGGCCCGGTCCTTGCTGAAGCCGCCGGTCCCTGCCCCGTCGCTGGAGACGGACGCGATGTTGCCGTTGAAGTGCTGGTACACGAGGTAGCCCGCGGTACCGACGCCGACCAGCAGGAACGCCAGTACACCGCCCGTCCAGACCAGCGCCTTCTTCTTGCCGGACTTCTTCGGCTTCGGCCTGCGGCGTCCCGTCGACGGCCCGGCCGCCCGGCCCGCGGCGCGACCGCCCGGCTGCCGTGCGTCGTCCCGGTCCCCGCGGCCGGACCTGCGTCCGCCGCGCTGCCCGGGTACGGAGGTCCGCCCGTCGTCCGGCGGCGTCGCCGTACCGGAACGGCGGCGCGGGGAGGGCGCGGCTGGGGCGCCTCCGGCTGTGCCGCTTCCTGATCTGCTGCTTCTGGGGGAAGCCGGTGCGGCTGATCGCCCTTTGGAGGGGGTCAGTCGCAGTTCGTAATCACCGGTGTCCGGGTTGAGTACCCACTGGTCTGCGGGGTCGATGCCCTCGTCCCGCCCACGGCCTTGCGCGTCCACGGTTGCCTGCGTCCTCCGTCGGGGCCCACGCGGCGCCTCCCCCTCAAGGCGCTCGGTGTGTCTTACGGCGGTGCGCCGACCTTGCAGGTCGGGCTGCACCGGAGCGCTCACACTAGCTGCCCGTTCGCCTGCGAGCGACGATCGTGACAAATCAAGCTCCTCACAGGGGACATACCGCCACATTCACCCCTCTTTCCCCGCCCGCCACACGGTTTCATCCGATGAGCGGGGCCGGGAGCGCTCGGACGAGGCACCTTCCGGACCAGATTTCAAACAGAAGTGACCACAAGGAATCCCCAAACAACTCGTCAATTCTCCTATAGTTGCCGTGACTTGATCAGGAACAATCAGCTCCAGTTGTGGCTCTTTCATCACTTCCACACCGAAGCGTCCGTATTGTCCCTGCCCCCCCCCCCCCCGAACCGTCCGCCCCGAGGACTCCGATTGCGCCCTTCACTCCGGCCAACCGCACTCGCCCTGCTGATCTCGGCAGCCGTCACCGGTTCCCTGTGCCTGTGGGCGGCCGCCGCCTCACCCACCTCGGTACGGACCCCAGTCATCTGGGGGGCGAGCGCCGCTGCCGTGCTGCTGTGCGTCGCGGCGACCGTCACGGTCCGTACGCTCGCCGCGGCGCGCAACCTGCGTGCCCTGCGGGCCGCCGACGCCGAACGCTTCACCGCCGAGACCTCCCGCCTCGTCTCGACCTCCGCGTCGGAGGCCCAGCGCTTCACCGCGGAGACCGCCCGCATCAGAGCCGCGGCCGCCGCCGAGACCGCCCGGGTCACCAATGAGGCGCACGACCGTGTCGCCCGGGTCACCGCGGACGCCTCCGAGCAGAGCGCCCGCCTCACCGCCGAGGCCGAGCGGCTCACCGCCCGTGCCCGGCGCAGTGAGACCGAGCGCTCGGCGGCGATCGCCGCCTGCGCCAACGCCGCCGGCCGGATGCAGGCCCTGGCCACGAGCATGCTGGCCGACCTGCGCGAGATGGAGCACCGCCACACCGCCGAGGACGTCCTCGGCGATCTGCTGCACCTGGACCACCGCACCGCCCAGGCGGGCCGTCTCGCCGACTCCATCGCCGTGCTCACCGGCGCGCGCTCAGGGCGCCGCTGGGCGAAGCCGATCGTCATGGAGTCGATCCTGCGCGGCGCGATGGGCCGTATCGGCAGCTACCAGCGCATCCGCCTGCACTCCACGAGTGACGTCGCGATCGCCGGCCACGCCGCCGAGGGCGTCATGCACGCACTCGCGGAACTCCTCGACAACGCGACCAACTTCTCGCCGCCCACGGCCGAGGTGCACGTGTACGTCGAGGAGGTCCCGGCCGGTCTCGTCGTCACCGTCGAGGACAGCGGTCTGGTGATGAGCGACGTGCAGCTGCGCCGTGCGGAGCGTGCCGTGTCCGCCGAGAACCAGGACCTCACGGCCCTGTCCGGCACCCGGCTCGGCCTCGCCGTCGTCGGCCGGCTGGCCCGCAAGCACGGCCTCACCGTCTCCTTCCGGCCGTCCGCGCGCGGCGGCACGGGCGCGCTGATGATGCTGCCTCAGGAGCTCATCTCCCGTACGCCCACGCCCGCACCGGCCCCCGCACCCGTCGGCCGCCCGGAGCCGGAGCCCGACCACGCAACGGCGGCGACGCCGTCCGCCGCCCCCGCGGCGGACACCCGGGACCAGGGCTCCCCCGAGCCCGTACCCGGTTCCTCGACGGATTCCGCATCCGAATCCACCGGTGCAGTCCCCCAGTTCGGTGACAGCGGCCTGCCCAAGCGCCGACGTGGCCGCACTCTGGCCGCCGCCGAATCCCGTACCGGCAATGCCACCCCCGGCGGAGCCGATTCCCCCAGGCCCCGTGCCACCGACGCGAAGGTCCAGGCAGCACGCTTCAGCACCTTCAGCCAGGCGGTACGAGCCAACTCCCCGCACCCGGAAGGCAACACCCGATGACCGCGACCACCGACGAGAAGCTCAACTGGCTGCTGGAGGGGCTGCTCGACCGCACGCCCGGCGCCCGGCACGCCCTCGTCCTGTCCCGGGACGGCCTCAAGCTGTGCCGTACCCCCGAGCTCTCCGTCGACCAGGCCGACCAGCTGGCCGCGATCTCCGCCGGTATCCAGAGCCTGTCGCACGGAGCGTCCATCGAGTTCGGTGACGGCACGGGTGGCGTGCGGTCCGCGATGGCCGAGTTCTACGGCGGTGTGCTGTTCATCGTCGAGGCGGGCGCCGGCGCCCATCTCGCGGTCGTGGCCGCCGAGGACTCCGATGTCGGCCTCGTCGGCCACAACATGAGCGAACTCGTCGAGCAGCTCGGCGAGTACCTCGTCGCCCCGCCCCGCACCCCCGCAGAAGTGGTGGACGACGCAGCGGCCACGGCCGCGGAAACCGCGGACGTATGACGTCGGCGCCGCGCCCCCGCCCCGGACGCGACGACGACCCGGACCGGCTGTACACCCTCACCGGTGGCCGCAGCCGGTCCGACTCGGCCGCGTTCGACCTCGTGACGCTCGTGGTCGCCGAGTGCGACCCGAACCCCGGTATGCAGTCGGAGCACGTCGCGATCCTGCGGATGTGCCGGCGCCCCACCGCGGTCGTCGAAATCTCGGCAACCCTGAATCTGCCCGTCAGCATCGTCCGCATCATGCTCTGCGACCTGCTCGACACCGGCCGGATCAGCGCCCGCCATCCCCGTACTGCCCGTGTCGAGGACCGGTTCCCCGACACCGACACCCTGGAACAGGTGCTCGTTGGACTCCGCAACCTCTGACCGTGCCGCCCTGCAGGCGACAGCCGACAACGGACTGAAGATCGTCGTTGTGGGCGGCTTCGGGGTCGGCAAGACCACCATGGTCCGTTCGGTGAGCGAGATCCGTCCGCTCAACACCGAAGAGACCATGACCCGCGCGGGCGAGGCCGTCGACCACCTCGACGGTGTGCAGTCCAAGACGTCCACCACGGTCGCCTTCGACTTCGGCCGGATCACGCTCGACGCGCGCTCGGTCCTCTATCTCTTCGGCGCGCCCGGCCAGGAACGCTTCTGGTTCCTGTGGGACCGCCTGTTCTCCGGGACCCTGGGTGCCGTCGTGCTCGTCGACACCCGGCGGCTCGCCGACTCCTGGTACGCGATCGACCGGCTCGAGCACCACGGCACGCCGTTCATCGTCGCGTGCAACGACTTCGGCGGCCCGCTCCACACCGAGCAGCAGATCCGCGAGGCGCTGGACCTCTCCCCCGACGTTCCGCTCGTCGAGTGCGACGCCCGGGACCGGTCCTCCAGCAAGTACGTCCTGATCACGCTCGTCGAGCACCTCCACGCACTCTCCGTCGCCCGTTCCCGGACCGCCGAGGCGGCCCTGGCGGGAAGCACGGCCGCGGCGGCGCCCGCAAAGACCCCGGAGCCCACGCTGTGACCCAGTGCCCCGTGTCCCATGGTTCCGTCCCGCTGTCCGGAGAGCGGTTCCAGACCGATCCCGTGCGGCTGTACCAGGACATGCGGCGCGACCACGGCGCCGTGGCCCCGGTCGTGCTCGACGGCGACGTACCCGCCTGGCTGATCCTCGGCTACCGCGAGCTGCACCAGGTCACCACCGACCCGGTGCTCTTCAGCCGGGACTCCGACCTGTGGAACCAGTGGGACAACATCCCCGACACCTGGCCGCTGCTCCCGATGATCGGCCGCAAGCAGCCCTCGATCCTCTACACGGTCGGCGAACGGCACAGCGTCCGGGCCGCGATGATCAGCAACGCGCTGGAGGGCGTCGACCCGTTCGCGCTGAAGCGGTACGCGGAGGAGTTCGCCGACGGCCTCATCGACCGGTTCTGCTCCACCGGCCGGACCGACATCATCGCCGAGTACGCCATGCTGCTGCCCGCCCTGATCCTCGCGAAGCTCTACGGGTTCAGCAACGAGGTCGGCGCAGCCCTCGTCGGCGCGCTCAACGACATGATCGACGGCCGTGAGCGGGCCCTCGCCGGACAGCAGCTCCTCGCCACGTCCATGTTCCAGCTCCTGGCGGACAAGCACGCCGAGCCCGGCGACGACGTCGCGACCAGGATGCTGAACGACCCCGGCGGCTTCACCGACGAGGAGGTCGCCCAGGACCTCATGGTCATGATGGCGGCGGGCCACCAGCCCACCGCCGACTGGATGGGCAACTCGCTGCGGCTGATGCTGACCGACGACCGCTTCGCCGCTTCGCTGTCCGGCGGCCGGCACAGCGTCGCCGAGGCCATGAACGAGGTGCTCTGGGAGGACACCCCCACCCAGAACGTGGCAGGCCGCTGGGCCTCCCGCGACACCCACCTCGGCGGACGTCACATCCGCTCCGGTGACCTGCTGCTCCTGGGCATCGCCGCCGCGAACGGCGACCCGCAGGTGCGCACCGACGGCTCCACGCTCACCGGCGGCAACAACGCCTTCCTCTCCTTCGGGCACGGGGAGCACCGCTGCCCCTTCCCCGCGCAGGAGACGGCCGAGGTCGTCGCCCGTACGGGGATCGAGGTGCTCCTGGACCGGCTTCCGGACGTGGACCTCGCCGTCCCCGCGGACCAGCTCACCCGGCGCCCGTCCCCGTGGCTGCGTGGGCTGACGGACCTGCCGGTGCACTTCACGCCCACTCCCGCCCTTGGAGGCCAGAAATGACCCGGATCGTCCTCGATCCCTTTGTCGCCGACCTCGATTCGGAGAGCTCGGCGCTGCGCGCCGCCGGACCTCTGGCCGAGGTGGAGCTGCCAGGCGGGGTGCACTGCTACGCGGTGACGCATCACGCCGAGGCGCGCCAGCTGCTCACCGACAGCCGTGTGGTCAAGGACATCAACGTCTGGAACGCGTGGCAGCGTGGCGAGATACCGATGGACTGGCCGCTGATCGGTCTCGCCAACCCGGGCCGCTCGATGCTCACGGTGGACGGCACCGAGCACCGCAGGCTGCGTGCTCTCGTCGCGCAGGCGCTGACCGTGAAGCGGGTAGAGCGGCTGCGGGCGGGCATCGAGGCGCTGACGAACGCGAGCCTGGACCGGCTGGCCGCGCTGCCGAAGGGCGAGCCCGTCGACCTGAAGGCGGAGTTCGCCTACCCCCTGCCGATGAACGTCATCAGCGAGCTGATGGGCGTGGACGCGGCCGACCACCCCCGGCTCAAGGAGCTGTTCGAGAAGTTCTTCTCGACGCAGACGCCGCCGGAGGAGGTCCCGCAGATGATGGCGGACCTCGGCGCCCTGTTCACGAAGATCGTCGACGACAAGCGGGCGAACCCGGGCGACGATCTGACGAGCGCCCTGATCGCGGCCTCCGAGGAGGGCGACCACCTCACCAACGAGGAGATCGTCAACACCCTGCAGC
Source organism: Streptomyces sp. NPDC059499 (assembly GCF_042749285.1). Taxonomy (NCBI): domain Bacteria; kingdom Bacillati; phylum Actinomycetota; class Actinomycetes; order Kitasatosporales; family Streptomycetaceae; genus Streptomyces; species Streptomyces sp. NPDC059499. Next base: position 967,890 of record NZ_JBHYTT010000001.1, read on the forward strand.
TCATCATCGCGGCCGGTCACGAGACCACGATCAGCCTGGTCGTCAACGTCGTCGAGGCGCTCCAGACGCACCCCGAGCAGCGCAAGCGGGTGCTGAGCGGGGAGATCCCGTGGGAGAACGTGATCGAGGAGACCCTGCGCTGGAACACACCCACGTCGCACGTCCTGATCCGGTTCGCCACGGAGGACGTCCAGGTGGGCGACAAGGTGCTGCCCAAGGGCGAGGCGCTGATCGTCTCCTTCGGCGCGCTGGGCCGCGACGAGGAGCAGTACGGGCCGACCGCGGGTGACTTCGACGCCTCCCGCTCCCCGAACCGCCACATCGCCTTCGGCCACGGCCCGCACGTCTGCCCGGGTGCGGCGCTGTCCCGGCTGGAGGCCGGGGTGGCACTCCCGGCGCTGTACGAGCGCTTCCCCGACCTGGACCTCGCGGTACCGGCCTCGGAGCTCCGCAACAAGCCGATCGTGACCCAGAACGACCTGTTCGAGCTCCCGGTCGACCTGGGCTGATCTTCCCCACCGCGTCGGCCGTCCACGGGCCGGAGCGTGCGTCTCATCCGACGGACACGGTCCCTGGCCGTGTCCCCGAGGGACTACGCTCCGGACCGTGGCCGACATCCAGATTCCCGCTGACATCAAGCCCGCCGACGGACGTTTCGGCGCCGGACCCTCCAAGGTGCGGACGGAGGCGGTCGACGCGCTGGCCGCCACCGGCACCTCTCTGCTCGGTACGTCCCATCGCCAGGCCCCGGTCAAGAACCTGGTCGGCGAGGTACGTGACGGCGTACGCAGCCTCTTCTCCCTCCCCGAGGGCTACGAGGTCATCCTGGGCAACGGCGGCTCCACCGCCTTCTGGGACGTGGCGACGCACGGGCTCATCGAGAACAAGTCCCAGCACCTGAACTTCGGCGAGTTCTCGTCGAAGTTCGCGAAGGCGGCCAAGCTCGCCCCGTGGCTGGCCGACCCCACCGTCATCGCCTCCGACCCGGGCACCCACCCGGACCCGAAGGCCGAGGCGGGCGTCGACGTCTACGCCTTCACCCACAACGAGACCTCCACCGGTGTCGCGGCCCCGGTCAAGCGGGTCGCGGGTGCCGACGAGGGTTCACTCGTCCTGGTGGACGCCACCTCCGGTGCGGGCGGCCTGCCGGTCGACATCACCGAGACGGACGTCTACTACTTCGCCCCGCAGAAGTCCTTCGCCTCCGACGGCGGCCTGTGGATCGGTGTGTTCTCCCCGGCCGCCCTGGAGCGCGCCGCCCGGATCCACGCCTCCGGCCGGCACATCCCGGAGTTCTTCTCGCTGCCCACGGCGATCGACAACTCCCTGAAGAACCAGACGTACAACACCCCGGCGCTCGCCACCCTCTTCCTGCTGAACGAGCAGCTGAAGTGGATGAACACCCAGGGCGGACTGGACTTCACCACCGGCCGCACGGCCGCCTCCTCCCGGAACCTGTACGGCTGGGCCGAGGAGTCCAAGTACGCGACCCCGTTCGTCACCGACCCCGCGAAGCGCTCGCAGGTCATCGGCACGATCGACTTCGCGGACGAGATCGACGCGTCCGCGGTCGCCAAGGTGCTGCGCGCCAACGGGATCGTCGACACGGAGCCGTACCGCAAGCTGGGCCGCAACCAGCTGCGCGTGGCGATGTTCCCGGCGATCGACCCGGCGGACGTCCAGGCGCTGACGGCCTGCATCGACTACGTGATCGACAAGCTGTAGCGGTTACGCGTACGGAACGGCCCTGCACCCCTCACGGGTGCAGGGCCGTTTCTGCTTCACTCGACCGGGTGGCGCACCGCTTACAGGACGAAGTGGGGTGACCCGCCCTACGATGATGGTCTCGACACCAGCCATTCCAGGAGGCCCGCAATGTCTGCAGCAGCAGTCGAGCACCCCTGTGACGGTGAGCCGGAGTCGCTGCTCGAGAGTGCCAACCGACTCTCGGAGCAGCTCCCCCCGGGCTACCGCGTCGAGATCATCGGAGGCGTCATCACCGTGGCCCCACCCCCGGACGGCCCGCACGCCCGCGCTCTGACCCAGCTCATGATCCCCTTCCTGGCTGCAGGCCTCCACGACGAGGAGACCGAGGTCCTTCAGGGAATCGGTCTGTGGCTGCCCGGCGGGCCCGAGGACTACGCCATTCCCGACCTGGCCATCGTCGATGCCGATCTCGACGAGCACCTGGTCGAGAACAACTGCTACGACCCGGCCGTCTTCCGCCTCGTGCTGGAGGTGACCTCCGGTAACTACAAGAACGACCTGCGCAACAAGGTCGCCGCGTACGCCGAGGCCGATATCCCGGTCTATGTGATCGTCGACCGCAAGCACAGCCGGGTGCACGTCCTGACGGAGCCGGCCGGTGGCGAGTACAACAGCCACGAGGTGTACGCACCGGGCCGGGCGGCCGAGCTCCCCGACTCCATCGGCGCCAAGGTGACGCTCGACGTGGCGGAGCTGGTGGCGGCCGGGCGGCCCCGCGCGTAACACCTACAGGTTCCTGGTTCCTGTCACGAGGTGGGCTTGCGGGCCAGCAGGAACGCCTGCGGGGTCGGCTCGGGGAAGGCGCTCTCCTCGTCGATCTCCCGCACCGTCCGGGCCCTCATCGTCAGGCCCGCCGCGACCAACAGCCCGGCCATCCGCTCCGGTTGGCGGCGGATGAAGTCGAGTTCGATGTCGCGCCCCCACGCATCCGTGCGGCGCACCACTTCCACACCGGCCTGGAACCCCAGCAAAAGGTGACCGCCCGGCGCGAGGACCCGGTGGAACTCGCCGAACACCTGCGGCAGTTGCTCGTCGGGTACGTGGATCGTGGAGTACCAGGCAAGCAGCCCGCCCAGCCCGCCGTCCGGCAGGTCGAGGCCGAGCATCGATCCTTCCTCGAACCGCAGCCCGGGATACTTCCGCCGCGCCACCGCCAGCATCCCCGGGGACAGGTCGATGCCGAACGCGTCGACGCCCAGGGTGTGCAGATGCTGGGTCACCCGTCCGGTTCCGCAGCCCACGTCGGCCACGGGGCCGCGGCTCCTGGCCTGGACGAGTTCGGCGAAGCCCGCCAGGACGGCGCGGTCGACGGGCTTGGCGGCGAGTTCGTCCTGGAACTGCGCGGCGTAGTCGTCGGCCATGACGTCGTACGACGCGCGGGTGGTCTGCAGGAAGGCGGGTTCGGTCATGGCCGGACACCCTACTCCGCGGGGTGACCGGCGTCAGGGGGACAGTGCGACGCCCAGGGAATCGGCGCCCATCACCTTCGGGGCGCCCTTCTCGTAGAAGACGTCGAGTTCCAGCACCGCGAATCCGGCGGTCGTCAGCATGTCGACGATCGGCCGGGTGAGGTGGCACCCGCCGAAGAGCCGTTGCTCCAGCGGATCGAGGCGTCGCTGCCAGCGGCGGACGTCGTCGTCCGCCTCCGGGGCCAGCCCGTGCTCGACGAAGTGCAGTGCCCCGCCAGGTCCGAGGACACGCCGCACCTCACGCAGGGCGGCAGCGGCGTCGGGGATGGTGCACAGCGTCCAGGTGGACAGGGCGGCATCGAAACTGTCGTCCTCGAACGGCAACGCCTGTCCGTCCAGCCCGGCACGCCGCACCGGGACGCCTGACGCCCTGACGCGTTTGCCGGCGAGTCCCCAGGCGACCGAGGAGGGCTCGACCGCGGCCACACCGGCGACGGCCTCCGGGTAGAAGGGGACGTTGTGGCCCGAGCCGAAGCCGATCTCGACGACGGTGCCGCTCAGGCCCTCGCAGACTCGTTGCCTCAGCGGTGCGGCCGTCCTCGCCCCGCAGACGACGTTCACGATCCTCGGCACGACCTGGTCCGTGTAGAAGCCCATCGTGACCTCCGTACCTCCTCTCCAGGATGGCACCGGAGCAGGCGGGGCGCACCGACCCGGAGCGCTCACCCCGGCTGTTCGGCCTGCCGGGAGGCGCCGCCGGCGAGGTCCCTGTGCCAGCGCACCTCGCCGTCCTCCCACACGTCCGTCGGGGCGAGCCCCGCCGCGGCGGCCACGGCGGCCGATGCCGTGTGGCCGGGGTGGATGTGCGCGAGAACGGTTCGGACGCCCTCGTCCCGCAGGTGCTCGACGAGCCCGGCCGCCGCCTCCTTCGCGTACCCCCGGCCCTGCCACGCGCCCCCGACCACCCAGGCGATCTCGGCCCGCGCACCGCGCACGGTCGCCTGTACGTAGCCGGCCAGGCAGCCGTCGGCACGCACCCGGAGCACCCAGTTCCACCACAGCTCGGCGGGGTCCGGGGAGCCGGCGCTCTGGCGGGCGTAGCGGGCCCGCAGGGTGTCCGTGTCCTCCGGGGCGCCTCCCGTGTACGTGTACAGGGCGGGGTCGGCGAGGACGGCGGTCATCTCGTCCGCGTGCGCGACATCGAGCGGCAGCGCGTCGAGTCGGCTGGTGGAGAAGGCCTCGGGCCCGTGGTCCGGCATGGGGCCCGACCCTACGCGGGCCCCGTGCCGGCCGGTCAGCGGCTGAGCCGCTGGAACCTGCGTACGGCCAGCGGCAGGAACACCAGCGTGATCACGAGGGGCCATACCATCGCCATCAGGAGCGCGTGCTCCTCCACCCATGTGCCCCCGCTCGCCACCGGGTTGCCGAACAGTTCCCGGGACGCGGTCACCGTCGAGGACACCGGGTTCCATGCGGCGACCGTGCCCAGCCAGCCGGGCATCAGCGAGGGGGCGACCAGGGCGCTGGAGATCATCGTGACGGGGAAGGCGATGGCGTACAGGCCGCCCGCCGACTCCGCGTTCGGGACGAGCAGGCCCAGCCAGACGCCCACCCAGATCAGGCTGAAGCGCAGCAGCAGGAGCAGTCCGAACGCGCCCACGGCCTCCAGTGGGCTGCCGCCCGCGCGCCAGCCGATGGCCAGTGCGGTGAGGGCGAGGATCGTCAGTTCGGCGCAGGCCACCACGAGGTCGGCGACCCCGCGGCCGGCGGAGACGGCGGACGGGGACATCGGCATCGATCGGAAGCGGTCGATGACGCCCTTGCCGGAGTCGGTCACGACCGCCATCGCGGTGTTCATGAAGCCCATGGTCATGGTCGTGGCGAACATGCCGGGCATCAGGAACTCCCGGTAGTCGCCGCCGCCGGGCACCTTCATCGCGCTGCCGAAGACGTACCCGTACAGCAGGACGGACACGATGGGGAAGCCGAGTTGCCAGATGATGGCGACGGGCTGGCGCTGGTAGTGGGTGAGGCTGCGCCTGACGACGTTCCAGGTGTCGACGATCGCCCAGAGGGCCCGGCTCCGCTCGGGGCCGGTGCGGGCGGGCAGTTCGAGTGCGGTCATGCCGCGACCTCCATCTTCGTGCCGTTGCCATGGGCGTTGCCGTTGCCCGCCCCGGTGTCCGCTTCCGCCCCGTGTCCCGTCAGGCGCAGGAACACGTCGTCCAGGCTGGGTCTGCGCAGCCCGATGTCCTCGACCGCGATGCCCTCGTCCTGGAGGGCACGCGCCACTTCGGTCAGGGCGGCCACCCGGTCCACGACCTGGGCGTGCACCCGGCGGTCCGCCTCGTCGGTCACGACCAGCCCGCCGCCTGCCACCCGGTCCACGGCCTTCACCACCGCCGGGATGTCGGCCGCCTCGGCGGCGACGACTTCGATCCGGTCGCCGCCGACCCGGTTCTTCAGCCCGTCCGGGCTGTCGTCGGCGATGGACCGGCCCCGGTCGATGACGGTGATGTGCGAGGCGAGCTTGTCGGCCTCGTCCAGGTACTGCGTGGTCAGCAGGACCGTCGTACCGCCGGCCACCATCGCCCGTACCGCGTCCCACACCTCGCCCCGGCTGCGCGGGTCGAGGCCGGTCGTCGGCTCGTCCAGGAACAGCACCGTGGGGGCGAGGATCATCGAGGCGGCCAGATCGAGCCGCCGCCGCATGCCTCCGCTGTACGCCTTGACTCCCTGGTCGGCTGCGTCCACGAGGTCGAACCGCTCGAGCAGTTCACCGGCCCGCTGCCGCGCCCCGGTCCCGCCCAGGTGGAAGAGGCGGCCGAACATCTCCAGGTTCTGCCGGCCCGTGAGCACCTCGTCAACGGCGGCGTACTGCCCGGTGAGCCCGATCCTGCTCCGTACGAGCCGGGGCTCGCGCGCCACGTCCAGGCCCGCGACCTCGGCCCGGCCCCCGTCGAACCGCAGGAGGGTGGCGAGCACCCTGACGGCGGTGGTCTTGCCGGCCCCGTTCGGTCCGAGCAGGCCGTGGACGGTGCCGGGGCGCACGGCCAGGTCGAATCCGTCGAGCGCCCGCTTCTCCGCCACCCCCTTCTTCGCCCCGTAGCGCTTCACGACCCCTTCGGCCAGCACGGCGTATCCGGACGCGGACATGGCTCACTCCCCTCATCGCACAGAACTGAGTACGGCGTACCCAGATGAGAGTACACCGTACCCAGTTTCTGTCCAGGGGATTACCCTGAGCCCATGACGAAGAGCGGACCGACGGCGGCGGCAGACGGCACGACCACCGGAAGCGGCGACATCGGACGCAGCCTCGAGCTCCTGTGGGGCACCGCCGAACGCCCCAGCCGCGGCCCCAAGCCGGGTCTCACGCTCGACCGGATCGTCGCCACCGCCGTCGAGGTCGCCGACGCGGAAGGCCTCGCGGCCCTCTCGATGCGCCGGCTCTCCACGGAGCTCGGCACCGGCACGATGTCGCTCTACCGGTACGTCCCCGGCAAGGCCGAACTGCTCGACCTCATGCTCGACCGGGTCCTGGGCGAACCGCTCTCGGCGGACGCCTCACAGGTGCCTTCGGACTGGCGGGTGGCCGTCGAGTCGATGGCCCACACCTACCGGGCCAACCTCCGCACCCACCCCTGGCTCCTCAAGATCAACCAGGCCCGCACGGTCCTCGGCCCCAGCGCGCTGCGCGGCCTGGAGCTCGCCCTGACCGGACTCAGGGGCATGGGTCTGCGCGACCCCGAGCTGATCGGCGTGATCATCACGGTCAACAGCTTCGTCGAGGGCCTCGCCCGGACGGAGAGCCACGCGACGGAGGCCGCCCGGCAGACGGGCCTCAGCGACGCCGCCTTCTGGGAGGGCCAGCGCCCCTACCTGGAACGGGCGATGCTCAGCGGCGAGTACCCGTACATGGCCGCCCTGTCCGAGGACGCGTTCGGGGCCGACTTCGATCACTTCGCGTTCGGTCTCGGCCGTCTCATCGACGGCTTCGAAGTCCTCGTGGAGCAGCGCGCACGCGGATGACACGGCGCCCGATCCGTGGACCATGGGACATATGGACACGATTCACGAGCTGGAGCCCTTCGTGAAGCAGTACACCGTCCTGCTGAGCAGCCGCCGGCCGGATGGATCGCTCGCCCGTACACCCGTCAGCATCGCCGTCGAGGGCGACCACGCCTACATCCGTACGTTCTCCTCGGCGTGGAAGGTCGACCGGATGCGCAACCACCCCGTGGTGGAGATCTCCCCGTGCACCGTGCGGGGAGCGCCGACGGGACCGCCGATCAGTGCCTCGGCCCGCCTCCTCGCCCAGGGGTCGAAGGAGAACACCCACGCCGCCCGTACTCTCTCCCGCAAGTACCCGGCGCTGCACGGTGTGTTCGTCCCCCTCGCCCACCGGCTGAAGAGGGACCGGACACTGCACTACGAGCTCCGCCCGCTCCTGCCGGAGTACTGAACGGCCCGTCGCGCGCCCGCTCTATCCGCGCCGCCGCCTGAAGCCGAACACGGCCAGCGCGATGACCGCGAGCACCACGGCTCCCCCGGTCACGGTGCCCTTCCCGGTCCCGTCGGTCCCGCCGCCTCCCGCACCGGAGGAGGACGCCCCACCGTCCCGGGAGGGCGCCTTGCTCCCACCCCCGCCGCTCCCGCCGCCCTCGACGTCGACCCGCACCACTTCGCTCTGCTCGCCTTCGGAGCCGAACATCATCGCCGAGCCGTCCGCCGTGTACGTCACCGACTCGGACTGTCCCTGGAGCGGCACGCTCACCGCGTGGTCCTCGCCGAGCCTGCCTCCCTCGAAGGCGTACGCCCTGGTGCTGAAGTACGAGCGCAGGACCAGCTCCCGCCCGTCCGGCGAGAACGCCCCGTCCGTCACCCACGGCACCTCGCCGACCCGCCGGAACACGTTGGCCCCGCCGGTCGACAGCTTCGCGGGCCCTTCGTAGAGCCCGCCGCCGTCTTCGTTCTTCGACGCGATGTAGACCCTGCCCGTCTTCGGGTGGACCATCAGCGCCTCGGCGTTGCGGGCCCCGTCGGCGTACTTCACGTCGAACTGGGTGGCCCGCACGGTGGCGTCCGCGAGCCGCTTCGGCTCGGGGAAGCGGTAGATCCAGACGTGGTCCCAGGACCCGTCGAGGTTGTCGCCGATGTCACCGACGTACAGGTTCCCGTCCGGCCCGAGCGAGATCGCCTCCACGTCGCGGGGCGCCCCCACCCCCTGCATGGTGATCCTCGCGACGGTCTTCCCGGTCCGGGAGTCGACGGCGTAGACGTACGGCCCGTCCTCGCTGTCGTTGTGCGTCCAGTAGATGCCCGGATGGGCGCGGCTGGCGGCGAGGCCGCTGGACTCGGTGATCCGGGAGTCCTCGATCGTGAAGGTCCGATCGGCCTCGTCCCCGTCGTCCGCCACGGCGGGCACCGCACCCGTGAGGAACAGGAGGGCGGCGGCGGAAACAGTCAGCAGCGATCTCATGGCACAAGTGTCCACTGTCACGTCGCAGGCGGGAGCGGTGATCCGCCATGATGTCGCCATGCGTTTTCTCTTCGTCGGTGACTCGATGACCATCGGCAGTGCCGGCGACTTCACCTGGCGCTACCGCATGTGGCAGCACCTCGAAGCGACCCTCGGCGACGGCGGCTACGCGATCACCGGCCCGCGCACCGAGCTGTACGACCTCGGGACGAACGCCGCCGACTCCTCCACGTACGGCGATCCGGCCTTTCCCGCCCACGCCCGGCGGCACCTGGCCGGCTGGGGCGAGGGCTGGCTCCACATGGCCCCGGTCATCGGCGACACGGTCACGGCGACCCGCGCCGACGTCCTGCTCGTCTCCCTGGGCCTGATAGACCTCGGCTTCTACACGGACAGCGAACAGACGGCCCTGAACGTACGGGAGTTCATCGCCGCGGCCCGCACGGCGAACCCGAGCGTCAAGATGGTCCTGCTCCCCGTGATACCGAACATACGGGCCGAGTCGGACGCCCCCTTCGCCGCCGAGTGCGACCGCTTCAACCTGCTCCTCGGGAAGGCCGTCGCCGACCTGGACAACCCGTCGTCCCCGATCCTGCTGGTTTCGCACCCGGCGGGCTACGACATCCACACGGACACGTACGACGGCACCCATCCCGGCCCCACCGGCGAGCACAGACTGGCCGGAGCCTTCGCGGACGCGATGCACCAGGCCTGGGGCGTGGGCGGACCGTACGCGGGAGCCCTGGCCTCGGCGTGAGACCTCCGGAACCGCGACCGGTGATCATGACGTCGTACCGTGCGACGCCGTGCCGTGCGGCCAGGGCGTGAGGTTACCGACGGAACCGGGCGGGGCAATGGCGAAGCCGGAGAGCAGCAGGGCTCCATGGGGGTGGAAGCGGGGACGGGCCCTCGGGCCGCTCGCCGTCCTGGTCGCTCTCCTCCTGGCCTTCCACTCCGTGGTCCCCCAACTGCCCGGCCACGTGGGCAGCCTCCTCGAGACGTTCCTGCCCTGGCTGGGCCTGGCCGTCCCCGTCCTGCTCGCCTTGGCCCTGCTGCGGCGTTCGTACGTCGCCCTGACCGCACTGCTGCTGCCGGCCGTCGCGTGGGGCGCGCTCTTCGGCGGGCTGCTGTTCTCCGGTCACGACCGCGGGGGCGACGGGATCACGGCGCTCCAGCACAACGTCAGCGACGTGAACCAGGACCCTTCCGGCACCGCACGCGCGCTGCTCGGGGCCCGGCCCGACCTCATCGCCCTGGAGGAGCTGACGCCGTCCGCGCTTCCGGCCTTCCACGCGGTCCTGGATGCGGACTACCCGCACCACGCGGTCCGGGGCACCATCGGGCTCTGGTCGAAGTACCCCCTGTCCGACGTGCGCCGCGTGGACATCAAGCCGAAGGCCGTCGGCGACGGCTGGGACCGGGGGCTGCGGGCGACGGCCACGACGCCTCGGGGCAGGGCCGCCGTGTACGTCGCGCACCTGCCGTCGGTCCGACTGGGCCTGAGCGGCTTCAGTTCCGGATGGCGGGACGAGAGTGCCGTCCTCCTCGGCAGGGCCGTCGCCGCCGAGCCGCTGGACCGGGTGATCCTCCTCGGAGACCTCAACAGCACGCTGGACGACCGGGGTCTGGAGCCGGTCACCTCGCGGATGGGCCGGCCGGACACGGACTTCGCGTTCAGCTGGCCCGCGAAGCTGCCGCTGGCCAGGATCGACCAGATCCTGACCCGGTCCGCCGAGGTCACCGAGCTGTGGTCACTGCCCGCTACGGGAAGCGACCACCTGCCCATCGCCGCACGCATCAGGCTCTGACAGTTTTACTTGTCAGCACATTGGCTCGACAGGTATAACTGTCACATGGATGACGCAGTGGCGATCCCCGTCCCCGAGAGGGACGACGAGAATTTCTGGTCCACCATCACGACCCTCGTGGAGCCCGCCTGGAGCGAGCCCACCGACGACGACACGTTCGCCATGGACGACAAGGTGCTCGACGCGTCCCGCGCGCTGGCCGAACGGATCTCGACGCGCGCACTGGCCTACCGCACCGCCGACAAGCCCTTCGACAGCGCCCTCATGGCCGCACCCGACGTGCAACTGGCGCTGCTGCGGGCCCTGTACGAAACCAAGCGCTCCGTCGACCGACTGGCTGAGAGCGCAGCCACCGTCGCGGGCCGCAACGGGGCCAGCTACACCCAACTGGGCACGGCCTGGGGAGGCATCAAGCGCCAGTCCGCCCGCCTCAAGTGGCCTCACGCAGTCGTCAAGAGGTCAGCGGGCGAGTCCATCCCGCTCCGCTACGCGGGTGGCTCCGCCGTCATTCACCACGACCCGAACGTCGACGCCTGGTGGTACACCGCCACCGCCGCGGACCAGCAGGACGAGGAGTCCGAGGCCGTCCACACCACCTCCGCGGAAGCCATTGCGCGGGCGACCGAATTCCTCCTGACGCACGCCCAGCCCGGCCGGCAGGTATCCACATGACCGTCCGGCGGTAGACGTGGGCTACCCGCCCGCCCCCTGAATCCCCAGCATCGCCAGCCCCAGCTCGGTCAGCTCCGCCGACACCCCACCGGCCGGGCGCCCGTCATCTCGGGTTTGCGGGAAGCTCTCGGAGCTACGGGAGCCAGGCATCGACAGCCGTATCCCGCAGGACCGGTTCGGCCCCTACGGGACACAACCCCGGGTTCGTTGGGGGGCAGCCCCGATAGGCCGGAGGACAGCGGCATGTGAGTCTGCCGGTATGACCTCCAAACTCACGGGCAGTCGCAGCCCCGCCGTCATCGCCCCGCTCCTGCTGGTGCTGTACGGCCTCTTACGACTCGTCGACGGACTGGACGGGGATCACGGACCCGGGCTTGCCTGGAACCTCGGACACACGCTGTTCTTCATCGGCTTCGCACTCTTCGGCGTGGTCACCATCAGACTGCGTCAACTCGTCCCCGCCGCCACCGTGCGCACACGTCTCGTATCGAACACTGCCGCGGCCGTCAGCCTGTTCGGCGTCGCCTGCTTCCTCTGGGTGATCCTCGGTGACCTGTTCGCAGACCTGGACAACGCGGCACCGTTGCCCGAACCACTGGAGATGATCGGCCCCCTTGCCTTCCAACTGGGCTGGCTGACCCTGCTGATCATGCTGGTGGCCGCCAAACCCCGTCTGCTGCCCGCTTGGAGTCCACTGCTGGTACTCGCGGGCTTCGTCATGTTCGCGGCCAACCTCGACCTGATGCCGATCGGCGCGCTGCTCCTCATGGCCGGGCTGGCTCCCGTAGCACGCGCCCCCAGGCCGGCATCCCCCACGACACCGCGTACAGCCGGATGAGGACGTCGGGCTCTGCGGGATCCGCTCGGGATCACTCGGCGGGAGGCCCCTACCGGCCCGAGGCGCTGTTTACCCGCCCGCCCCCTGGATCCCCAGCATCTCCAGCCCCAGCTCGGTCAGCTCCGCCGACACCTCTTCCGGCCGGGCCCTGCGGGGGCGGCGGCTGTGGTGGGCCATCAGTTCGTGGACCGTGGCGACCATCACCATCACCACGACCCGGTGGTCCCGCTCCTCCGCCTCGCCGCGCACCGCCGCCCGCTCGGCCTCGCCGGTGAGGAAGTCGGCCCACAGGTCCCGCCACCGCTTGCAGTGCTCGTCCACCGCCGTGCTCACCCCGAGCACCTCGACGAACGTCACCCGCGCCTCACGCAGGTCCCGGGTCACCGCGGTCACGTACGCGTCGAAGAGGATCCGGAACCGTTGCGCCACCGGACAGTCCTCCATGCCCTCCGAGAGCAGGGCGCGCTCCGCCGCCCGCAGACCGTTGGTCGTCACCTGGTTGTGCAGGGCGATCAACACGCCCTCCCGGGAGCCGTACTCCTCCCAGAGCACCTCCTCCGGCACCCCCGCGACCTCGCACAGCGCCTGCTCCGACGTCTCCGCGTAGCCGTAGACGCCGAAGAGCTCCCGCCCCGCGTCGAGGAGATGCCCACGGGCCCGCGTACGCACTCTGTCGACCGTGCCGGTCAGCTGATCCACCGAGACATCCATCACGGGTCCTCCTTCGTCTGCCACTTCTCCGGCTGTAGCGGCGGCGGCTGAGCGGGGTCGCGAGCGCGGGAAAGGGCTTCTTCACCTCTCCATGGCGCCACCGCCATTCTTCTCACCCCACCGGCCGGGTGAGCCCTTCGCCGCGCCATTGCCGACTAAATCAGCTTAAGGACAGGGCTGTTGATCCTACGTTCGGTTCGGATGCGGGGTCACAGCCGCGAAGCGTTCACGCCAGGGCTGGGGGTCCGGGATCGATTCCGCCCACACCCTCCGTGCCGCCCACTCCTTCCGCGCCTGTTCCCGTCGGCACTCGCCGCAGTGCGTCTCGCCCTCCACCGACCTGAAGACGTGCTCATCACCGGGCCCGGCACAGGCGACCGGAGCGGCGACCGGCGGACCCGCCGGCCGCACTTCGGCCTGGGGACGCTCCTCCGGCATCTTGTGCACGAGCCGGTACCGCAGGAAACCGACCGCCGACCGCACTCCGCCCTCCGGCAGTTCACTGGTCAGCACCTGCCTCAGCTGCGCGGCAGTGATCCCGCGCAGCAGCCACTGGGCAGCCAGGCCGGCGAGAGCCCTGGCCTCCCTGACACCGAGATACAGCTCCCGGCGTACGTGCCGCAGCGAGAGCAGCACGCTCTCCCCCTCCGCCGCTTCCGGTGACTCCGGCTCCGGTTTCGGCACCGGCTCCGCTTCGGTGGGTGGGTGGGGATAGTTCTTCTCCTGTTCTTCGTCTACCGGTAGTTGACGACCGACCATCCGATTCGCTGGCGCACCGACCATCGGAGGCCGTACAGCCGGAGGCTCGTCGTCGGGATCACCGTCGGCGCGGAGCCCGGACGCCTCCTCCGGGGTGAGCGGAACGTTGGACAGCAGCTGCGCCGTGGACCAGAGCCCGCGCACGCCCTGCTCCCGCTTCTCGTGCAGGAAGCCGTGCACGACCAGCAGTTCCTTGGATTTCTGGTACGCCCGGCCCGTGATCCCGAGCTGCCGCGCGAGCTCGCTCAGCGGCTTCTCGGTCTGGTCGTCGGGGAGACCCTGCACGTAGAGGAGAAGGATCTTCGCGTCGCTGGTGAGACGCGGATGGCGTACGACGTCGTGCGCGGCCTTCGTGAAGCGCCGAGAGGGCGCGATAGCATGCCGGATCATCTCAGTGGCCGTTTCCACTCGTAGGTGAAGGCCCTCGGGCGGGTGTTCACAGCACCTCCGGGGGCCGCCCTGCGCACGCGTGCGCACAGAGCGTAATGACACGATCACGTTACTGCAGGGCGCCAGCACCCAGTACGCATATGCCGCGGGCACACAGATTCGATCAACCACCCTTCAGGGCAAGGCCCGCCAACTCGTGCAGCAGCCCGGCATCCACGAACGGCGCCTCCCGGGTGGGCAGGGACCGCCAGTCCAGCGGCCACGTCCGCCCGTCCAGCGCGGGCACCCCGACGAACGCGTCGCACCGCACGTCCCGCCCCATCAACCGCACCCCGGCCGGCCACCTGTACGCGGCTCCACTTTGCGGCGGCAACAGGAAGTACATGCTCCGCCCGCCGATCCCGGACCGCACGATCGGGCCCGCCCGGAAATCCGTGAACTGCATGAGCTCGTACGCCACTTGCTCGCCCAGCAACCCGGCGATGCGTACGGCGTCGAAGTGGATACCCGTGAGCCGGAGCGCATGCCCCCGCGCGGGAACCCAGGAAGGCACCGGGCTGATCGGTGAACTTTTCTGTTCCATGCGAAAAGCCTGACCGTCGGCACGTACCGTGACCAGCACCGCAGAACGACTGTGCACTTCTGTGCACTTGGGGGGTGGAGCTGTGCACTCCAGTGAACAAGGAAGCGGTAACGCGGAGATGTTCGGCGCGTTGCTGCGTTTCTTCCGCGAACGGCTGGGGCTGTCCCAGGAGGCCCTGGGGACGAAGATTGGTTTCTCCAAGTCCCAGGTGGCGATGGTGGAACGGGGAGCGAGGCCGCCCAAGGGGGATTTCGTTCCGCTTGCGGATGAGGCACTGGGTGCACAGGGTGCACTGATCGCGGCGGCGAAGGAGCTGCGGTTCAGCCATGTGCCGTCCTGGTTCCGGGCATTCGCCGACGAGGAAGCCAAGGCATCGGCCCTCCACTGGTACGAGAACCATCTGATTCCGGGACTCCTCCAGACCGCGTCCTACGCGCGGGCGGTCTTCAACTGCCATTGCCCACCGCTGGAGGATGACGAGATCGAAGCGCGCGTAGCTACGCGGCTGGCCCGCCAGAAACTTCTCCAGCGCCGACCGGCCCCGGTCATCAGCTTCGTGTTGGAACTGATTACGGTCACGAGGCCCCTGGGAGGCAGCGCAGTCCTCAAGGAACAGTTGGAACATGTACTCGCAGTAGGGCGCAACCGGAACGTCGAGATCCAGGTCATGCCGCCGGACCGCGAGACTCATGCCGCCCTCAATGGGCCGATGATTCTCCTGGACACCGACGAACGCCGCCAACTCGCCTACATCGAAGGCCAGAGCGGCAGCTACTTCGTGGACGCACAGCCCGACTTGGGAGACCTGTTCGCGCGGTATGGCATTCTGCGAGCCCAGGCACTCAGCCCTGAAGAGTCGGCAAGACTGATCGAACAGGTGGCAGAGAAGCTATGAGCATCGACCTCAGGTGGTTCAAGAGCAGCTACAGCGGCGACCAGGGCGGCGCCTGCGTAGAGGTCGCAAGCTCCCCTCACGCCGTCCACGTCCGGGACTCCAAGGACCTCACCGTCCCGCCCCTCGCCCTCTCCCCCGCCGCCTGGTCCGCCTTCCTCGTGCGCGTGACCGGCAATTCGCTCTGACCGCTCAGACGGAGACCGCGATCAGAGCGACGGCCGACCCGGCGAAGACCACCGTGTTGCGGACGTAGGTCTGGGCGCGCACCCAGCCCGGAAACGCGTTCTCGGCCGCCCGGAGGAAGGGCGCGACCTCGACGCGGGCCAGTTCCGGGTCGCCCTTGCGGCGGAAGGCGGCCTCCACGGACCGCACCGCGGTGAGGTTGCTGTAGACGATCACCGCGTTCATCAACAGGACCGCCGAGGAGAATATCCAGGTCAGCAGCTGGGCCAGGTCGGCTCCGGCGAGGTTGAGCCCGGCGGTGGCGATCATCACCGCGGCCACCGCGACCGGCGCCGCGGTCTCGTGGCCGCCGGCGTCGAACCGGAGCTTGTTCTCCTCCAGCACCTCGGGGCGGACGCCCTGGCGGCGGAGTTCGGTGACGGCGGCGGCCTTCGCGGCCGGGCCGAAGCGGTGGCGGACCACGGGGATGCTGACGAAGGCGGCGGCGACGAGCAGTTGCATCCCGGCAGCGAGGGTGTTCATGAGGACTCTCCTTCGACTTGCACTTAGTTCAACTGACTGGTTGACGCCAACCGTAGCGGCGACTTGAACAACGTTCAAGGCCCTTCTTGAACTTTGTTCAAGCGGGTGCGTACCGTAGGGCCATGTCACGCGACACCCTCACCCCGGACCGGATCGTGCGTACCGCTGTCGAGCTCCTGGACGCCGAGGGCCTCGAAGGCCTCAACATGCGCGCCCTGGGCAAACAGCTCGACTCGGCGGCCACGGCCGTCTACTGGCACGTCAAGAACAAGGACAACCTGGTCCTGCTCGCCACCGACCGGGTGTGGGGCGAGCTTTCGCTGCCCGACCTGGACGCCGTCGACTGGCGCACCGCGGCCACGGACATGGCCACCGGCCTGTACGGGATGTTCACCCGGCACCCCTGGCTGGTGCAGGCGTTCGCGGCGCATGTCGTCTACGGCGAGGGCAAGGCCCGTCACGACGACCACAGCCTCGCGGTCTACGAGGCCGCCGGCTTCACGGGCCCACAGGCGGACCGGGCCGCCGCCGCCGTCTTCACCTACGTCCTCGGCAACGCGGCGGGCGCCGCCGCGACGGCCTCGCTCACCCGGAGGCTGAACGGGGACGACGCCGGTGCCGAGCAACAGTTCCAGGACGCCATGGCCAGGGCCCGGGAGATCGGCATGCGCTACCCGCACCTGCGCACCCGCCTCGAAACACCGGCGGCCACCGACTACGCCGCATCCCCCGACAGCGCCTTCGAGTTCGGCCTCCAGGCCCTCCTCGACGGCCTGGAGCAGAGCGCCCGCCGGGCGTAAATCGGTGGGCACCGCCGATGCCCCGCAGTACGGTCGCGCGATGGATGACGAGGACGGCTACTTCGGCGACCGGATCGCCGCGACCTACGACGACCCGACGGACGACATGTTCCAGCCGCATGCCGTGAACACCGCCGTCGACTTCCTGGCGGGACTCGCGAGCGGCGGGCGGGCGCTCGAACTCGGCATCGGGACGGGGCGTATCGCCCTGCCGTTGTCGGAGCGTGGGGTTCCGGTCCACGGGATCGACATGTCGCGGGCGATGGTGGCGCGCTTGCGGGCGAAGCCCGGCGGTGACGCGGAGTCCATCGGCGTGACGATCGGCGACTTCGCGACGACGAAGGTGGACGGTACGTTCTCCGTCGCCTACCTGGTCTTCAACACGATCATGAACCTGACGACGCAGCAGGCTCAGGTCGACTGCTTCCGCAACGTCGCCGCGCACCTCTCGCCCGGGGGCACCTTCGTCATCGAGGTCATGGTGCCCGAGCTGCGGAAACTGCCCGCGGGGCAGACCGTCGTACCGTTCCACGTGAGCCCGACGCGGTGGGCATTCGACTCCTACGACATCGCCACACAGGCGGTGAGTTCGAACTACGTCAGCGTCGAGGACGGCCGCGGCGCGTACCGTTCCATCCCGTTCCGGTACGTGTGGCCCGCGGAGCTCGACCTGATGGCGCAGCTCGCCGGACTGCGCCTGCGTGAGCGGTGGGAGGGCTGGGCGCGGGAGCCGTTCACGAGCGACAGCGGCAAGCACGTCTCGGTGTGGGAGAAGCCTGCCGGCTGACGGAGGATGAGGCATGGAACTCGACATGGCGGCCGACGAGCTGAAGTCGGTCCTCAACCGGCTGCGCCGGGCCCAGGGCCAGATCTCCGGGATCATCAGGATGATCGAGGAGGGCCGGGACTGCGAGGACGTGATCACCCAGCTCGCCGCCGCGTCCCGCGCCCTGGACCGGGCCGGATTCGCGATCATCGCCTCGGGTCTCGAACAGTGCCTGGCCGAGGACGGGCCAACGGGCACCGACAGGGAGCGGATGCGCGCCCGCCTCGAGAAGCTGTTCCTCTCCCTGGCCTGAGACCGCAGGCCTGAGACCGCCTGGCCTGAGACCGCCGGCCGCGTCACGGGGCAGGTGAAGGGGCCCGGGCCATAAGGCGGTTGCGCGGAGCACAGCCCTGCCCTGAAAATTCCGCCCTGTGACGAACATTGACGAGAACCGGACCGCCGCCCGCCCCCTCGCGCTGATCACCGGCGTGGGCCGCACCGTCAGCATCGGTGCGGGCATCGCCCGGCAACTGGCGGCATCGGGCTGGGACATCGCCTTCACCTACTGGACACCGTACGACCGCCGTATGGCCTGGGGCGCCGAGCGCGGAGCCACCGACGCGATCGCCAAGGAGCTCGCGGAGCACGGGGCGGCCTCCGCGGCGATCGAGGCGGACCTCTCGGATCCGGACGCCCCCTCACGTATCTACGACGAGACCGAGGGCCGGATGGGTCCGGTCACCGCCCTCGTGATGTGCCACTGCGAGTCCGTGGACTCCGGGCTGCTCGATACCACCCTCGAGAGTTTCGACCGGCACTTCGCAGTGAACGCACGCGCCACCTGGCTGCTCATCCGCGAGTACGGGCTGCGCTTCCGCGCCACGCCCGGCACCGGCCGGATCGTCGCCCTGACCAGCGACCACACGGTCGGCAACCTGCCCTACGGGGCGAGCAAGGGCGCCCTGGACCGCATCACCCTCGCCGCGGCCCACGAGCTCGCCCACCTCGGGGTGACCGCCAACGTCGTCAACCCCGGTCCGGTGAACACGGGTTGGATGTCCCCCGAGGCGCAGGAGGAAATGGCCGGGGCCACCCCGCTCGGCCGCCTCGGCACCCCGCGGGACACCGCGCACCTGGTGGACTTCCTGTGCTCCCCGCAGGGGCAGTGGGTCAACGGGCAGCTGCTGAAGAGCAACGGGGGCCTCGGCTGAGGCGCGTCGCGGGGGGCACGTCACCGGTGTACGGGCCGGTCCGGGCCGCTGCCGCGCGCCGCACGGTCACAGGCGGACGACGACCAGGGCGGTGTCGTCCGTGTTGCCACCCGGGGGGATCAGGTCTGCCAGCAGGGTGTCCGCGAGGGTGTCCGCGTCCTCCTGTCCGTGGCGGCCGAGGCAGTCGGCGAGCCGGTTCAGGCCGGTGTCGATGTCCTCGTGGCGGCGTTCGATGAGGCCGTCGGTGTAGAGAACGAGGGTCGCTCCCTCCGAGAAGGCCGCTTCGGCCTGGATTCTCGGAACGTGCTCGAAGCGGGCGCCGAGCGGCGGGTCCGTCGCCCGGTCGAGGAACTCGACGGTGCCGTCGGCGTGCAGCAGGGCGGGCGGGGGGTGGCCGGCACTGCTGTAGGTCACGGTGCGGGCGTCGCAGTCGATCACCGTCTGCAGAGCGGTGGTGGACTCGGCGCCCTCCACCGAGCGGGCGTAGAGGCCGAGAGCGTCGAGGGCGGCCGCGGGGCCGTCGGCCACACGGACGGCCGCGCTGAGCGCACTGCGGAGCTGGCCCATGACGCCGGCCGCGGTCAGGCCGTGGCCGACGACGTCACCCACCGCGACCGCGAAACAGCCGCCGGGCAGTTCGGCCAGGTCGTACCAGTCGCCGCACACGTTCAGGGACCCGACTGCGGGCTGGTAGCGCACGGCGCCACGGCGGCGTCCCAGCGGTCCGGGCGCGGGGAGCATCGCGGACTGCAGGCTCAGGGCGACCTCGCGTTCGCGGGCGTGGGCCCGGCGCAGCCGCTCGTTGACCTCCTGCAGCTCCCGGGCGCGGGTGTACAGCTCGGCCTCCAGGGCCCTGGTCCGGTCCCCGCCGAACCGCCCGCCACGGGCGCGGATCAGTTCGGTGACCTCCTCCACCCGGTGCAGCACCAGCGCCACTTGCCCGTCCGCGTCGACGACCGGGGCGTTGACCGGGCTCCAGTACCGCTCCTCCCACCGGCCGGGGCGGTCGGGGTCCTCGACGTCGTAGCGCTGCAGCGCCATGGCGTCGCGCTCCCCGGTGGCCGCCACCCGCAGCAGCGACGCCTGGAGGTTGCTCGTGCCGGTCGCGGCGGGATCGTTGGGGTTGTCGGGGAACACGTCGAACATGTAGCGGCCGACGATCTGGCCTCGGGTGCGCCCCGACGCCCGCAGATACGCCTCGTTGACGTCTGCGTACACCAGGTCGGTGGTGAGCAGGGCCGCCGCGGCCGGCAAGGCCTGGAAAACCGCCTCGTAGTCGATCCCGGAGTGCTTCACGACGCCCTTCGCCTCTTGTGCACCAGCGGTCCGGCGAAACCTGCCGCAGCGGACACCCGCGGGATTCCGACATGACAGCGGCCGAACGCCCACAGCGTGACCCAGCCCGGCAGCCCGGGGGCTCCATTGCGCCATCGGCGGCATGTCACCTGCCGTCGGTCACCTCGGCGAACTCGTGGGCCGGCGTGCGGCGGGTATCCGCGAACCGGTATATCCGGGGCAACTGTTCCGGACCTCCCTGTGGCCTACAACCAAGTGCGTTCCTCACGAGTCTTGATCTTCCGAGGCAGTCGCACGCTGCCCCGCACGATCAAGACCGAAGGAACGCATGAACCGACCCAGAGGAACGACGGTCGCCACCGCGAGCGCCGTCGTACTCGCCACCGCGGGCAGCCTGCTCACCGCGGCAGCCCCCGCGTCCGCCGCCGTGACCTGTGCCTCGCCCGTCTTCACGCGGACGTTCTACGCGAACACCACCTTCACCGGGACCCCCAAGGGCACGGACTGCGACTCCGTGATCGACCAGAACTGGGGCACGGGGGCGCCCGGTTACAAGGGCATGCCCTCCAACAACTTCGGCGTCCGCTGGTCCATGACCCGCGACTTCGGCTCCGGCGGGCCCTTCACCTTCACCGCGTCCTCCCGCGACGGCATCCGCGTGTACGTCGACGGCGTCCGCAAGGTCGACGTGTGGAAGAACGTCGCCAACACCGTCTCCAAGACCGTCAACCTGACCATCCCGTCGGGCAAGCACAGTCTCCGCATCGACTTCGTCAACTGGACGGGCGCCGCGAACGTCAAGTTCGCGTACACGCCGCGCACCACGGCGACCGTCGACAAGGTCAAGCCCCTGGTGCCCACCGGGACCACCGCCGTCTACAGCACGGCGACCACGTCCACCAAGGTCAGCTGGGCGGCGAACAAGGAGATGGACTTCGCCGGGTACCGCGTGTACCGCCGGCTGAAGGGCGCCGACTACCCCACGAAGCCCCTCGCGACCACGACGGCCACCTCGTGGACCGACACGACCGTCCCGAAGGACGGCAACGTCTACTACTACGAGGTCCGCGCCTACGACAAGGCCGGTAACACCTCCTCGGGCACCGCGGACCTCGGCGTCACCACCGTCGACCGCACCGCCCCCGCCGCCCCGAAGGGCGTCGAGGACAACTGGGCCATGGGGAGCCCCACCAAGATCACCCTGTACTGGGACAGCAACAGCGAGCCCGACCTCGCCGAGTACCGGGTCTACCGCTCGACCTCCCTGCCGGTCGCCCTCACCCCGGCCAACCGGCTGGCCTCCACGGGCGGCGGCTACAGCGGACCGCTGCCGCAGACCGGTGACATCTACTACTACGTCGTCACCGCCGTCGACACGCACGGCAACGAGTCCCCGGCCTCGGGCTCCGCCGAGTACTACAGCGACGACCTGACCGGCCCGGTCGACACCCCGCTCGGCACCCGGGTCACGGAGGGCGAGACCGGCGTCACCGTCACCTGGGACGCCTCCGAGGGAACCAGCTCCGACTTCGCGGGCTGGTCGGTCTTCCGGGCGCTCAAGCCGCGCGCCTCCGGAATCACGGTGTGGGAGATCGCCGAGGGACTGAAGGGCACCACCACCTTCGTCGACAACACCGTGAAGCCCGGCACCACCTACTACTACTGGGTGGTCGCCAAGGACTGGGAGGGCAACCCGGGCACTTCGTCCACGGACCTCCGGGTCGACGTGGCGGGCAACACGACCGCGCCCGCCGCGATCGAGGGCGTCACCACGGTCCCGAAGGCGAACGGCGTCACGGTCTCCTGGAAGGCGAGCGGCGACCCGTCACTCGACCACTACCGGGTGCTGCGCGGCACGTTCGCCGACGGGCAGTGGGACTGGACCCCGGTGGGCGACCGCACCAACGAGCGCCCATGGCTCACCGGGACGACCTGGCACGACGTCACGCCCGCCGACGGCCAGCAGGTGCGCTACGCCGTCGTGGGCGTCGACCAGTACGGCAACCAGCTCACCCCGGACACCGGCGCGACCGTCACCGCTGTCACCGAGCTGGACCTCCGTCCGACCGTGGCGCCCGCCACCGGCTCGCCCTTCACCTGGGTCCGCCCCAACGGGCCGAGGGACTTCAACCTGTACCTCGAGGACACCACGAACGAGAACGGCAGCGAGGCCACCGGGTTCAACGTCCGCCGCTGGAACCCGGCGACCGGGACGTTCGACCTCCTCGGCACGGGCCAGATCTCCTACCCCATGTCGTGGCACGACGCCGACCAGCCGACGTCGACCACGCTCTTCTACCGCTTCACCGTCCTGTACGCGGACGGTACGGAGTCGGGAGCGACCGAGATAGCCGGCGCGATCGCCTGAGCCCGTCGCGGGTGGCCATCTGCTCCAGCAGCCCAATGACGTGCTGCTGGAGCAGACCCACGGTGAGCGCGCGCCCCTAACCGCCTACGCTGTCGCGGTCAGTGGATCGGGGTGCGCCGCCACGTAGTCGCAGGCCGCTTCGGAGAAGGCCCGGACGCGGTTGTTGTCCGCTGCGGAAAGCCAGATCAGGCGCCATTCGTACGCCGGGGCGCCCTTGATCGGGACGAACGCGACGTCGGGGCGGGCGTCGTACACACTCGCGTGGGACGGGACGGGGAAGACCCCGTGGCCTCCGCCGACCAGCGCCCACATCTCCTGGATGCTGCCGAATTCCGTGCTCCGCCCGGAGCCCCGGCCCTCCGGCGCTCTGCCGGGGGCGAACGAGGAATCCGCCTGCCCCGGAGCGAACAACCGCTCCGCGCCCTCGGGAGCGGCCCCTCGGGCCGCCTGTCCCGAGGGTGCCCGCGGCCGCAGCACCTCGTACCGGGCGAGCTCCGTCATTTCCACCGCTTCCCGCCGCGCCAGCGGATGCCGAGCCGAGACGGCGAGCATCGGCGCCTCCCGGAACAGCATCGGGCCCGCGCTGTGGTCGGGTGCGAGCGTCGATACCGGTACCGCGAAGTTGTCGATGAGCAGGACGTCGATCACATCGTCGTGCAGTGGCGCCGTCCCGTCGGCGAAGCGGCTCTCGTGCAGCCGTATCTCGCATCCCGGATGCCGGGTCCGCAGCAGCTCCGCCGCGCGCATCACGAACTGTGCGGTGGCCGTCCCCAGGAACCCGACGCGCAGCACGCCGTCCAGGCCCCGGCCCGAGGCCACCGCTCGCGCGAAGGCGTCCAGGAGCTCTTGGTACGCGGGCTTCAGGTCGTCGAAGAGGCGTCGCCCGATCGCGGTGAAGGCCACCCGTCTGCTGGTCCGCTCGAAGAGGGCCGCGCCGACCGACCGTTCCAGCTTCTGGACCGTCTTGCTGACCATGGCCACCGAGACGTGCAGCCGCTCGGCGCTGCGCCCGAAGTGCAACTCCTCGCCGACCGTAAGAAAGATCTCGATCTCACGCCGCTCCACGACTCCCCCTATCGTCAACCCACAGGTCAACGATCCTTGCAGGAATGGCAGTTGATGGCGATCCCCGGGTGGCCGAGGCTTTGAGCACACCGCAGGAACGCGGTCACCGAAGCGCCATCCACGAAAGCCGAGGCGATCACCATGACTTCTCCCGCACTCACCCTGGTCCTGGGCGGGACCGGTAAGACCGGACGCCGTGTCGTACGGGAGCTGACCGGTCGCGGCCACGTGGTCCGGATCGGCTCACGGTCCGGCGGGATCCCCTTCGACTGGAACGACTCCACGACATGGCAGCCCGCCCTTGCCGGTGTGGACGCCGTCTACGTCTCCTACCAGCCGGACCTCGCCGTCCCCGGCGCCCCCGAGGTGATCGGCGCCTTCGCCGAACGTGCGGTACGGACCGGAGCACGCCGTCTGGTGCTGCTCTCCGGGCGCGGCGAGCCGGAGGCCGAGGCCTGCGAGAAGGCGCTGGCGGCCTCGGGCGCGGAGTGGACGGTCCTGCGTGCCGCGTTCTTCGCCCAGAACTTCAGCGAGGGAGACTTCCTCGGTCCGCTCCTCGACGGGGAGCTCGCCCTGCCGGTCGGGGACGTCGAGGAGCCGTTCGTCGATGCCGACGACATCGCCGAGGTCGCCGCCACCGTCCTCGCCGAAGGCGGGCACACCGGCCGCACCTACGACCTGACCGGCCCCCGACTGCTCACCTTCGCGCAGGCCACGGCCGCGATCGGAGCGGCGGCCGGCCGCAAGATCGGCTACGCCACGGTCCCTGCGGACGCCTACGCCGCCGAACTCGCCGCGCACGGCGTCCCCGCCGACGTCACCGGCCTGCTGACCTACCTGTTCACGAGTGTTCTCGACGGCCGTAACGCGTATCTCGGTGACGGCGTCCGGCAGGTTCTCGGCCGGCCGGCCCGCGACTTCACCGACCATGCCGCCAAGGCCGCGACCACCGGTGTCTGGACCCCCGAGGCCACCTCGTGAAGACGCTCCAGACCGGGACCCTGCTCGCTTCCGTCCTCGCTTCCGGCCTGATGGCGGGGCTGTTCGCAGCCTTCGCCTACGCCGTGATGCCGGGGCTGCGCGGTACCTCCGACCACACGCTCGTGGCGACGATGCAAGGCATCAACAAGTCGATCCTCAACCCTGTGTTCATGCTGCCGTTCATGGGGTCGATCCCGCTGATCGCCCTGGCGGTGTTCCTCGCATGGCGCGGTCACGGGCGGCCGGCGTTGCCCTGGCTCGTCGCCGCGCTCGTGCTCTACCTGGCCGCGTTCGCGGTGACCGTCGCGGTCAACGTCCCGCTCAACGACCGGTTGGAGCGGGCCGGCGACCCGGGCTCCATCGGAAACCTGGCCGCCGTCCGCGAGCAGTTCGAGGCGGCCTGGGTCACCTGGAACATCGTGCGCGCGCTGTTGCACTCGGCGGCCTTCGCCTGCCTGGCCTGGGCCCTGGTCCTGTACGGCGCGGACGGGTTCCCCACCGATCGGGCAGCAGCGCCCACCTCCCACGGGACCGGCGCGCTGCTCCGGACAGACCCCGGTCCCCTTGCGCACGACGGGCACGGGGCCGGCCACTGACGCGGTGTGCCTCCCCTGGGAGAACGTCGGCGCTACCCCGGGTACGGTTCCCCGCAGGCACTGCAGAACCTGGGGTTCCGGTCCGCCGAGAGCCGTCCGCACTCCGGGCAGACCAGGTCCAGCATGCACGGGGACTCGCCGCCCTCGTACGCCGCCGCCGGGGCCCGGACGGCCGGCTTGATCGTCAGCCCCGGACGGCGGCGGTGGACCGTCAGGTACGTCATCCCGTCCGGCCCCGCCTCCAGGGCGCGGCGGGAGGTGCGGGGCAGCCAGGTGACCGTGGTCGGGGCGAGGTCCAGGGTGGCGCCGCCCGTGAGCAGGCTCCCACCGCCCGCGAGGACGACCAGCAGCACGTCCAGCACGTCCTCCTGGTGCTCCCCCACTGCGGCGTCCGGCGGCAGGTGCACGACGTTCGCGTCCAACTCCCGCCCCTGCTCGGCGAGGTGCCACAGGGCGCCGCGTTCGCCGGGGGCGGCGGAGGCGAGCAGATCTTCCAGTACGGCAAGCACCCGAGGTGTCGCGTTCACGCCGCGGCCTCCTCGTCGTACCGCTCCCGGGCCTCCTGGACCTGGTCGAAGTTGGTCTCGGCCCAGGTCTTCACCGCGGACAGCAGACCGCTCAGGCTGTGCCCGAGCTCCGTCAGTTCGTAGTCGACGCGGACAGGCACGGACGGTGTCACGGTGCGCGTGAGGAGGCCGTCGCGCTCCAGGGAGCGCAGCGACTGGGTCAGCATCTTCTGGCTCACCCCCGCGATCCTGCGGCCGAGGTCGCTGTAGCGCATCGGGCCCTCACGCAGGGCGCTGACGATCAGGCTGACCCACTTGTCGCCGAGGCGGCCGAGCAGCTGGTTGGTCGGGCATTCCCTGAGGAAGGCGTCGTAGGCGGATCGGGCCTCCTCGCGGCGCTGGGCCGCGGTGCGTGTAGCCATGTGTCTGCTGCCTCCGGTCCTACCTGTGGGTGGCCTACGCACCTCGGAGTACGTACTTACCGAAAGAGAGTAACTCTTCCTAGGTTTGTGGGGCGGGAGAAACCCGCACCGTTCGCGGGCCGTGTGGCCCGGGGGAATCAGGGAGATCGATATGCGCGCAGTGGTGGTCAAGAGGTTCGGCGGACCCGAGGTGGTGGAGGTCGTGGATGCCTCGCTGCCCGAGCCGGGTCCCGGCCAGGTGCGGATCAAGGTGGCCGCGGCAGCCCTCAACCCGGTGGACGCGGCGTACGGCGGGGGATTCCTCGTCCCGCTGCCGGAGGACGGGCTGCTGGGGCTCGGCTGGGATGTGGCGGGGACCGTGGACGCGGCGGGCGCGGGGGCGCCGTTCGCCGCCGGGGCCGAGGTGGTGGCGCTGGCGTACGGGCCGGCTCCGGCCAAGGCCCAGGCCGAGTACGTGGTGGTGGACAGCACGGCGGTCGCGCCCGCCCCGGCATCGGTGGACGCGGCCCACGCGGCGACCGTGCCGCTGAACACCCTGACCGCCGCGCAGGCACTGGACCTGCTGGACCTGTCCCCCGGGTCCACACTGCTGGTCACAGGCGCGGCGGGTGCGGTCGGCGGATACGCGGTCCAGCTCGCCCACCGGGCCGGGATCACGGTCGCCGGGGTGGCAGGAGCCGCCGACGAGGAGCTCGTACGGTCCTTCGGCGCGGACCGGTTCGTGGAACGCGGTGCGGCGGCGGGCCCGTTCGACGCGGTGCTCGACGCGGCCGTGCTGGGCGCCGACGCGCTGGCGTACGTCCGGGACGACGGTGACTACGTGGGCGTCATCCCGCAGGCGGGCCCTCCGGGCGTGCGGGGCATCCGGGTCCAGGTCGTGGAGGTGGCCGCCGACGGCAACCGGCTCGCCGAGCTGGTGAAGCTGGTCGACGCGGGCGTCCTGACACCGCGGGTGGCGCACACCTACCCCCTGGAGCAGGCGGCCGACGCGTACCGCCGTCTCGCGGAGGGCGGTGTACGGGGGCGGCTCGTCCTGGTGCCGCGAACGGGCTGACTACGCTGTCCCCTTCGCACGCCGTCGAGCCGAGGGGACGCCGCCGTGGACCGCGAGCCGGACGAGAAGTACCCGCCGACCGAGCCATACGACCAGGGGATGCTCGACGTCGGCGACGGCAACCTCGTGTACTGGGAGGTCTGCGGCAACCCGGCCGGCAAACCGGCCCTCGTCGTCCACGGCGGTCCGGGCTCGGGGTCCGGCCCCCGGCCCCGGCAGTACTTCGACCCGGACCTGTACCGGGTCGTCCTGTTCGACCAGCGCAACTGCGGCCGCTCCACCCCGCACGCGAGCGACCCGGCCGCCGACATGCGGCACAACACGACACCCCACCTGATCGCCGACATGGAGCTCCTGCGCACCCGCCTCGGCATCGGGAAGTGGCTTCTGTACGGGGGCTCCTGGGGCTCCACGCTGATCCTCGCGTACGCCGAGCAGTACCCGGAACGCGTCTCGGAGATCGTGGTCGCCGCGGTGACGACGACCCGGCGCAGCGAGATCGACTGGCTGTACCGGGGCGCGGGGCAGATCTTCCCCGAGGCCTGGGACCTGTTCCGGGCCGGTGTCCCGGAGGCGGAGGGGCCGGACGGCCTCGTCGCCGCGTACGCCCGCCGGATGGAGAGCCCGGACCCGGACGTACGGGCGAGGGCGACGGCCGACTGGTGTGCCTGGGAGGACGCGGTGCTGTCCATGGAGGCGTACACCGGTCCGGCCCCGTACAGCGGCCGGCCGGACCGTGCCCAGGAGGCCTTCGTCCGGATCTGTTCGCACTACTTCGCCCACGCGGCGTGGCTGGAGGAGGGCCGGCTGATCCGCGACGCGGGCCGCCTCGCCGGTATCCCCGGCGTCCTGGTGCACGGCCGCTTCGACCTGGCCGGGCCGCTGACCACGGCGTGGGAGCTGGCCAAGGCGTGGCCGGACGCCGAGCTGAAGGTGATCGACACGGCGGGCCACCTGGGCGGCCGGGCGACCAGCCGCGCGGTGCTGGCGGCGCTGGACGGCTTCGCGCGGCGGGGGTGAACCGAGTACGCCGCGGGCGTACGAAGGCCGCCGCCCACCGGAGCGGGCGACGGCCTTGATCGTGCCCGGTCGATCACCAGGCGAAGGCCTCCGGAGACGGGCCGGAACCCGGGAAGATCTCGTCCAGGGACGCGAGGAGCTCCTCGCTCAACTCCAGTTCGAGGGCGCGCAGCGCGGAGTCCAGCTGCTCCTGGGTGCGCGGGCCGACGATCGGGCCGGTCACGCCGGGCCTGGTCAGCAGCCACGCGAGGGCGACCTCGCCGGGCTCGAGGCCGTGCTTGTCCAGCAGGTCCTCGTACGCCTTGACCTGCTCACGGACCTCGGTGCGCTCCAGCGCGCTCGCCGAACGGCCGTCCTTGCGGCGCTTGCCCTCGGACTCCTTCTTGAGTACACCGCCGAGCAGGCCGCCGTGCAGCGGCGACCACGGGATGACGCCGAGGCCGTACTCCTGCGCGGCCGGGATGACCTCCATCTCCGCGCGGCGTTCGGCCAGGTTGTACAGGCACTGCTCGCTGACGAGTCCGACGCGGCCGTGCGCCTTCGCCAGCTCGTTGGCCTGGGCGATCTTGTAGCCGGGGAAGTTGGAGGACGCCGCGTAGAGGATCTTGCCCTGCTGGACCAGGACGTCGATGGCCTGCCAGATCTCCTCGAACGGCGTGTGCCTGTCGATGTGGTGGAACTGGTAGATGTCGATGTAGTCGGTCTGCAGGCGCTTGAGGGAAGCGTCCACGGCCCGGCGGATGTTCACCGCGCTGAGCCGGTCGTGGTTGGGCCAGACGGTGGCTCCGTCACCGGCCATGTTCCCGTACACCTTGGTGGCGAGGACCGTCTTGTCGCGGCGTCCGCCGCCCTGGGCGAACCAGGTGCCGACGATCTCCTCGGTACGGCCCTTGTTCTCACCCCACCCGTAGACATTGGCCGTGTCCACGAAGTTCAGACCTGCGGAGAGGGCGGCGTCCAGGATGCCGTGACTGGTCGGTTCGTCTGTCTGCGGACCGAAGTTCATCGTGCCGAGGACGAGTCGGCTGACTTTGAGTCCGGTGCGTCCGAGCTGCGTGTACTTCATGGGTCACAAGCCAACTGCTTCGAGCCCACTCCAGGCAAGTGCCGCCGTGCGCCGGCGCCTCATGGGCGCGGCCCGTCCGGTGGGGGACGGGCCTGCCTGCCGGTCACACACGATCTGCGGATCGTCTACGACCTCTGGCGATCATTCACAACAAGGCGCCTAGGACCAGCCGTTGTCGTCCAGCAGGGCCGCCGGGCCGGGAGCGGACCAGCCGTTGTCGTCCTGCGGGGCCGCCGGGGCGGGGGCCGACCAGCCGTTGTCGTCCAGCAGAACCGCCGGGCCGGGGGTGGACCATCCGTTGTCGGCAACGGTCCGGGAAGGGGTGGACTCCAGGACGGACTGACCGATAATGAGCGCCAGGGCCGCGGCGAAACCAGAGACGATCAGGGCGATACGAGCAGAGAACGACTGCATGTGGAGTGTCCTTTGGTGAGAGTCCTGAAAAAGGGCCGGACGGGGCGTCGCTGTGCTTCGAAGAGCGGCTGTGTCAGGTTTGGCCGAGTTCCGGCTGCCTTCGACAACGTCAGCTTGCCGCGATTGCGGCCTGCTCGGCAGGGCATCTGACCCGGGTTATTCACGCCTGTCGCAAACACGAAGGGTGGAAGGCAATGCAGCATTTCGAGGAGGGAGCTCCCGATGCGGAGCTGACTCCCGACGGCCTGAGGCTCTATGAGTACGCGGCCGGGGTTCCCTCGTTCACCCCGTCCGAAGCCCGGTGCGCGCTCGGCATGGACGAAACGGAGCTGGTCACGGCCGTGAAGCGGCTGGAGGCCCTACGGCTGCTGCGGCGGGACGCCGACTGTCCGGACCGGCTCACCGTGGTCTCGCCCCAGTTCGCGGCCGGCCAGCTGCTGTGGCCGATGGAGCATCAGATACGGCAGCAGTCGGAAAGCGTCGACCGGATACGGACGGCCCTCTCGGCGTTGGGCCCCTGCTACCAGAACGGCCAGCAGCGGCAGCAGGCCAAGGAGGTGGAGCTGCTGACCGACATCGCCGACGTACGGCGGCTCATCGACCAGCTGACGGACAGCTGCCGGACCGAGGCGCTCCATGTGCAGCCGGGAGGCGCCAGGGACCCCGAGGCGCTGCTCAAGGCGCGGGGCAGCATGGAGCGGTTGCTGGAACGCGGAGTCAGCAGCCGCTCGATCTACCAGCACCCGGCCCGCTACAGCCAGCACACGGTGGAGTTCGCCGAGTGGATGATGGAGCGCGGGGCCGAGGTGCGGACCCTGGCGGACGGCCCCGACCGCATGCTGATCTACGACCGCAAGGCGGCCGTGGTCAGTGTGCAGGGCGACTCCGCCCACGCTCTCGTGGTGTACGAGCCCAACCTCGTGGCGTTCATGGTGTCCTCCTTCGAGACCGCCTGGCGGGCAGCCGAGCCCTTCCCGGTCGGCTTCGACCGCGAGTGGGCCAAACAGGTCTCCGAAGACCTGCGCCAGTCGATCGTCCGGCTGCTGACCGAAGGGCTGGACGACAAGGTCATCTCGCGGCGGCTGGGCATGTCGGTGCGG
This sequence comes from Streptomyces sp. NPDC059499, assembly GCF_042749285.1. NCBI lineage: Bacteria > Bacillati > Actinomycetota > Actinomycetes > Kitasatosporales > Streptomycetaceae > Streptomyces > Streptomyces sp. NPDC059499. The sequence goes on from NZ_JBHYTT010000001.1 coordinate 998,574, forward strand.
ACCGTGCAGCGCCACGTCGCCGAGATCATGCGCTCACTCGACGCGAAGAGCCGTTTCCAGACCGGCTATCTGATCGGTCTGGACAGGGGCGGTTCTCCGCCCGCGTGACCGGGGCGGAGAACGGCGGGCGGCTCACCACGGCGCGGCGGCCCTGCTCGTGGGCCGGCCGACGCCCCGACGGCTGTATCCGACGGTCATCGCGCGGACCACGCTCGGGGTGATCCGCTCCGCGAGCAGCGGCTCCAGGACGGCACCGAGCGCCGTCGCGAGATGCAGGTTCTCGTCGTCCTCGGCGTGTGCCGCGGCCCGGGCGGCCGCCAGTTCCACCCAGGCCAGCCCGGCCGGTGGGTCGCCGGCCAGGGTCATCACGTACTCGTACTCGGTCTCGTAGGGACCGCTGTCCGGCGACCGGATCCACCACGGCGGTGGATACATCGGGGCGGTCACCCCGGCCTGCCCCAGCGGGGGCACCGGCGGGGCGACCAGGCGAGGGGTCCGGCCGGTGAGCCGGGCAACGGCCCGCAGCGCCGCGTCGGCCGGGTCGGTGTTCCCGGGCCAGTCCTCGCCGGGCAGTTCGAGGCCACCGCCGGGCAGGACGCCGAGGAGCCAGGGCTCCTGGCCGTCCGGCCCGGAACCGGGGCCGTCGCTTCGGGCGTAGACGAAACAGCGCAGGCCCTGCGCGAGGGTGGCGGGGTCGACGGGGATCACCGGGTCGGCAGCCGGTCGGAGAGGCCGAGCACCAGGAGGGCCAGATTGACCCCTGGCCTGCCGAGTTCCTCGCTGTAGCGGTCGATGGCCGCGTTCTCCTCGGCGAGTGAGGTCCGGGAGTTTCCGGAACTCACGCGGGCGTGGGTCTGCCTCCGGGCGGCCTCCGCGCGGCGGCCGACGAGGTGGATGATCTGCTGGTCGAGAGTGGCGATGTCGTCGGACATTGAGTGCTCCATTTCCGGTGCGTCGTCTTCGGGTACGTGGTCTTCGCGGTGCGGCCGGTGTCGGTCAGCCGGCGGGTACGAGACCGGGGTCCGTGGGGGCGGAGGTGGTGGTGCGGGTCCTGCGGCGCAAGGTCGTGAGGGCGACGAGCGCGCAGAGCCCGGCGAGCGGCAGCCAGACCCAGGCCGCGTGGTCCAGGGAGATCAGCGCGACGCCGATCGAGGGGCCGAAGAACATGCCGACGCCCATCATCGAGTTGCACAGGGCGCTGGCGCGGGTGAGCTCGCGGTCGGGGACCTTGGAGATCAGCCAGGGGTGGAAGGAGCAGGAGTACGCGCACTCGCCGACGGCGAAGAGGACGGCGTACGCCAGCAGTCCGGTGAGCCGTACGGGGCCCGGGCCGAAGGCCGTGAGACCGGCCACCAGGAGGCCGGCGGCCCACAGCGCGACGGCGATGCGCAGGCCGTGCTCCTCGGGGCGCTTCTCCAGCAGCTTGGTGATCGGCCGCTGGGCGGACACGATGACCACGACGTTCAGGGTGAGCATGACGGAGATCCAGCCGATGCCCGTGTCCATGAGGTGGTCGGCGACCAGGGGGGCGGTGGCCTCGAACTGGCTGTAGCCGATCAGGTAGGCGCCGAACTGGAAGAGTGCGGCGCCGAGGGCGGCCTTGATGAGCATGCCGGTGCCGAAGGCGTGGACGGCCGCTCCGGTGGACTTCCCGGCCGGCTCCCCGTCGTCGGTTCCCGTGGTCCCACCCGCCTCGGCGGTCTCCGTCGGCTCCGCGATCTCGGGGACCTTGCGGGCCAGGCCGAGCGCGAGGGCCACCGGCAGGTACCCGACCGCGTTCGCGACGAGCAGCCAGGTGATGGCGTCGCGGGAGAAGACGGTGAGGACGAGGCCGGCCAGCAGTGAGCCGCCCGCGAGGGTGGCGTTGAGGATCTGGTAGCGGCGGGCGAAGACCTGACGGCGCTCCTCCGGCGGTACCAGGGAGTTGACGATCGGGATGATCGCGGCCATGAAGCAGCCCTGGCCGGCGCCGCCCAGGACGGCCGCGGCCGCGGCGGTGACGAGGTTGTCGCCCTGGGTCAGGAGCAGGAAGCAGCTGAGCCAGAGCAGCAGGCCGGTGATTCCGAGAGCGTGCCGGGGGAAGCGTACGGCCGCCGAGGCGAGCAGCAGCGAGACGGCCAGGTTGGCGAGGCCGGAGACGCCGTAGTAGACGGCGACCCCGGCGGTGCCGATGTCCGGCTGGGCCGCCAGGTGGATGCCGATGAACGGGAAGACCATGCCGTAGCAGAACGACGACAGGCCGTGCAGGACCAGGATGCGGTTGACCGACCTGCGGCGCAGCGCGGTCAGGCCGTCGGGCGTCCGGAGCATGGGCGTACGAACCTTCCTTGGGATCAGCGGGATCGGCGATCAGCGGGACACGAGAGCGAGCACCCGGGCCGGGCTGCCGGAACCGCCGACGATGGGCAGCGGCGCGGTGATCAGCACGGCGCCCCGGGGAGGGAGCCGGTGCAGGTTGCGCAGCTGGGTGATGCCGTACTTGTCCGCGCCGTGGAGGTACCAGTGGCAGGGGTAGGGCTGGTCCCCGAACTCGCCGGCCTGGCCGGCGTCGGTGCCGACGGTCTCCACGCCGACGCCGATGATCCCGGTCTCCTCGGCCAGCCATCGGGCGCACTCGGTGGAGATGCCGGGTGTGTGCCGCCCGTTGAGGAAGTCGTCCTGGGAGCCCTGCCGGGACTCCCAGCCGGTGCGGTAGAGCAGCCAGCCGCCCGGGATGAGCGGGCCGTGCTCCTCCTGCCATGCCTCGACGTGGTGGCGCTGGAGCAGGAAGTCGGAATCGGCGGCGGCCTCGGCGGAGAAGTCCAGTACGCACGCGGGGGCGACCAGACGCTGCGGCGGGACCTGGGACACGTCGTCGAGGTCCTTGCCGGTGACCCAGTGGATGGGGGCGTCGAAATGGGTGCCGGTGTGCTCGGAGAGGCGGATGTTGTTCCAGTAGACGGTGGGTCCGGCCTCGTCGTAGTGGCTGATCACCTCCCGTTCGAAGGCCCACGGCTGACCGCGCTCCGGCGGGAGCTGGATCAGTGGGGTCTCCTCGTTGAGGGGTGACGTGAGGTCGACGACTTCCACGGAGCCGTCGAGCAGGCCGGCGAGCAGGGGGGCCGTCGGGCTGGTGGGCCTGGAGTCCACGGAGACGGAGGAGGTCATGTCACTTCTCCCCGGTGGTGTGGACGATGGTGGACCAGTGCCGGTAGTCGGGGTGCTGGCCCCGGACCACCGAGTCGTACAGGTCCTGGAGCTTGCGGACCATCACGCCCGGGGTCCCGTCGCCGACCGGGATGCGGTCGAGGCTGGTGACGGGGGCGACCTCGGCGAGGGTGCCGGCGACGAAGATCTCGTCGGCGGTGTAGAGCTCGGTGCGGTCGATCTCACGGCGCTCCATGGGGATGCCGAGTTCCTTCCGGGCGAGCTCGCCGACCGTGGCGACGGTGATGCCTTCGAGGACGCCGCTGGTGCCGGGCGGGGTGACGAGCTTGCCCTCGTGCAGCATCGCCACGCAGGAGCCGGGGGCCTCGGAGACACTGCCTCGCTGGTTGAGCAGGAGCGTGGTGTCGTAGCCGTTGCGGATCGCCTCGTGGTGGGCCAGGCGGCTGTTGTGGTAGTTCGCGCCCGCCTTGATGCGCGGCGGCATGGAGTCGTCGCTGATGCGGCGCCAGGAGGAGACGGTGGCGGCCAGACCGCCGTCGAAGCCCCGGCCGCGCGGGGCGCGGGTGGAGGTGATGTGGACGCCGGCGTCGTCGGTGTGGCTGAGCGGATCCGCGTTCGGGCCCATGTTGAAGTACGCGACGACGCAGATGTGTACGTCCTCGTCGAACGCGTTGGCCTTGAGGACGTCGAGTACACCGTCCTTGAGCTCGTCGTCGGTGTACGGGATCTCCATCCGCAGGCTCTTCATCGAACGGCGCAGCCGGGCCAGGTGCTCGTCGATGCGGAAGACCGCGAGACCGCTCTCGCCGGGGCGGCGGTAGGCGCGCAGCCCCTCGAAGACGTTGGCGCCCCAGAACGCGCCCTGGGAACGGGCGTGGACGGTGCACTTGTCCCAGTCGACGACGGCGCCGTTGAGCCACGCGTGAGTGGGGAGTTGGGGTGTGGTCACTTCGTACTCCTGATGCGGGATACGGGAAGAGGGAGGGGTCAGGCAGCGGCTGCGACGCGCTCGCGGGCCGGGGCGGTGGCCGCGGCGCAGCGGGCGAGTGCGGCGGCGAAGAGCTCGGGCCGGGCGGTGTCGGCCAGTGCGCCGATGTGTCCGTCCGGCCGGACGATCAGGCAGGTGCCCTCGGGGGCCAGGTACGCCTCGCGGAGCACGCTGTCGCGGTCGCGGAGCACGGTGACGCCGTCGGGCATGTCGGCGGCGGGGCCGGCGGTCGGGACGGCGAGCTCGCCCTCGCGGAGGACGACGACCAGGTTGGTTTCCAGGCCGCGGGTGTCGGCGAGCGCACGCTCGGCGAAGGCGCGGGCGGCGGCCCGGTCCTGGGCGAAGTGGAGGACGGTGAACCCGGCGCCGTACAGCTGGCGGATACGGGCGGCGCCGGGGGCGGTGATCCGCGCGTCGGGTGCGAAGGCACCCAGCAGGGGGTGCAGTTCGGCGGACTGGATCACGGGTGAGTCGACGTACGTGTGCGGTTCGGCCATCCTGCCGCTGTTGACCTTGTCGCGGGCGCCCTGGAACGGCTGGGAGAGGGACAGCAGCACCTTGCGGGCGAGCCGGCGCACCAGGTTCGGCGGCACCATGAACTTGATGGTCGCCTCGGTGACGGCGAGGTTCTCCCTGGCGGCCGCGTAGCGCTCGTCGTGGTAGGTGTCGAGGAGGGAGTCCTCCGCCTTGCCCTGCATGACCAGGGCCAGCTTCCAGGCGAGGTTGTCGGCGTCCTGGATGCCGCTGTTCATGCCGCGGGAACCGTACGGCGGCAGGGAGTGGGCGGAGTCGCCGGCGAAGAAGATCCGGCCGAGGCGGAACTTCTCGACCACGCGCTGGTGGAAGCGGTAGGTGGACAGCCAGTCGATCTCGTAGTCGACATCGCCGATGACGGCGCGCACCCGCTTGTCGAAGCGGCCGTCCGCGCGCTCGGCCTCGATGTCGGTCTCGGGGGCGAGCTGCCAGTCGATGCGCCAGATGTCGTTGGGCTGCGGGTGCATGACCAGCTGGCGACCCGGGTTGAAGGGCGGGTCGTAGTGGAAGTGGCGCTCCTTGGCGAGCGGCAGCTTCACCTTCAGGTCGGTGATCAGGAACCGGTCGCGGTGGCTGTAACCGGTCCACTCGACGCCGGTGAGCTTGCGCACGGGGCTGCGGACACCGTCGCAGGCGATCACGTACTGGCAGCGGTAGTCGCGCGGGCCGTCCGGGGTGTCCGCGGAGACGGTGACGGCGTCGCCGTCCTGCTCGACCCCGGTGACCTCGTGGGCCCAGCGGACCTCGCAGAGCGGGTCGGCCTCGGCCTTCTCCAGCAGGAGCTGCTCGATGCGGAACTGCGAGATGTTCACGAACGGGCCGTAGCCGATCCGGCGGGTGTACTCGGCGGCCCGTATCTCCTTGCCGCGCACATAGGTGCGGGCGGTGGTCCAGGTGACGCCCTCGGCGCCGATGGTCTCCGCGCAGCCGAACTTGTCGAGGGTCTCCAGCACGTCGCCCTGGATGAGGCACGCCTTGGAGCCCTGCTTGCGCAGCTCGGGGTCGCGCTCGAAGAGGACGCTCGGGATGCCGAAGGAGGCGAGGCGGGCGGCCAGGGTCATACCGACGGGACCGGCGCCGACGATGCCTACGGGGATCAGTTCGCTGTTCATGCTGTCTCTTCGCTCTCTGTGCGGGGCGCGGCGCCGACGAGGGCGTCGGTGCGGGCGACGGTGTCCGTGTCGGGGGTCTCGGTGACGCTGCGGAAGACCGGGATCTTCCGTACCGAGCTGAGGTACGGGGTGCCTTCGGTCGCGCCGGTTCCGGAGCGGGTGCCGAGCATCCGGACGGCGATCCGGTAGTGCGTCTGGCGCCAGCGGCGCAGGGAGCCGGCGAAGCCGAGCATCGAGGCGGTCAGCAGCTGACGGTCGGCGTCGCTGAACCGGCTGTCCGCGAGGGCGGCACCGCAGGCGTCGTCGAGGGTGGGCTGACCGGCCAGGACCCGCTCGTGCACCTCGGGCGTGGAGCGGTAGGCGGGAGACTCCAGCCGCTCCTTGTCCGGCACCCGGCACAGGGACTCGACCAGCTTGTAGTTGCGGGACTGGATGGCGCTCGCGCCGTCGGTGAAGTCCCGGAAGACGCGGAAGGATTCGACCTGCATGGTGGCCAGCAGCGAGAACAGCGGTGCCGACTCGGCGAGAACGGTCTCGGCGACCGCGAGGTGCCCGGTCGCGGAAGGAAGCGAACTGGGCCGGGCGCCGTCCAGGTCGCCGATGGCCGTACGGATGCTCAGGGCCAGCAGCGCGAAGGTGGTCTCGAAGGTCTGCAGCACGCGGATGAACATGTGCTCGTCGTGCGATATGTAGACCGGCAGCATGCTGAGCTTCAGCACCTGGCGCTCACGGGGGTCCAGCAGCTCGCCGTCCACCAACTCCCATAGCTGGGCGGCCTGCTGAGCCGGTTCGGCGGCGTCGAGCCGCTCCCCGTACCCGAGCCTGGCGAGCGCGGGCCTGGCCACCCGGACCGCGAGCCGGCAGCGCTTCTCCACCATCCGGGCGTCGGGCCGCATCTCCGGGAGCCACTCGGTGCGCCCCTCGGCGGCGGCCAGCTCGAACCGCAGGAGGTCGGCCAGGAGCTGGACCGTCAGCCGGTCCCGGGTGACCCGGGCGGCCGCGGCGGCCTCCGGCCCGTCGTCGGCGGTCGGCAGGCCGAGCACGCTGAGGGAGGTGTACGAGGGGTAGTCGTACCGGCCGTCCCACTTGTCGAGCGCGGTGTCCAGGAAACGGTCGAGCAGCAGGCGGTCCGCCGCGTCGGCGCGCGTGGGCGCCTCGGGGGCGAGCCGCTCCCTGGCCAGGGCCAGGGACTTCAGGATCTCGTCCGGTACGAAGTGCTTGCCGACGCGGTGGAACTCGTGGGTCACCGCGGGGTACGGGAAGTGGCCGGGTACGGGATCGGCAAGCCAGTCGGTCAGCTCTTTCACGCGGCGGGTCTCACTTTCGGGAGCGGGACGGAAAGGGCGGGGCCGGTCAGCGCGCGGAACTCGCGCATGGCCTGGCAGAGGGCCTCCACGTCGTCCGTGGAGTTGTAGTAGTGGAAGGACAGGCGCACGACGGGCCCGCGAGGGCTGACGGCGATGCCCTGGCCCGCGAGCCAGCCGGCGAGGGCGCGCGGGTCGGCGTCGTACAGGCCGAGGTGGGCACCCTGCAGTTCCGGCCTCTCGGCCTTGCGGACCCGTTCGCCCTGGGCGACGAGGGTGCGCGCGGTCCGGTCGGTCAGGGCCCCGACGTGGCGCCGTACGTCGGCCATGTCGACGCCCCGGAACAGACCGAGCGCGGCGTTGGCCGCGTACACGGCGGGCACCGCCGGGGTGCCGGTCTCGAACCGCCGGGCGATGGCCGGGAAGTCGAGCCGCAGCGGGTCGAAGGCCATCGGCTCCACCCGCCCGAACCAGCCGGTGAGCTGCGGATCCTGATCGCTGGTCAGACCGGCGCGGGCGTAGAGGAAGGCCAGACCGGGGAGTCCGGCGAGGTACTTCATCGTTCCCGCGACGAGGTAGTCGCAGCCGATGTCCGCGACGTCCACACCCATGACGCCGACGGCCTGGTAGGCGTCGACGAAGGTCAGCGCCCCGGCCGACCGGCCGGCCTCGACGATCTCCGCGACCGGCGGCCGCTCGGCGAACTGGTAGGTGGACATCGGCACCGACACCAGCGCGGTGCTGTCGCCCATGACCGCCGTGTAGTCGGAGGCGCGGACACGGCCGGTGCTCTGGTCGCCCGTGAAGATCACCCGGGCGCCGCGCGGCCGCTGGGCGAGCCAGACGTGCGCGACGGACGGGAATTCCTCGACGGTGGTGACGATGTCGACCCGGGTCTCCAGGGACAGCGTGGAGACCACTTGGTAGGCGCCGACGGAGGCGTTGGGCAGGATCGCGATCTGGTCCGGACCGGCGCCGATCAGGTCCGCGAAGCGCTGCCGGGCCTCCTCGATCTCCTGCTCGAACCGGGCCCAGGGGGCGCCGTGGGCCGAGATGGCCTCCTGCATCCGCTCCAGTGCCTCGTCGACCGCGTCGGACCGGGCGCCGAGACTGCAGCTGGCCAGGTGGACCGTCCGCTCCAGCATCGGGAAGCCTCGGCGGAACGCCGCGGCCGAGACGTCCCCGACGGCACGGCCGGCGGTGGGCGCGGTGGCCGGGACGGGTGCTGTGGCGGGAGCGGGCGCGGTGGCCGGGGCGGGCGCGGTGGCCGCGCTGCCGCGGCTCATGCCGTACTCGTCCCGGCGGGCGGCACGCCGCCGCCTCCGGTCATCGGGCAGGCCGGCGGCGCGGCCTCCGTGGCGTACTCGGGAGCCGGTTCGTCGTCACCCATGGGACCGGAGAGGGTCAACTCGGTCCGCAGTTCCCACAGTTGCGGGAAGAACTTGTGGCTGATCAGCGTGGCCAGGAAGTCGCTGGGCGCACCCTTGGTGCCGACCACGGAGTGGCCGATGACACGGGTGACCATCTTGTAGTGCTGGGTGCGCCACAGCGAGATCCGCTCGTCCCAGTCGATCATCGCCTCGGCCAGCCGGTACTCGGCGGTGTCGTGGCCGCTGAGGTAGACCTCCACGAGGTCCGTGCCGCGGGCCTCGATCAGTCGGCGGAAGGACTTGTCGAGGTCCTGGCTGACCATCCGGACCGCTTTCCAGCCCGGGGACTCGAAGCCCGATCCGTGCCCGAGGACGGTGCGGATGATCTGGAAGTCCGAGGGGGCGAGGTGCCGCATCATCTCCAGCTGGTCGGCGGTCATCCGTACGCCGAGAGAGGCACGGCCGAGCAGCCGGGCCGCTGTGTCCAGCTGCCCCGCGTCGATCTGACGGCCCGCCTCCGCGACCTCGTAGCAGGCGAGTTTGAGCCACAGCTCGGTCGACTGGTGGACGATCTGGAAGAGCATCTCGTCCCGGTGGATCATGTCCTCCGGGCGGCGCTGGATCGACAGCAGCGTGTCGGTCCGCATGTAACGCGTGTAGTCGTTGTCCCCTTCTCCGTCGAGTACGGGAACCGAGTAGTCCTTGGACACGGTGCTCCTGTCAGGCGTTCGTCGTGGACAGGGCGAGCGGCTCGGCGCGTACCCGGAAGTCCGTGGCGGTGGCGGTGATGGCCGCCTCGGTGGCGGCGCCGTCGGCAGCCCGGAAGCGGAACCGGCCGCCGACGTGCTCGTAGTAGGCGTCCGCGTCGGGCAGTACCTCGCCCGGATGCAGGACGACCTCGGCGTACGGGCCTCGGGCACGGCCGGTCATGGAGGTGGACTCCGTGATCCGGCAGGGCCGCTCGGCCGGGGCGGGCATGAGCATCCAGCCGGCCACCTCTTCGGCGGCGGACGGCGCGGCGGCCGCCTGCGGCACCGGCGGCACCGGGCGGTCCAGCTGCAGCTGCCAGGCGGCGTGCATCAGGTCGTAGCCGTGCACCTCGCGCCAGAGGAAGGGGATCTCGGCGCCGCCGACGCGGGCGCCGCACTCCAGGAAGCGGCAGACGGTGCTCCCGTCCGGGGACCGGTCGAGGAACAGTTCGAGGTGGAAGACGGTGGCGCGGCCCGGGGAGAGCGCGCCGAGGTAGGCGGTGGCGGCGAGGTCGATGGCCGCGTTGACCTCGGGGTCGTCGATCTCGACGGAGCCGAGGAACGTACCGCCGCGAAAGCCCAGACAGGTGTTGAGGTAGCGGGAGGCCCGCCAGGCCAGCAGCCGCTGACCGTCGAAGACGCCGTCCACATGGGAGATCGGGGCCTCCACGAAGGCCTGCACCAGCATCGGTTCGCTGTCCAGGTCCAGGCCGGTGACGTCCTCCGGGCCGTCGACCCGGACCACCCCGGCGCTGGAACTGCCGGTGCGCGGCTTGACGATGACCGGCCAGCCGGCGTCCGCGCCGAAGGCGAGTACCGCGGCGGTGTCGGTGGCGGCGGCGAAGGCCGGCACGTCCAGGCCGGCGTCCGCGACGGCCCGGCACATCACGTACTTGTCGCGGAAGACGATCTGCGACGGCTGTCGGGGGCCCGGGACGTCCCACTCCTCGCGGAGTGCGGCGCCGACCAGCAGGTCGTCCTCCTTGAGGGCGACGATCGCGGCGGGCGCGCCGTGCCGGGCGGCGAGGGCGCGGACCTCGGTGCGGACCCGGTCCAGGTCGTCGGTGGCGGGTACCAGCACGACCTCGTGGGCCTGGGACGGCACGGAGCCGGTGCCGACCTCGGTGGTCACATAACTGACCCGGTTCTCGGCGTGGTCGATATAGCTGGTGAATTCTGCGTATCGCTCGCGCCAGCGGTTGATCACGACAATGTGCGGACGGTCGGTCATATGTGGGACTCCTCGAATTCTGCTTCCGGGTAGGTGAATACGCAGGTGCCGCGGGTTCCGGAATTCGCGTACGTGATCACGGCGCCGTCCCGCGGTTGCAGGGCGCGGCAGAATGCGCCACCGAATCCCTGGGGGGTGACGAAGATCCCCCAGTTCGCGACCCATTCACCGGTGCTTCCGGTCTCCGGATCGACGACCGGTTCCAGGGCGGGTACGACCAGTTCCTGCGCGACGTAGTCCCGTACGGCGGTGGCCTCCAGGGCCTCCTCCCACTGGGCGTCGGTGACATCGCGGCCGATCACCACGCCGTCGGCGCTGTACCCGATGCCCGGCTTGAGGACGAGCTCGGCACGGTGCGCGCGGGCGTGGGCGAGTGCGTCGCCGGAGCCTTCGGTGCCGAGCACCCAGGTACGCGGCAGCACGCGGTCGACCAGCTCCCGCTCCGTGTCGGTCAGCGCCGCGCGGACGGCCGGCAGGTGCAGCAGACCGAGTGCGGCCTTGCTGGTGAACAGGGCTCCTTCGAGCGGGGTGAACTGGGCGGTGCGGCCTGCCGCGTGGGCCCGGTTGAGCCGTGTCAGGGCGGCCCGGGCGACCGGGTCGCCGGCGATCTGGCCGGCGGCGAAGTAGCGCAGGACGACATCGACGGGGCGGCCGTGCAGGGCGAGCTTGCCGTCCGCTTCCTCGGTCAGTTCCTGGATCTCGCCGAGCAGCAGCTCGATGCCGTGCCGGCTCATGTCCTCCTGGATGGAGAGGAAGACGCTGTTGTGGTCGCCGAGCGCGTCCGGGCCCTCGATCAGGGCCACCACCGGACTCACCGGGTCGGCGCCCTTCACCCCGGCCGCCGCCGCACGCAGTTCGGCCACGAGGTGGTCCATGGTGTCGGTGTGGCCGAGGCCGTTGGCCTCGGCGAAGGCGCGGAAGGCGGGGACTTCGAGGAAGGCGCGGTTGAGCTGGGCGCTGTCCACACCGCCGAGCTCGCTGCCGACGTTGAGCTCCAGCAGCCGGAAACCGGTGCCGTCGTGGAAGGCGTCGGCGCGGGCGTACAGCAGAGGGTCGCCGGTCGCGCCCTCGCTCATCACCTCGACCAGTTCCGCGGGCAGCCCGATGGCCGCGCCGTAGCGGTCGAGGTCGCCGTCGAAGCAACGGCCCGGGAGGGAGACGAGGATCCGGAAGACCGCCGCGAGGTCGTCGGCGAAGGCCCCGATCTCCCGCTCGGAGACGAAGATCGGGCGGGGCAGCAGGACGTGCCCGTAGGCCTTGCCGTACTCCGCCGGGACGGCGGTCCGCGAGGTCAGGGTGCGTAGTCCGCTGTCCGGATTCGCTGATTCCGTGAGGTAGCGGACGGTGGCTGAATTCTCCATGGGCGGTCTCCTTTTCTTCCGGATCGGGGCGTGCCGGATCGCGGCGGCGCCGGAAAGCCGGGGTATTCCGGGAACGTGAGAAGGGGTGGTGGATCGAAGAATCGAAAGCAGTCGAAGAGCTCGCGCATTCGAAGGAGTTCGCACCTTCGAGAAGGTGCGGGTCCAGAGGCGATGGAGCGATCCGCGGTGACGTGATTTCACTGTGGCACCGCCGTCGGCCGCCGGCGGTGCCGCCCGGGATGCGCGTTTACGGCTGTCGTGAATACGCCAGGGTGATCCCGGAGGCCATAATGGGACGGACCCGGGTGAATCGGCAGGGGCGGGGTTCGGCACGGTTGCGCACCGCTCGGCCTGCTGCTTACCTACTCATCATTCAGGAGGCCTGCGCCCCTCCGGACGATCCGCGGTGACACCGGACCGTCCACAAGGGAGAACACGCCATGCCCCGCCTGCAGTTCATCGTCGCCAGCACCCGCCCCGGCCGCGTCGGCCCCGCCGTCGCCGCCTGGGCCGCCGGGGAGGCCCGCCGGCACGGCGGCTTCGACATCGAGACCGTCGACCTCGCCGAGGTCGCCCTGCCCTTCTTCGACGAGCCGGAGCACCCCTCCGAGGCCGCGTACGTCCACCAGCACACCAAGGACTGGAGCGCCACGGTCTCCCGCGGCGACGCCTACGTCTTCGTGATGCCGATGTACAACGGCACCTTCACCGCGCCGCTGAAGAACGCCATCGACTTCCTCTACCAGGAGTGGCAGGACAAGCCGGTCGCCCTCCTCAGCTACACGGCCGGCCCCTCGGGCGGCGTACCCGCCGTCGAGGCGCTCCGTCCGATCCTCACCCGCATCGGCTTCCGCGCCGCCGAGCGCAGCATCTCCGTCCCCGGCATCGCGGAGCTGACCGGTCCCGACGGGTTCCGGGCCCCGGACGGCCTCACCGGCGAACTGGCGGGCGTGCTCGACGAGGTCGCCAAGCTGCTCGCCGACGCCGACGCCGCCCCCGCGCAGGTCTGAGAGGAAGCAGACATGACCGCACAGTCCCCGCAGTCCGCGTCCGTCCCCGCCGAGCGCCTGGTCGTCGTCGGCAGCGGCGGCCGCCCGTACCGCGAGTACTCCTTCCAGTCCCTGCGCGCGTGCTACAACCTCTCCGCGGTGCTCTCCGCCGAGCCGACCTGGCAGCGTGAGTACCTGGACTCGTACCTCGTCGCCGACCTGTCCGACCCGCTCGCGATCGCCGACGCCGTCCTCTCCCTCGCCGGCCCCGGCAACTCCTCCGTCGCCGTCCTCACCTGGGACGAGACCGCGGTCGAGGCCACCGCCGAGGCCGCCGCCAAGCTCGGACTGCCGCAGCTGTCCGCCGAGGCCGCCCGCAACTGCCGCGACAAGTACGCCACCCGCTCGCTGATGTCCGAGGCCGGCCTCGGCGCCGTCCGCCACCGGCTCGTGACCACCGCGGACCAAGCCGTCGCCGCCGCCGACGAGTTCGGCTACCCCGTCGTCCTCAAGCCCCGCGCCCTCGCCGGCAGCATCGGTGTGACCCGTGCCGACGACGCGAGTGACGTGCGGGAAGCCTTCGCGCTCGCCGACGGCGCCGCCTTCGCCACGCTCCCCACCGGCCACGGCATCCTCGTCGAGGAGTTCCTCGACGGCCCCGAGATCAGCATCGACAGCGCCGTCCACGAAGGCGCCGTCCACATCGTCCACATCGCCCGCAAGCGGCTCGGGTTCACGCCGTACTTCGAGGAGGTCGGCCACCTCGTCACCGCCTCGTACGACGAACCGTGGACGGACGAGGTGCACGCCCTGGTGACCGGCGCCCACCGGGTACTGGGCGTCACCACGGGCGTGACCCACGCCGAGGTCCGTCTCACCTCGCGCGGCCCGCGCCTCATCGAGCTCAATGCCCGGCTCGGCGGCGACCTCATTCCCTTCATCAGCTCCTTCGCCACCGGCATCGACCTGGTGAGGGCCGCCGCGGAGCTGTCCTTCGGCCGCCTTCCCGACCTCACCCCGGCCCGCGATCTCACCGCGGAGATCCGGTTCGTCTACTCCGACACCGACGGCCACGCCCGCGCGCTCGACCTCACCGAGGCCGCGGCCGTACCCGGCATCGCACACACCGCCGTCCTCGCCGAGCCCGGCGACCGGCTGCTGCTGCCGCCCCGTCAGGCCATCCCGCGGCTGGCCGCACTCGTCGCCGCGGGACCGGACGAGGCCGCCTGCGGGCAGGCCCTGGACCGTGCCGAAGCCGTCGTGGACCGCACGACGGACCCACTCCCCGGGACGGAGGCCGACGCATGACCGCTCCCGTCGACATTCCCGTCCCGGTCGTCGCGGGCGTCGTCCCCGGCCCGGACGCGGCACGTGAACTGGCCGCCGAACACGCCTACGTCCCGCTCTACATCGAACTGCTCGCCGACACCCTCTCCCCGGTCACCGCGTTCGCCCGGCTCTGCGGCCCCGGCCTGGAGGAGCCCGGTCTGCTGCTGGAGAGTGTCATCGGGACCGACAACAGCATCGCGGTCGGCCGCTACTCGTACATCGCGCACCGGACCCGTCCCGTCCCGCTCGGCGACGGCGACCCGCTCGTCGCACTGCGGCCGCTGGCCGACCGTGACGTCGCGCCCGTCCCCGGGCTGCCGCCCTTCCACGGCGGTGCCGTCGGCTACCTCGGCTACGAGAGCGCCCGCCACTTCGAGAGCCTCCCCACGGCCCCCGGACCAGGTCCGGGCATGCCCGAATCGGTGTTCCTGCAGGCCGACGACCTGGTCGTGTTCGACCACGCCACGCGCCGGCTGCTGATCACCACGTTCCACGACACCGCCGCCGAGACGTACGAGGACGCCGTCGGCCGGCTCACCGCCACCCGCGACCACCTGTTCGGTGACCAGCCGCACCGCCACCACGGTCCGGGCGGCGCCGGAACGCGGCCGCTCGCACCGGCCCGTACCGCCGAACAGCAGGACCGGTCCGCCTGGCAGGCACACACCAGCGAGGAGCGATTCCTCGACATGGTCGACACCGCCCGCGAGTACATCCGGGCCGGCGACATCTTCCAGGTCGTCCTCTCCCAGCGGTTCAGCAAGCCGCTCGCCGCCGAACCCCTCGACGTCTACCGCCACCTGCGCGCCGTCAACCCGTCGCCGTACATGTTCCACCTCGCCCTCGGCGGCGGCAGGCACGTCATCGGCGCCTCACCGGAACTGCTGGTGAAGGTCGAGGACGGCCGGGCGCAGACCCGCCCGCTCGCCGGCACCCGCTGGCGCGGCACCGACGCCGCGACCGACGCCGCGCTCGAAGCCGAACTCCTCGCCGACGAGAAGGAACGCGCCGAGCACGTCATGCTCGTGGACCTCGGCCGCAACGACATCGGCCGGGTCGCGGCGCCCGGCACCGTACGGGTGGACCGGCTGATGGAGGTCGAGCGCTACTCGCACGTCATGCACCTGTCCTCGACCGTCAGCGGAGACCTCGCCGACGGCCGCACCCCGCTCGACGCGCTGCGCTCCACCTTCCCGGCGGGCACCGTCTCCGGCGCCCCGAAGATCCGGGCCATGGAGATCATCGCCGAGCTGGAGGACGAGCGGCGCGGCGTGTACGGCGGCGCCCTCGGCTTCATCGGCACCGGCGGCAGCCTGGACACGGCGATCGCCCTGCGCACCCTGGTCATCGCCGACGGGAAGGCCTGGGTCCAGGCCGGTGCGGGGGTGGTCGCCGATTCCGACCCGGCCGCCGAGTACCGCGAGACCCTCAACAAGGCGCAGGCCCTGTTCGCCGCCGTGGAACGGGCGGAGGCGTCCGCATGAGCCGACCGAGCGGTGTCCCGGTCCGCGTCGCCGTCGTCGACAACTACGACTCCTTCACCTACAACCTCGTCCAGTACCTCGCACAGGCCGGGGCCGAACCCGTCGTCCACCGCAACGACAGCGTCACCACCGGGCAACTCGCCTCCCACGACGCCGTCCTGATCTCGCCCGGCCCCGGCACTCCCGCCCAGGCCGGCATCAGTCTCGACGCCGTCCGCGACCTCAGCGGCCGGCTCCCCCTGCTCGGCGTGTGCCTCGGCCACCAGTCCATCGCGGAGGCGTTCGGCGCCGAGGTGGTCCGGGTGGGCCCGGTGCACGGCAAGACGGAACGCGTACGGCACGACGGCACCGGCGTCCTCGCCGCCCTGCCCGACCCGTTCACCGCGACCCGCTACCACTCGCTCGCCGTCGACCTCGTGACCATGCCCGACGAGCTCCTCGCCAACGCCTGGGCCCAGGACGGCACGGTCATGGGTCTGCGCCACCGCACCCATCCCACGTACGGGGTGCAGTTCCACCCCGAGTCCGTCCTCACCGAGCAGGGCATGCGCATCGTCGTCAACTTCGTCGAGTCCGTCGAACAGTTCCACTCACACCCACTTGAGGGGGTCCGGTGAAAACCGCTCTGCGCACCCTGGCCGAGGGCGGCCGGCTGACCCGTGAACAGGCCGGCCGAGCCATGGCCGCCGTACTCGGAGGAGAAGCGACTCCCGGCCAGATAGCCGGCTTCGCCATGGCGCTGTCCGCCCGGCGCGCCGACATCGAGGAGATCGTCGGACTGGTCTCCACCGCCCGCGCCTTCGGCGCCCGGCTGACCGGCGACGGCCGGGTCCTGGACACCTGCGGCACCGGTGGCGACGGCCACGACACCTTCAACATCTCCACGACCGCGGCCGTCGTCGCCGCTGCCTGCGGGGTCCCGGTCGCGAAGCACGGGAACCGCAGTGCCTCCTCCGCGTGCGGCAGCGCCGACGTCCTCGAAGCGCTGGGCGTACGCATCGACCTGGGTCCGGCGCAGGCCGCGGCCTGCCTGGAGGAGGTCGGCATCACCTTCCTGTTCGCGCCGGTCTTCCAACCCGCCTTCAGGTACGCGGCCGGACCCCGCCGGGAGTTGGGCGTACGGACCGTCTTCAACGTGCTCGGACCGCTCTGCAACCCGGCGGGCGCCCGCTACCAGACCCTCGGGGTGTCCGACCCGGCCCTGCTCGACGTGATGGCCGAGGTCCTGCACCGGCTCGATACCGAGCGCGCCCTCGTGTTCTGCGCCGACGACGGCCTGGACGAACTGAGCACCTGTTCCCCGTCACGCGTGGTGGAACTGACCGACGGCCGCACGACCTCCTACCGGCTCGACCCCGCCGACCTGGGCCTCGCCCCCACCACCCTGGCGGACCTGCGGGGCGGCGACGCCGCCGCCAACGCGGAGACCGTCCGCCGGATCCTGGCGGGCGAACCCGGCCCGCGCCGGGACATCGTCCTGCTCAACACCGCCGCCGCCCTGCGCGCGGCCGGCCGGTGCGAGGACTGGCGGGCGGGCATCGCCCGGGCCGCCGAGGCCATCGACAGCGGCCGCGCGGCCGCCGTCCTGGACAACTGGGTGGCGGCGGGCGCCCGGACGGCCGAGCGGGCCGCCGCATGACACCGCGACACGGACAAGGAGCACCACGTTGACCAGTACCGTCATGCCCGGCCTGCTCGGGGAGCTGATCGAGGCCGCGCACCGCCAGACGGCGGCCCGCCGGGCCGAGGTCTCCCTGGCCGAGGTGGAGAGCAGGGCCCAGGCCGCCCCCGCCGTACGGGACTTCGGTGCCGCCCTGCGGGCCCCGGGCCTGGGCGTCATCGCCGAGCTCAAGCCTCGCAGTCCGCTGAAGGGCCCGCTCACCGACGACTACCGGCCCGCCGAACTGGCCCGGCTCTACGAGGCCGGCGGGGCCTGCGCGCTCTCCGTCCTCGCGCACACCGAGGGCTTCGGCGGCCGCCCCGAGGACCTCGCGACCGTACGGGAGGCCGTCGGCCTGCCCGTCATGCGCAAGGACTTCATCGTCGACGAGTACCAGATCGCCGAGGCCCGCGCGTACGGGGCGGACGCCGTCCTGCTCGTGGTCGCCGCCCTCACCGAGCAGCGGCTCGCCGAGCTGTACACGTACGCCCAGGGCCAGGGCCTGCACATCCTGGTGGAGGTGCACAGCGAGACGGAGGCACACACCGCGCTCGCCCTGGGCGCCCTCAACATCGGGGTCAACCACCGCGATCTGCGGGACTTCCGGATCGACCTGGGCCTCACCGGCCGGCTCCGCGCGCAGGTGCCGGCGGACCGGGTTCTGGTCGCTGAGAGCGGCGTACGGGGCCCGGCGGACGCCGGGCGGCTGCGCGCCGACGGGGCGGACGCGGTGCTGGTGGGAGAGACCCTGATGCGATCGGCCGACCCGGCTGCGGCGGTGGCGGAACTGAAGAACCCGCATGCCCACGGAACCACTCAGGAGAGGTCATGACGACCACGACCGGCACGCCGGCCACCTCGTTCATTCCCGCCCCGGCGGGGCATGTCCCCAGCGCCGAGGGCTACTTCGGCGCGTACGGCGGCAAGTTCATCCCCGAGGCGCTCGTCGCCGCGGTCGACGAGGTAGCCGTCGAGTACGACAAGGCGAAGTCCGACCCGGCGTTCGCCGACGAGCTGAACGACCTGCTGGTCAACTACACGGGCCGGCCGAATCCGCTCACCGAGGTGTCACGGTTCGCCGAACACGCGGGCGGGGCAAGGATCTTCCTCAAGCGGGAAGACCTGAACCACACCGGCTCGCACAAGATCAACAACGTGCTGGGCCAGGCGCTGCTCACCAAGCGCATGGGCAAGACGCGCGTGATCGCGGAGACCGGCGCCGGCCAGCACGGCGTCGCCACCGCCACCGCGTGCGCCCTCTTCGGCCTCGAATGCACCATCTACATGGGCGAGATCGACACACAGCGCCAGGCGCTCAACGTGGCCCGGATGCGCATGCTCGGCGCCGAGGTCATCGCCGTGAAGTCGGGCAGCCGGACGCTGAAGGACGCCATCAACGAGGCGTTCCGCGACTGGGTCGCCAACGTCGACCGTACGCACTACCTCTTCGGCACGGTCGCGGGTCCGCACCCCTTCCCCGCCATGGTCCGCGACTTCCACCGGGTCATCGGGGTCGAGGCGCGCCGCCAGATCCTGGAGCACGCGGGCCGGCTGCCCGACGCGGCCGTGGCCTGCGTGGGCGGCGGCTCCAACGCCATCGGCCTCTTCCACGCCTTCATCCCGGACGAGAGCGTCCGGCTGATCGGCTGCGAGCCCGCCGGGCACGGCATCGAGACCGGCGAGCACGCGGCCACCCTGTCCGCGGGCGAGCCGGGAATCCTGCACGGCTCACGCAGTTACGTCCTCCAGGACGAGGAAGGCCAGATCACCGAGCCCTACTCGATCTCGGCCGGCCTCGACTATCCGGGCATCGGCCCCGAGCACTCCTACCTCAAGGACATCGGCCGCGGCGAGTACCGGGCGGTCACCGACGACCAGGCGATGCAGGCCCTGCTCCTGCTGTCGCGCACCGAGGGCATCATCCCGGCGATCGAGTCCGCGCACGCGCTGGCAGGCGCCCTCGACCTGGGCAGGGAACTGGGCAGGGACGGCCTGATCGTGGTCAACCTGTCCGGCCGCGGCGACAAGGACATGGACACGGCCGCCCGCTACTTCGGCCTGTACGACTCCGAGGGGGAGAACACGTGAGTACCGCCTGCGCCACCACGGGACGCGTCCAGCTGCTGAGCGACACACTCGCCAGGGCCAGGTCCGAGGACCGGGCAGCCCTCATCGCCTACCTCCCGGCGGGGTTCCCGACCGTCGACGGCGGTATCGAGGCGGTCAAGGCCGTCGTCGCGGGCGGCGCGGACGTGGTCGAGGTCGGGCTGCCGCACAGCGACCCGGTGCTCGACGGCCCGGTCATCCAGACCGCCGACGACATCGCGCTGCGGGGCGGGGTGAAGATCGCCGACGTGATGCGCACGGTCCGCGAGGCGCACGGGGCGACGGGTGCCCCGGTGCTCGTCATGACGTACTGGAACCCGATCGACCGGTACGGCGTCGAGCGCTTCACCCAGGAGCTGGCCGACGCCGGCGGCGCGGGCTGCATCCTGCCCGACCTGCCGGTGCAGGAGTCCGCCCTGTGGCGGGCGTGCGCGGAGAAGCACGGTCTCGCGACCGTCTTCGTCGTGGCCCCCAGCAGCAAGGACGAACGTCTGGCGACCATCACCGAGGCCGGTTCCGGCTTCGTGTACGCCGCCTCGCTGATGGGTGTCACGGGCACCCGCGCCTCCGTGGGCGCGCAGGCCGAGGAGCTGGTGCGGCGCACCCGGGCCACCACCGAGCTGCCCGTCTGCGTCGGTCTCGGCGTCTCCGACGCCGGACAGGCCAAGGAGGTCGCGGGCTTCGCGGACGGAGTGATCGTCGGCTCGGCGTTCGTGAAGCTGCTGCTCGACGCACCGGACCTGCCGGCCGGGCTCGCCGCCGTACGGTCGCTGGCCGGCGAGCTCGCGGAAGGCGTCCGCAGGGGCTGACACAGGCGGACGCCGGAGACTTCGCCCGGTGGGGCGCAGCTCCGGTACGGCCGTCCTCGCCGGGCTCAGCCCCCGAGGGCGGCCGCCGCCGCGACAACGACGAACATCAGCACGAGCACGGCCGCCATGATGCGGTTTCTGGTCTTCGGGTCCACCCGAAGAGCGTAACCGGCCCGCTCACCTCCCGAGCGGCCAGGCCTGGACCACCTCGTACCTGGGCTGCTCCCCCACCACCCCGTCCACGGGCAGGTTGCTGCGTACGAGACTGAGCTCACCGGCCTCCCAGTGGACGCCCTCGAAGCCGTCGAGCGCCGCGGTGAACGGGGTCAGGTCGGCCTGGACGCGGCTGCGGGCCAGAGTGAGGTGCGGGGTGTAGCGGCGGTGCTCCTCCATCGGCACCCCGGCCCGGCGGGCGGCGGCGTCGGCCCGCTCGGCCAGCAGCCGCAGCGTGTCGAGCCCGCCCGCGGCCCCCGCCCACAGGGCCCGCCCGTCGAACCTGCCGCCGCCGTGGATGCGCAGCGGGAAGGGCTCGGTCCGGTGCGCGGCACGCTCCAGCCGGATGTACAGCTCCGGCAGCAGCTCCTCGTCCACAGTGCCGAGGAAGGCGAGGGTGTAGTGCCAGCCCGCCTCGGCCGTCCAGCGCAGGTTCACGGCGCCGGGCAGGGCGTGCAGAGCGGCGACCGCGGTGGCCAGCTCCCGCACGGCGGGCGCGGGCGGCAGGACGGCGGCGAAGAGTCTCTGGCTGCTCATGCGGCGAGTGTCCCAGCGTCCCGGCGTGTCCCGGGTACCGGACCCACGAAGAACGCCGCCCTCCCGGCGGGGAGAGCGGCGTGTCCGGGCCGGCTCAGGCCGCCGTGGCCAACTGCTCACGGGGGACGAACCGCACGTGCGGGTGGCCCGGGCGCAGGTCGACCTTCAGGCGCAGGCCGCCGACGCGGGCCAGCATGATGCCGACGCCGATCGCGGCCGTCATCGAGAGTGCCCCGCCGGCCATCATGCCGGTCCTGACGCCGTGCGCGTCGCTGATCCAGCCGACGATCGGGGCGCCCACCGGCGTACCACCGGCGAAGACCATCATGTAGAGGCTCATCACCCGGCCCCGCATCTCCGGATCGGCGGCCATCTGCACGCTGGTGTTGGCGATGATGTTGGTCGTCAGACCGATCATGCCGATCGGGACCAGCAGCAGGGCGAACAGCCAGACGGACGGCGAGAGTGCCGCCGCGATCTCCAGGAGTCCGAACGCCGTGCCCGCGGCGACCAGCATCCGCAGCCGCGAGGAGCGGCGGCGGGCGGCGAGCAGCGCTCCGGCCAGGGAGCCGGCCGCCATCAGGATGTTGAAGAACGAGTACATCCCGGCACCGCCGTGGAAGATCTCGTCCGCGAAGGCCGTCAGGAAGATCGGGAAGTTGAAACCGAACGTTCCGACGAACCCGACCAGGACGATGGGCCAGATCAGATCGGGACGGCCCGAGACGTAGCGCAGGCCCTCGCGCAGCTGGCCCTTGGCACGCTTCACGGTCACCGACGCGTGCATCTCGCTCGTCCGCATCATCAGCAGGCCGATGAGCGGGGCGAGGAACGACAGCCCGTTGAACATGAAGGCCCAGCCGCTGCCGACCGTGGTGATCAGGACACCGGCGACGGCGGGGCCGATCAGCCGGGCGGACTGGAAGTTCGCCGAGTTCAGGCTGACCGCGTTGCGCAGCTGCGCGGGGCCGACCATCTCGGAGACGAACGACTGGCGCGCCGGGTTGTCGACGACGGTCACCATGCCGAGCAGGAACGCGATCAGGTAGACGTGCCAGACCTGGACGACGCCGGAGAGGGTCAGCACGGCGAGTGCGATACCGCACAGCCCGAGCGCGGCCTGGCTGATGAGCAGCAGACGCCGCTTCGGGAGCCGGTCGGCGATGACGCCGCCGTACAGGCCGAAGAGCAGCATCGGGAGGAACTGGAGGGCCGTGGTGATACCGACGGCGGCGGCGGACCCGGTGAGGCTCAGGACGAGCCAGTCCTGCGTGATGCGGGACATCCAGGTACCGGTGTTGGAGATCACGGCGCCCGTGGCGAACAGGCGGTAGTTACGGATCTTCAGCGACGAGAAGGTCCCGCCGGTCTTGCTCTCGTGGGTGGAAGTCGGTGCGGGGGCGGAGTCTGCTCCGGATCCCGTACTCAAAAGGGTTCGCCTCCTCGGGCGTATACGACGTACGGACTGACGGGGACGTGACAGCGGGCGCGCGGGTCTGCCGGCCTGCGCGCCCGATCGGGGTCAGAGGTGGGCGAGCTTCTCCAGCACGGGCGCGGCGGCCCGCAGCTTCTCCCACTCGTCCTCGTCCAGGCCTTCGGCGAGGTTGGCCAGCCAGGCGTTCCGCTTGGAGCGGCTCTCCGCGAGCATGGCTTCCGCCTGCTCGGTCCGGCTGACCATCTTCTGCCGACGGTCATCGGGGTGCGGTTCCAGTCTGACCAGTCCCTTCGCTTCCAGCAGCGCGACGATGCGGGTCATCGACGGCGGCTGCACGTGCTCCTTGCGGGCCAGCTCACCGGGGGTGGCCGAACCGCAACGGGCGAGAGTGGCGAGCACCGACATCTCTGTGGGGCTCAGCGACTCGTCGACGCGCTGGTGCTTGAGGCGCCGGCCCAGCAGCATCACGGCGGAGCGAATGGAGCTCACGGCGGCGGCACTGTCGCCGTCGTGGATCAGGTCAGGCATGTTTATTAGCCTAACTCATTAGCTACACTAAAGACCACTCGGTGGTACGCGCGCGAGAAATTGATCACCCAAACGAGTGAGTATGGGGCGGAAAGCACCTCGAAATGGCCACACGTGCCGCGACCCTGCTTGGCATGGGATCGACAGTGCTCAGCCTGCGCATAGACGGTGAGCTGCTCGACCGGCTCCGCCAGCACGCCGCCAGACGCGGAATGAGCGTCCAGGACTATGTGGTCCAGACGCTCATCCGCAACGATTTCGACGAGCGCTTCAACGCGGCCGTCGACGAGACGCAAAAGTTCTACGGGGCGGAGCCCCGTCACGCGGACCCGGCCGACCGGGTCACATGACGGAGATCCGCCCCGTAGGGGTGGACACTCCCGCCGAGGGCTACGTGAGGCCGAGCGCCGGCATCGCGTAGTAGAAGACGAAGACCGCCGAGACCACGTACATGGCCACCGGGACCTCACGGCCGCGGCCGGCCACCAGGCGCAGCACGCAGAACGTGATGAAGCCGATGCCGATGCCGTTGGTGATCGAGTAGGTGAGCGGCATCATCAGCATCGCGAGGAAGGCCGGGATCGCGAGCGTGTAGTCGTTCCAGTCGATGTCCCGGACCGAGCCCGCGAGGATCAGGAACCCGACCGCGACCAGTGCCGGGGTGGCGGCCTGCGAGGGGACCATCGTCGCCAGGGGCGTGAGGAACAGCGCCACCGTGAAGAGCAGACCGCTCACCACGCTCGCGAGTCCGGTGCGGGCTCCCTCACCGACGCCCGCCGTGGACTCCACGAAGCAGGTCGATGCGGAGGAGGAGCTCACACCGCCCGCGGCGACGGCGACGCCGTCGATGAACAGCACCTTGTTGATGCCCGGGAAGTGGCCGTCCTTGTCCATCAGCTTCGCCTCGTCGCCGACGCCGAGGATGGTGCCCATCGCGTCGAAGAAGCAGGACAGCAGCACGGTGAAGACGAAGAGGATGCCGGTCAGGTAGCCGACCTTCCCGAAGCCGCCGAACAGGCTGACCTGGCCGATCAGCCCGAAGTCCGGGGAGGCCACCGGGTTGCCCGGCCACTCCGGGACGGTCAGACCCCACGCACCGGCCGGGAGACCGGCCACGGCGTCGATGAACAGCGCGACGAGGGTCATGGCGACGATGGAGATCAGGATCGCGCCCGGCACCTTGCGGACGATCAGCGCGAGGGTCAGCAGCGTGCCGAGGATGAAGACCAGGACCGGCCAGCCGTTGAGGTGGCCGTCGTTGCCGAGCTGGAGCGGCACGGTGGTGTGCGCGGCGTCCGGGATGCGGGAGACGAAGCCCGAGTCGACCAGGCCGATCAGCAGGATGAACAGGCCGATGCCGATCGCGATGCCCTTGCGGAGCGACTTCGGCACCGCGTTCATCACGCGTTCGCGCAGACCGGTCGCGACGAGCAGCATCACGACGATGCCCGCGAGGACGACCATGCCCATCGCGTCCGCCCAGCTCATCCGGGGGGCGAGCTGGAGGGCGACGACGGTGTTGACGCCGAGACCGGCCGCGAGAGCGATCGGCACATTGCCGATGACGCCCATCAGGAGCGTGGAGAACGCGGCGGTGAGCACGGTGGCGGTGACGAGCTGGCCGCCGTCGAGCTGGTGCCCGTACATGTCCTTCGCGCTGCCGAGGATGATCGGGTTGAGCACGATGATGTACGCCATCGCGAAGAACGTGGCGAATCCGCCACGGATCTCGCGCGCGACCGACGACCCCCGCTCGGAGATCTTGAAATAGCGGTCCAGGCCGCCGTGCGGCTGCTGCGGAGCCGGAGGCTGCTCGGGGTCGACCTGAGCGGTGGCCGAGGGGGACATGTATGACCTTCAGTCGTGCATCGGGGGTGGGGAACAGGGGGTGAAACCAGTCAGACTTGGATGTTCATACGAATAATACGAGACATCCGTAAGCAGATTCAGTATGAATACATAAACGGAATATCGCTATCTCCGCGCGTAGACCCTTGGGCCGACTGCCCGGCCGACCGCTCCGACCGGGTGGGGACGGCAGGGCCCTAGACTGTGGCCATGGCGAAGTGGACACCGAAGCACGAGGCACCCGAACCCCTTGAGGGGCCTGTCGTCGCCACCGTCACCGGGGGCACGATCCTCTGGTTCGTCCTCTTCCTCGTACAGCTCCCCTTCTACGGGTGGTTCGACGACCGCGGAAGCGTCTGGTGGGTGTGGACCTGCCTCGCCGGGGCCGGTCTCGGGCTCATCGGCATCTGGTACGTCCGGGGACGGGACGCCGCGATCAAGCGGGCTGCGGCCCAGGCGTCCTCGCCGGCCGCCCGGGACACCCCGGACAGCGGCGTTCAGGACTGACGCACTCCGGCGTCCGTCGCCGGCGTACTACCGGGGGACCATCCGTCTCGTACCCCGGTCGGATCTTCCCGCCTCCGGCGGGTGAATCAGTCCTTCCGCCCGTACGGTCGGAACCATGACTCAGCGGGCACTCGAACCCTCCGGGGAGCAGCCGGAAACCGGCCTCGCACAACCTCTGCGCCCCGGCGGACTGACCACCGCCGAGGTCGCCGAACGCGTCGCGCGCGGCGAGGTCAACGACGTGCCGGTGCGCTCGTCCCGCTCCGTCACCGAGATCGTCCGGGCCAACGTCCTCACCCGGTTCAACCTGATCATCGGCGTGCTCTGGGTGATCATGCTGCTCGTCGCGCCGATCCAGGACAGCCTCTTCGGCTTCGTGATCATCGCCAACACCGGCATCGGCATCGTCCAGGAGTGGCGCGCCAAGAAGACCCTGGACAGCCTCGCCGTCATCGGCGAGGCGAAGCCCACGGTGCGGCGGGACGGGGTCGCCGCCGAGGTCTCCGTCTCCGAGATCGTCCTCGGCGACCTGGTCGAGCTGGGTCCCGGGGACAAGGCCGTCGTGGACGGCGTGGTCGCCGAGGCCGACAGCCTGGAGATCGACGAGTCGCTCCTGACCGGCGAGGCCGACCCCGTCGTCAAGCGCCCCGGGGACCCCGTGATGTCCGGCAGCTTCGTCGTCGCGGGCGGCGGGGCCTTCACCGCCACCAAGGTCGGCCGCGAGGCGTACGCCGCTCAGCTCGCCGAGGAGGCGTCCCGCTTCACCCTCGTCCAGTCCGAGCTCCGCAGCGGCATCAGCACCATCCTCAAGTACGTGACCTGGATGATGGTGCCGACCGCGATCGGGCTGATCATCAGCCAGCTCGTCGTCAAGGACAACAACTTCAAGGACTCCGTCGCCCGGACCGTCGGCGGCATCGTCCCGATGATCCCCGAGGGTCTCGTCCTGCTCACGTCGGTGGCCTTCGCCATCGGCGTCATCAGGCTCGGCCGCAAGCAGTGCCTCGTGCAGGAGCTCCCCGCCATCGAGGGGCTGGCCCGCGTCGACATCGTCTGCCTCGACAAGACCGGAACCCTCACCGAGGGCGGCATGGACGTCACCGGGGTACGTCCGCTGAACGGCTCCGACGAGGGGTACGTCCACCGCGTCCTCGGCGCCCTCGGCGCCTCCGATCCCCGGCCCAACGCCAGCCTCCAGGCGATCATCGACGCGTACCCGGACGGCGAGGGCTGGAAGGTCACCCAGGCGATGCCGTTCTCCTCGGCCCGCAAGTACAGCGGCGCCTCGTTCGCCGAAGGCAACGGGGACGCCTCCGCCTGGCTCCTCGGCGCCCCCGACGTGCTGCTCCCCGCCGACGACCCCGCGCTCACCGAGACGGGGCACCTCAACGAACAGGGCCTGCGCGTCCTGCTCCTGGCCCGGGTGCCCGGTGAGCTGGACGCACCGGACGCCGCCGCCGGCGCCGTACCCACCGCACTGGTCGTCCTCGAACAGCGGCTGCGGCCGGACGCCGGGGAGACCCTCGCCTACTTCGCCGACCAGAACGTCGCGGCGAAGGTCATCTCCGGCGACAACGCCGTGTCCGTCGGCGCGGTCGCGAAGAAGCTGGGCCTCCCCGGCGCCGAGCACACCCTGGACGCCCGCCGGCTGCCCGCCGAACGGGACGACATGGCCACCGCCATCGAGCAGAACGCGGTCTTCGGCCGGGTCACCCCGCAGCAGAAGCGGGACATGGTCGCGGCCCTCCAGTCGCGCGGCCACACGGTCGCGATGACGGGTGACGGCGTCAACGACGTCCTCGCGCTGAAGGACGCCGACATCGGGGTCGCCATGGGCTCGGGCTCGGAAGCGACCCGCGCCGTGGCCCAGATCGTGCTGCTCAACAACAGCTTCGCGACCCTGCCGTCCGTGGTGGCCGAGGGCCGCCGGGTCATCGGCAACATCACCCGGGTCGCCACCCTGTTCCTGACGAAGACCGTCTACTCGGTGCTGCTGGCGATCCTGGTGGTCTGCTTCCAGGTGGAGTACCCGTTCCTGCCGCGCCACCTCACGCTGCTCTCCACGCTGACGATCGGCGTCCCGGCGTTCTTCCTGGCGCTCGCGCCCAACAAGGAGAGGGCCCGGCCCAACTTCGTACGCCGTGTCATGCGGTACGCGATTCCGTCCGGGACCATCGCCGCGGCGGCCACCTTCACCACGTATCTGGTGGCCCGGCACGCGTACACCGGCCCGGACGCCCTCGACGCCGAGACGAGCGCGGCGACACTCACGCTGTTCCTGGTCTCGATGTGGGTCCTGGTGATCATCGCCCGCCCCTACACCTGGTGGCGGGTCGCCCTCGTCGCGACGATGGGGCTCTGCTTCCTGATCGTGCTGGTGGTTCCGTGGCTCCAGCACTTCTTCGCGCTGAAGCTGGTGGGAGCGTCGATGCCGTGGACGGCGGTCGCGATCGCGGCGGTGGCGGCGGCCGCCCTGGAGCTGGCCTGGAGGCTGGTCGGCCGCCGCTTCCCCGCGTAGAACCGCGAGGGTGTCGCCCCTCGACTACTTCACGTCGACGAAGTCACCCGCGGCCGTGACGGTCGGGGTGGTGGACGTACCGGCGAAGCTGTAGCGCCAGTAGCCGTCCACGGACGCCTTGACGGTGGTCTTCAGCTCACCGGTGCTGCTCGTCTTGATGGTCTTGACGGTGGTGTAGGTGCTGCTGGTCTTCTTGCGGAACTGCAGCTTGACGGCCTGGGTGGCGTAGCCCTTGTACGTGCCGGTCTCCCAGTTCGCACGCGAGAGCTTGCCGGTGACCGTGATGGTCTTGCCCTTCTTGACGGGCTCCGGGGCGGCGTTGACGGTCACCTTGGAGAGGCGCTGGAGATTCGTCTTGCCGAAGGCGTCGTCCTGGACGATCTGGCCGTCCTTGCTGAGCACCGCGGCGCCGACGTGCCAGTTGGTCGCGTCGGAGTTGATCAGCCATGCCGGGTCGACCGTGACCGTGAGCGTGCAGGTGGACGTCGTGGCGCTGGCCGCCGTGCACTTGGCGGTTTCCTCGTTCTGCGAGAAGCCGAAGCTGTCCTCGGACTCCAGGTCGTCGCCGATCCACAGGATCGTTCCGGCGTCCGCGATGCCCGAGTCGTCCGTGGCCGTGATGGCGACGGTGACCTTCTTCGGTGCGGTGGTGCCCACGATGATGGGCTTGCCACCGTTCACGACCGCCTTGGTGATCCTGAGGTCGTCGTCGGCGGTGACCGCACGTGCGGCCATGCGCTCGGACGGCCGCTCCGGGGCGGAGAGTCCGAAGTCGGGCGTCCAGGTGCGGCCGTCGTCGGCCGTCGCGGCCGGGAGGCCGAGAGCGGACAGAGCCAGGGCGCCGGTGGCAACGGCAACAGTGGCACGAATACGCATGTGTTCCCCAGTGGAGAAGGGGGGCCGTGGCTAGTCGTGAGGCCGACGGTCCCCATGTGGTCTGCGAGTCTGGTGACTCAACAGATCAGACGGGGTCCGCATGTGAATGGTTGTACGACAAAACGACTTTCTGGTGAAGATCACATGGTTCAGTCGAACCAGCGGTCCCGGGCCAGCTCCTCCGTGCGGGACGGGTCCTCGATCAGCGCGGCCACCTCGAAACGGCGCGGCCACTGTCCGGCCGCCCAGGCGAGACCGGCCGCCACGCCCTCCAGTGTGGAGGCGTGGACCACCCCGTCCGGGGTGCGGCGCCAGTCCAGCTCGACGCCGCCCGCACGCAGTTCGCCGTGCTCGACGTACGTGTCCGGGGTCCCCGCCCCGAGCAGGATCCGCACCGACTCGGGCACCTGGTGCTCCTCGCCCTCCGTCGTCACCTCCGCCTCGATGCTCTCGCCGAGCCGCCGTACCTGCAGCAGCTCCGCCAGCTCGGCCGCACGGGCCGGAGCGACCGGCAGCAGCGGGAGCCCCCCGGTCAGCGGCAGCACATCCGGCGCGTCGGCGATCACGGCGTCCGCCGCGTCGACCACCCGCACGTCGTCGTCGACGACCGCCCTCAACTCGTCGGGCAGCGTCACCTGTTCGGGGTCCAACTCGGCGAGGGCCGTGTAGAGCGAGTGCAGCTGTACGGGGCCGACGGGACGCTCCTCCTCCGCGAGCCGGCCCAGCAGCTCGGCCGCACCGCCCGGCTCGTCCAGGAGCGCGGCCACCGAGGTCCGTACGCCCAGCGCGCGCAGCACCTGCGCGTCGTCGAAGCCCGTCGCGTCGACGGCGTCGTACAGGCCCGCGAGGCGCGGGTCGCCGCCCGCCGCGCGCAGACCCGCCGGACGGCGGCCGTCGAGCACGGGGTGGTCGCGCAGCCACCAGGCGGTGTAGGGGCGCACGGACTGCGTCGTACCGTCCGGGAGCAGGACGCGCACCGGCTGGGTCAAAGCGTCGCGCAGCGGCGGGCGGGCGAGCATCGCGAGCGCCTGCGGCCAGGCGTCGTCGTCCACGAGGTCCAGATCGCGTACGGCGACGAGTTCGGTGGCGACGGGCGGCACCGGGGTGTCGGGCAGCTGGTCCAGGACGTCCTCGCACCACACGTCGACGGCGTCGAGGAGCCCGGCGTCGTCCGGCTCCGCGAAGTCGCTGTCGCGGGGCTCGAGTTCGTCGGGGTCCAGGACGACGTCGGCGGCCCGTACGAGGGCGAACGTGGCCAGCACACCGCAGGCCGTGAGGGGCTGTTCGCCCCACCGTTCGGCCAGCTCCCCGTCGCACAGGGCCAGCTCACCCTCGCGCATGACCTGGGCGAACGGGCTGCCGGGCAGCACGAGTTCGCCGGCCGGCGAGGTCTCGCCGTCCTCGTCGGGCAGGGCGAGAGCCCCCAGCCACGGTTCGTCACCGGGTTCCAGGTCCGCGTCGCGCACGAGCGTGAGGACGGTCTCGGTGAGCTCGTCGCCGTCCAAGGCGTCCTCGTCCCAGATCTCTCCCGCGTCCAGCGAGCCGGCCACGGCGGCCCGGACCTGCGGGGTCGTCAGGACGGCCCGGGGGGTGGCGGGCAGGGCGCCCAGCTTCTCCAGCAGCGGATGGGCGGCGTCCGGGTGGGCGACCTTCAGCCCGAGCCTGGCCAGCCGGGCGAGGACGGGCGCGGTCAGCGCGTCGGGGAGCGGGAGGAGGACCTGGCGGGGGCCGATGGTCGTGCGGGGCGCGTCGTCGGTCGAGCCCTCCCCGGCGAGCGGTACCGGAAGGCCGGAGAGCCGGTCGGGGTCGACCCCGGCCAGGCTGTCGTACAGCCGCCGCCACCAGTCCGGGGCACGTTCCAGACCGGCCAGGCGGTCGATGGCCTCGGTCAGCGGGACGCGGGCGACGCCGAGCGTACGGAGCTCGACGCGGCGCTCGAGCCCGGCGGGCAGCAGACAGGGCAGCACCTCGGCGAGGACCTTCACGGTCTCGGCACCCACCCCTTCGACCACCTCCGCCTCGATGGGCCGCAGCGCGGCCGTCGCCCTGCCGGGCGCATCCGTGCCGGCGGTCTCCCAGTCCGCCCACCGGTCGGGCTCGGCGGCCGGGTCCCGGGGAGCGGCGGGCTCCAGGAACGCGATCCGGGGCAGCCGCTCCAGAATCGCGGCCCGCAGCGCACCGTCCAGCTGCCCCTTGCCGAGCGGGCCGGGCACGAGGGCGATCGTGGCGACCGACACGGGCTCCCACGCGGCGAGCAGCTCCGCGTACGCGTCGGCCGCGCGCTGCACCAGGAAGTCCGTCAGCGGACCCGGCGCGGGGTGCCTGCGGGTGGTGTCGAGCGGCAACGAGGCGATGAGCAGCGCGGGCACGCCGAGGGGCTCTTCCGTGGGCGTCGGCGCGTGCACGACGGGGGCGGTACGGGGGTTCTCGGGCGCCCCGTCCGCATCGACCGGCACCGCCCAGGTGACCGACCAGTGCGGGCGCAGCCGCTCCTCGACGGGGCGGTCGGCGAGCAGGGCGGGCTCGACCGGGCCGTGGTGGGCGACGGTGCGCCAGCGGTGGGTGCCGTGCGTGGAGTCGTCGATGTGGGTGTACGGGCCGTGCTGCGAGCGACGCAACGTCCGTACGCCGTCCGGGACTTCGATGACGATCTCATCGAGTCCGGGGAGGGTGAGCAGGAGTGCGTCGTCGACGCCGGAGAGCAGCCGCGCGACGAGGTCCTCGGCGACGCCGTCGCGCAGCGGCAGGACGACGACGGTGTCGTACCCGTCGGGGGCGGTGCCCTCGGCGGGCAGCGGAAGCCGGAGCAGCGGTACGTGACCGTCGCGGCGGCGCAGCTCGTCCCCGAGGCCTGGGCTGCCCACGGCGGCCTGCCGTGCGAGGTCGCGGGCCTCGGCGAGGGACCAGCGGACGCCTCCGTGCCGGCCGATGACCGCGGGCTCGTCACTGACGGCGAGCACGGCGGCGAACCCCACGCCGAACCGCCCGACGGACGACTCGTGGCCCTCGCGCTTCGCGGAGGCCCGCAGCGTGCTCAGGGACTCGACACCGGTCGCGTCCAGCGGCGCGCCGGTGTTGGCGGCGGCCAGGACGGCCGGGGTGTCACCGGCCTCGTGCAGGGTGAGACGGAGCCGGCCGGGCACGCCCGCGCGGGCGGCGGCGTCGGCGGCGTTCTGGGCCAGCTCGATGACGAGGCGGTCGCGGTAGCCGCCGAGGACGAGGTCCTCCTCGGCGTTGGCGTCCTCCCGGAAGCGTGCGGGGCCCGCCCCCCAGGCGTCGAGCACGCCGCGCCGCAGCCGTGCCGTCCCGAACGGATCGGCCCCCTCGGTCGCATTCATGCCCACGCTCGTAACTCCGCTCTTCCGGTGACCCGTGACGCCCAGTGTGCGCCCGAAGGTACCGCGAGCGGAGCCGCCCCCACGGGCAAGGGTTCCGTCCTCAAACGCCGGACGGGCTGGGTTTGCCCACGTGAACGCCCCACCCCTTGGCCTCCCGCCCCGGAGGAAGGGTTCCGTCCTCAAACGCCGGACGGGCTGAATTCAGGCGCCCAGGAAGTGACTTTCGGCCGCAGCCCCCGACCTCACGGACCGGGGCAGCCACATCAAGCCCGTCCGGCGCTTGAGGACAAACCCGCGACCCGCACACCCCGAACCACGCGACACCCGGACACCACAAACCCGGACCGGACAGCCACATCAAGCCCGTCCGGCGCTTGAGGACAAAGCCCTGACCCGCACACCCCGGACCACGCGACACCCGGGCACCGCAAGCCCGGACCCCGAAGCGGCCAGGAGCGTCAGGAGTGGCCCAGATCCTCCGTGGGGCCGTCCGCCTGGGCCGGCACCGAGCCGGTGTCGTCCACAGGGCGCAACGGATAGTCGTCCACCTGCAACGTGTCCAGCGCGTGCGGCGCCGGCTTCACCGGCTTCGGCATCACCGCGGCCTCGGAGTGGCCTCCGCAGCCGTACGACAGCGAGACCACCCGGCCGTCCGCCGGAGCGAACTCGTTGGCGCACACACCGAAGGCCTGCCGCAGCGAGCCGGCCATCGGAACGAGGAACGCGCACGTGACACAGGACGCCGGCGCGGCCTGCGCCATCGGTGTCTTCGCGCCGAACTCCTCGTCCCACCGGTCGGCCGCCATCCGCAGCCCGTACCGGGACAGCACCCGTGCCCGCCGCGTGCCGAGCTCCTCCGCGACCGAGGCGATCGAGCCGCGGCTCGTCCCCCCGGGACGCGTCATCAGCTCCGCGTCCTCCGCGTCGACGAGGGCCGCCAGCTCCTGGGACACGTCGGAGACCGGGGAGTTCGGCAGGGGCTCGTCCTCGCCGGTGTAACCCGGCTCCAGGCGCGGGTCCTCCGCCTCGGTCGGCAGCAGGTCGCCGGGGCCCATGTCACCGGGCCGCAGCCGCTCACTCCACGGCACCCACTCGGGGGCCAGCAGCGCGTCGGAGCCCGGCAGCAGCACCGTTTCGTCAAGGGTGACGTTCTTCGCCCGGGAGGCCCTGGCGACCGTCACCGCCCAGCGCCAGCCCCGGTAGCCGGGTTCCTTGCACTCGAAGTAGTGGGTGACGACCCGGTCCCCTTCGGAGACCAGGGCCACGTGTTCACCGACCACTCCGGGCGCGGCGGCCTCCTCGGCCGCGGTGCGGGCGAGGTCTACCGCCTCGGCGCACAGACGGTCAGGGGCGGGGGTACGGGCCGTACGGCTTCGCGTCGTCGCAGCACTCACAGGTCTCGCTTCTCTCCATACGCCGTCTCGAGCGCGCCAGCAGCTCCATCGATGTCCGATTTCGGCCATGACAGTTGTGGGCGGAGCGGACCTGGGGGCCGCGTCGACGTCCACACCCGTTGTGCCTGCCTCGGGCGCGCCTTCTGCCACCCATTCTGCGGGATCGCGGACAGGCGCGCGGCCAAGAACAACCGCCGGTGGCGCGTTACGCACGCTACCCTCTCCGCCGCCCCGAGCCCACCTGCCCACCCCAAACAGCACCGGATCCACAGCTGAGCAGGGACGGAGAGGGACAGAACCCGTGCGAATCCGGCACGGATCGACCGCGACTCCCGGCCAGAATTTCCCTCGGGGGCACCCCATGGAGCACTCACCCGACAGGGGCGTCCCGCGCCGCGCCCCGCCCGATCATGGTTCGCAACGCCGGGGGGTGGGGCACTATGGCCAGGTGGCTGCCGCCAGGTCGTCCGACGGGTCCGGTCCGCTCCGCAGGGCGGGCCGGGCGATGGGTCATGCCCTGCACACCCCGTTCACCGGCACCGCCAAGGGAATCCGGAAGGCGACGCACGCGCACGGTGCCGGGGAGTCCGGTCTCGGCAAGCTGATCGAGCTGCACGCGGTCAACGGCGCGGGCGATGTGATGATCACCATCGCGCTCGCCTCCACGGTGTTCTTCTCCGTTCCCACGGACGAGGCACGCGGCCGTGTCGCTCTCTACCTCGCCGTCACGATGCTTCCGTTCACCCTGCTCGCCCCGGTGATCGGTCCGCTCCTGGACCGGCTGCCGCACGGCCGACGCGCGGCGATGGCCGGCGCGATGTTCGCGAGGGCGGTGCTGGCGCTGACGATGTCCGGCGCCGTCGCGACGGGCGGCCTGGAGCTCTATCCCGCCGCGCTGGGAGTCCTGGTCTGCTCGAAGGCGTACGGAGTCGTGCGCAGCGCCGTCGTGCCCCGGCTGCTGCCACCCCGCTTCTCGCTGGTGAAGGCCAATTCCCGGGTCACCCTCGCCGGCCTGCTGGCCACGGGCGTGGCGGCCCCGATCGGAGCGGGACTCCAGAGCATCGGGTCGGTATGGCCGCTCTACGGCGCCTGCACGATCTTCATCGGCGGGACCGTCCTGGCCTTCACCCTCCCGCACAAGGTCGACTCGGCGAAGGGCGAGCGCAAGGCCCGCCTCGTCGTCCCGCACGGCGAGGAGCGCCCGGCCGACCCGCGCCCGGGGGGAAGCACCAGGAAGAACGGCGGCACGAAGAGCGGCAACACGAAGAGCGGCGCCAAGAAGGAGAAGCCCCCGGGGCTGCGGTCCGTCGGGCCGTCCGTCCTGCACGGCCTCCAGGCGAACGCCTCGCACCGGGCGCTCTCCGGCTTCCTGATCTTCTTCCTGGCGTTTCTGCTGCGCGAGCACCCGCTCGCCGGGCAGAGCGCCGCCGTGTCGCTCGGCATCGTCGGCGTGGCGGCCGGGACCGGCAACGCCTGCGGTACGGCGGTGGGCTCCTGGCTCAAGGCACGCGGCCCCGAGGTGATCGTCGCGACCGTGCTGGGGCTGGCCCTCGGAGTCGCCGTGCTCGCCGCGGTGTTCTTCAGCACCCTGATGGTCGCCGCGCTGGGGGCGGTCGCCGGATTCACCCAGGCGCTGTCGAAGCTGTCGCTGGACGCCATGATCCAGCGTGATGTCCCGGAGGAGGTGCGTACGTCGGCCTTCGCCCGGTCCGAGACCCTGCTCCAGATGGCCTGGGTGGTCGGCGGCGCCATCGGTATCGCGCTCCCCCTCAACGGAGTACTCGGCATGTCCGTCGCGGCCGGCATCCTCGCCCTCGGCGCCGGCGCCTCCGTACGGGGTCTCCTGGGTGCCGCGCGGCGCGGCTCGCCGCACCCCCGCGTGGCGTGAGCTCGGCCGACCGATAGCCTTCGGCCCATGACCGTTGCGTTCTTCTCAGGTAAGGGCCGTCGAATCGGCGTCGCTCTTGGTGCCGTGTCCGCGGGACTCCTTGTCCTGTCCGCCTGCGACAAGCCGACGCCGCTCGCCACCGTGACGGTCGGCGACAACTCGGTGAGCACCGAGGCGGCCTGCTACAACGACGGCAAGCCCCTCAAGGAGTCCGAGATCCAGGGCTGCCTCAACAAGAAGGCGGAGAAGTCCGTCAAGGTCGCGATGGACGACAAGGTCCGCTTCGGCGTCGACCCCGAGATCGCGGACGTCGGCTGGACCCTGTTCATCAACGGCCAGCAGGCCGAGCAGGAGCCGTACAAGAAGACCTACCGGTCCATCCCGGGCAGCGCGTTCTTCGCCAGCCAGACGGGCGAGACGCCGTCGGACAAGACGCAGATCAGCATCGTGGAGGCGAAGGGTCAGAAGCTCACGGGCGTCTGGCACTTCCAGCTCGTGAAGACGTCCTGACCCCCCTGAACACCCCTGGATCTCCGAGGACCACCGCTGTGCGGGTGCTTGTCGTGACCGCCGTCCCTGCCGAACGGGACGCGGTCACGCGCGCGTTCGGGGGTCAGGCACAGGTACGTGAGGTGCCGGGCGCCGAGGTGCACCGCGCCGGTCCTTTCGACGTCCTGGCGGGCGGTGTCGGTCCGGGCGCCGCGGCGGCCGCCGCGGCCTTCGCCCTGGCCGCCGCGCCCGAGCCGTACGGCCTCGTCGTCTCGGCGGGCATCGGCGGCGGCTTCGCTCCCGCCGCCCCGGTGGGCTCCCTCGTCGTGGCGACCGGCATCGTCGCCGCCGATCTGGGCGCCGAGACCCCGGACGGCTTCGTGCCCGTCACCGGTCTCGGCTTCGGCAGGGACGTCCTCCTGCCGCCGGACACCCTCGTGCGGGAGGTGGCGGCCGCCACCGGCGCCGTCCCGGGTCCCGTGCTCACCGTCTCGACCGTGACCGGCAGCGCGGCCCGCACCGCCGCACTGCTGGCCGCACATCCCGGAGCCGTCGCCGAGGCCATGGAGGGCTTCGGTGTCGCGGAGGCGGCCGACCGGGTCGGCGTACCCGTGCTCGAACTCCGGGCCATCTCGAACACCGTGGGACCGCGCGACCGGGACGCCTGGCGCATCGGCGAGGCCCTGGCCGCGCTCACCGGGGCGTTCGGGAAGCTCGCACCCGTAGTGGAAGGTTGGACCCCCCATGACCGACGTGACCGAAACCGTGACTGACCCCGCCGGCGAGGCACAGCCCGCGAAGCTGCGCATCGCCTTCTCGCCGTGCCCGAACGACACCTTCGTCTTCGACGCCTGGGCGCACGGAAGGGTCCCCGGCGCGCCCGCCCTCGACATCACCTTCGCCGACATCGACCTCACCAACGGGATGGCCG
This sequence comes from Streptomyces sp. NPDC059499, assembly GCF_042749285.1. Lineage (NCBI taxonomy): Bacteria > Bacillati > Actinomycetota > Actinomycetes > Kitasatosporales > Streptomycetaceae > Streptomyces > Streptomyces sp. NPDC059499. The sequence continues at coordinate 1,035,249 of NZ_JBHYTT010000001.1, forward strand.
AGCGCGGCGAACTGGACGTCCTGAAGGTCTCGTACGCCGTCCTGCCGTGGGTGCTCGACGAGTACGCGCTGCTGCCGTGCGGCGGTGCGCTGGGGCGCGGCTGCGGGCCGCTCGTCCTCACGAAGGAGCCGGGTACCGACCTGACCGGGAAGACCGTCGCCGTCCCGAGCGAGCGCTCCACCGCGTACCTGCTGTTCAGGCTCTGGGCGGCGGAGGTGGTGCCGGGCGGCGTGGGCAAGATCGTCGTGCTGCCGTTCGACGAGATCATGCCCGCGGTGCGCGACGGCCGGGTGGACGCCGGGCTCGTGATCCACGAGGCCCGTTTCACGTACCGGAACTACGGCCTCCACAGCCTGGCCGACATGGGCGAGCACTGGGAGTCGACCACCGGTCTGCCGATCCCGCTCGGCGCGATCATCGCCAAGCGGTCCCTGGGGGAGCGTGCGCTCCAGGAGCTGGCCGACGCGATCCGCACATCGGTGCGGATGGCCTGGGACGACCCGGAGCAGTCGCGTCCCTACGTCCTGGAGCACGCCCAGGAGATGGACCCGGCCGTGGCCGACCAGCACATCGGGCTGTACGTCAACGAATTCACCGCCGACCTCGGCGAGAGCGGCTACGCGGCGATCCGCGGCCTGCTGACCCGGGCTGCGGCGGAGGGACTCGTACCGCCGCTGGCCCCCGACGCACTGGCGTTCGCCGCCCGTTGACGACAACGGGCGGCGCGGCTCGTTCGTCCGTGCCCGCTCAGACGTCGAGCTGGTCGGCAACCGCCCGCAGAAGGCCCGCGATCTGCGCGCCCGCGGCCTTGTCCGGGTAGCGGCCCCGCTCGAGACTCGGCGTGATGTTCTCCAGCAGGGTCGTCAGATCCTGCACGATCGACGCCAGCTCGTCCGGCTTGCGCCGCTGTGCGGCCGCGACGGACGGGGTGGGGTCAAGGATCACGACGGAGAGCGCCTGGTCACCACGCTGGCCGGCGACCACGCCGAACTCGACGCGCTGACCCGGCTTGAGGGCATCGACGCCGTCCGGGAGTACTGACGAGTGGACGAAGACGTCGTCGCCGTCGTCGCGCGAAAGAAAGCCGAAGCCCTTTTCCGAATTGAACCATTTGACCTTACCCGTGGGCACGTCTGTCCTCGTCCTCGTACTCGTCGGTGCGCGGGAGAGCCGTGAAACGGCTCCGGATAGCAGTACAGCGGGTCTCCACGACCCGCCGGGTCCAAGGCTAATGGCCCAAGGGCCGGAGACAAGACGTCGCCGAATGGTTCCGCCGAGCTGGGAACTACCCTGGCCGGGTGAGTACTACTCCTTCCGGCGCAGGCGACCGGCTCGTACAGGTCGGCGCGATCGTCTTCTTCATCGGCGCACTGGCCACGCTGGTCACAGTGGCCCCACTGTTCCTGGGTACCGATCCGTTCCCCTCTGTCGCTTATGCCGTGTGCATGCTGATGGGGCTGGGCTTCCTGATCGCCGCGGCGGGGGTGGTCCGGTCGGTGTGGAAGAACGCGCCGAAGCGCGCCGCCGCCCGCTAGCGGGGCCTGTCAGGCGCCTTCCGCGTAGGTCCGCAGCCAGGCCGGGAACGCGGTGAGATTTGGCAGGATCACGTCGGCGCCCGCCCTGCGCAGCTCCTCCGCGTCGCACGGACCGGTGGTGACGCCGACCGCCAGGGCGTTCGCGGCGCGCGCCCCGCGCACGTCTCCGGTGTGGTCGCCGACGTAGATGTGCGCCCCGTGCTCCACCAGCGCCTCCGCCTTGGCCTCGGCCCAGAGCCTGCCGATCACCGCGTCCGGCTCGATCCCCAGGTGCGCGAGGTGCAGCTTGGCGCTCGGCTCGTACTTGGCGGTGACGACGACCGCCCGTCCGCCGAGAGCCCGCACCGCCTCGATGGCCTCCCGCGCGCCGGGCATGGCGGACGTCGGCGTGATCGCGTGCTGCGGATAGATCTCGCGGTACCGGTCGGCCGTCGCCGCGACCGCTTCGGCCGGGAACCAGTTCGCCAGTTCGTCCTCGACGGGCGGTCCGAGCCGGCTCACCACCAGATCGGCGTCTATGGGGACGCCGGTCTCGGCCGAGAGGGCCAGATAGTTGGCCTTGATGCCGGGGCGGGAGTCGATGAGCGTCATGTCGAGGTCGAAGCCGACCGTCGGGGCGTGTGAGGGCATGAGGCCATTGTGCCGAGGGGCCAGGACCGCCCGGCGCCCGGCGGTGCTTAGACTTAGCCAAGCCTTACCTCCCTTTGTCCGTTTTTGCCGGGGCCCACCGCGGCCCACCGCCTCCCTGCCACACCCTCGCCGCACCCCGATTGGTCCCGATGCCAGCCGCCGCACCACGCCTGTCCAGACGCGCATGCGCCACGGCGGCAGCCGTCGTCGCCCTGCTGCTGGCCGTGCTGCTCAGCCTTGCCGTGGGGGCGCGGACCATCGCGCCGACCGCGGTCCTCGACGCCCTGCTGCACGGCGGGCACTCCGACGCCGCGGAGGTCATCCGCCAGATGCGGGTGCCCCGCACCCTGATCGGGCTGATGGTCGGTGCCGCGCTGGCCGTCGCGGGCACGGCGCTCCAGGGCATCACCCGCAACCCCATCGCCGACCCCGGCGTCCTCGGCATCAGCCAGGGCGCCTCGGTGGCCGTCGTGCTCGCCATCGCGTACGCGGGGATCCACACCCTGACCGGGTACGTGTGGTTCGCGTTCGCGGGGGCCGCGGTCGCGTCCGTCGCCGTGTACGCCATCGCCTCCAGGGGGCGTGGCGGTGCGACGCCGGTGAAGCTCGCGCTGGGCGGTGCGGCGATCAACGCGCTGCTGGTGTCGGTGACCATGGCGGTGCTCACCACCAAGGCGTCCGCCCTGGACGAGTTCCGCTTCTGGCAGGTCGGCTCGATCGCCGGCCGGGAGGCCCAGGTCGCCCAGCAGATCTGGCCGTTCCTGCTGCTCGGTGTGGTCCTCGTCCTGTCCGTGGCGCGCGGGCTCGACGCGCTGGCGCTGGGCGAGGACGTCGCCAAGGGCCTGGGGCAGAACGTCGCGACCGTACGGATCGTCGGCGGCATCGGTGCCACCGTCCTCACCGGCGCCGGGGTCGCCGCGGCCGGGCCGATCGCGTTCGTCGGCCTCGCCGTTCCGCACATCGCCCGCGCGATCGTCGGCGGCGACCACCGCTGGGTGCTGCCGATGGCGGCCCTCGTCGGCCCCGTGATGCTCCTCGTGTCCGACGTCATCGGCCGGATCGTCCTCCCGCCGGGCGAGGTACCCGCCGGGGTGATGACGGCACTGATCGGTGTGCCGTTCCTGGTCACCCTCGTACGCCGGAAGGCGGTCCCCGCATGAGCGCGGACACGGCAGTGCCCGCACCTGCCCGGGTCCGGCCCGCCGGCTACGCCGTCGTACGGGCCGGGCAGCGGGCCCGCTTCCTGCTCCACCGGCGGTCCGGTGCCGTCGCGGCGGCACTCGTCGTGCTGCTGGCCGCGGTCTGTGTGGCCTACCTCTGCGTCGGCGAGAGCTTCGTGGCACCCGCGGAGGTCGTGAAGGTCGTCCTGGGACAGCCGTCGCCCGACGAACTGGTCGTGGGCACCCTCCGGCTGCCGCGCATGGTGGTCGGGCTGCTCGTCGGCGCGGCCTTCGGGATCGCCGGGGCACTGATCCAGACGGTGGCCCGCAACCCGCTCGCCAGCCCCGACATCATCGGCATCAGCCAGGGCGCGAGCGCGCTCACGGTCGGCGCGATGACCGTCGGCGTCACCTCGTACACCGTCCTGCCCTACCTCTCCGTCATCGGCGGGGTCGCGGCGGCGGCGCTCGTGTACGTGTTCGCGTGGCGTGGCGGGCTGCACGCGACGCGCTTCGTCCTCATCGGCATCGGCTTCGCGATCGCCCTGCGGTCGGTGACCACCCTGTTCCTGACGAAGGGCGACTACCTGGTCGCCCAGCAGGCCCAGATCTGGATGACGGGTTCCCTCAACGGCCGCGGCTGGAACGAAGCCGCCCCGATCGGCTGGACGCTGCTGATCCTGCTGCCCGCCGTGCTGTGGGCGGCGCGGGCGCAGCGCACCGTCTCGATGGACGACGACACCGCGACCGCGCTCGGCGTACGGCTCGGCCGTGTGCGGCTCGGGCTCGTCGCCCTCGGCGTGGTCCTGGCGTCCGTGGCGACGGGAACGGCGGGGCCGGTCGACTTCGTCGCGCTCCTCGCCCCGCAGATCGCCCGCCGCATGACCCGTACGGCACAGATCCCGCTGCTGTGCTCCGCACTCCTCGGTGCCGTGATCGTCGTATTCGCCGACCTCCTGGCGCGCAGGCTCTTCTCCCCCACCGAACTTCCGGTGGGTGTGCTGACGGCCGCGGTCGGCGCCCCGTATCTGATCTGGCTCATCATCCGCGGCCACGGCGGCCGCACTGGAGGCAACGCATGAGCACGACCGGCCCCGGTCCCCTCACGGACGCCGTGACCAGCCGGCTGACGGCGCGTGGACTGACCCTCGCCTACGAGGACCGCACCGTCGTGCACGAGCTGGACCTGGCCGTTCCCGACGGGCAGGTGACCGTCATCGTCGGCCCGAACGCCTGCGGCAAGTCGACCACCCTGCGGGCCCTGGGCCGGCTGCTGAGGCCGGCCGGCGGCTCGGTGCTCCTGGACGGCACGGAGCTCTCCCGGATCCCGACCAGGAAGATCGCCCAGTCGGTCGGGCTGCTGCCGCAGACACCCGTGGCGCCCGAGGCGATAACCGTCTCCGACCTGGTCGCCCGCGGCCGCCAGCCGCACCAGCGGTGGTGGCAGCAGTGGTCGGACGAGGACGAGCGCGCGGTGACGGACGCCATGGAGCGCACGGACATCTCCTCGCTCGGCGAGCGTTCGGTGGACGAGCTGTCCGGCGGCCAGCGCCAGCGCGTGTGGATCGCCATGGCGCTCGCGCAGGAGACGGACCTGCTGCTGCTCGACGAGCCCACGACGTACCTCGACATCGCCCACCAGGTGGAGGTCCTGGACCTCGTACGCCGGCTCGCGGCCCCGGCGGCCGACGGCACCCGCGGGCGCACCGTCGTCACCGTGCTCCACGACCTCAACCAGGCCGCCCGCTACGCCGACCACCTGGTCGCCATGAAGTCCGGCCGCATCGTCGCCGAGGGCCGCCCCGGGGACATCGTGACCGCCGAACTCGTACGCGAGGTGTTCGGGCTGGAGGCGGTGATCGTCCCGGACCCGGTGACGGGTTCGCCGCTCGTCGTGCCCGGCGCACCCTGGTCCCCCTCCCTGCCCGCTCCCGGAAAGGCCTCCCTGACATGACGCCCTCCCCGTCCCGCCGCGGCCTGGTGGCCGGTTCACTCGCCGTGGCCACCGCGCTCGCGCTCACCGCCTGCGGCTCCTCCGACAGCCCCGACGCCGCCCCGCCGGCGTCCACGCACACCGTGAAGACGGTGATGGGCGACGTGTCGGTCCCCGACGCGCCGAAGCGGGTCGTCGTGCTGGACACCGCCGAGCTGGACTCGGCTCTCACCCTCGGGGTGAAGCCGGTCGGCGCCACACACGCGGACGTGGAGTCGGGGTTCCTCGACTACCTGTCCGAGGACCAGGTCTCCGGAATCGAGGACGTCGGCGAGATGATGACGCCGAACCTGGAGGCCGTCGCCGCACTGAAGCCCGATCTGATCCTCACGAGCAAGATCCGCCACGGTGACAAGTACGCCGAGCTGACAGCCATCGCGCCGACGGTGATGACGGAGAACACCGGCTACCCGTGGAAGGCGAACTTCCAGGTCCACGCGGACGCGCTGGGCAGGAAGGCCGAGGCGAAGAAGGTCACCGCCGCCTACGCCGCGCACACCGCGGAAGTCACGGAGGCGCTCGGCGGTGCGGCGAAGGCAGCCGCCACCGAGGTCAACATGGTGCGGTTCGTCGAGGGCGCGGACATCCGCATCTACGGCAAGCAGAACTACATCGCGACGATCCTCGCCGACGTCGGCCTGGGCCGCCCCGCGATCACGGACAAGGCGAAGGACGGCTTCTCCTACGACGTCAGCCCGGAGAAGATCGACCTGGCGGACGCGGACGCCGTCTTCCACTCGACGTACGGCGACGCGAAGAAGTCCAGGCAGACACAGACCGTCGGCAGCGGCCTGTGGAAGAACATGTCCGCCGTGAAGAACGGCACGGTGTTCCCGGTCGACGACCAGCTGTGGATCCAGGGCATCGGCTACACCGCGGCGGAGAAGATCCTGGACGAGCTCCGGGCCGACCTGACGAAGTAGCCGCCGGCCGACCGGTGCGGCGCGCTCGAACCGCGCCGCACCTCAGCCCGACAGCCTCCGGGACCGCCACACCAGGTACAGCGCGGAGGCCACCGCCGCCGCACGGACCGCCACCGGCCACACGTCCGACATCGCGTCCTTCATCGCACCCTCCGCGATGGGCTGCCCCCAGCGCCCTTCCATGCGCCCCCACAGCCAGACGAGGGCCCCGGCCGCCACCACGCCCGGCAGCCCCATCGCGACCCACTTCGCCTCCGTGCGCGAGAGCTTGCGCGAGCTGTACGCGAGCAGCCAACCACCCGCGAGGGCCACCCAGGACCCCAGCACGGCACCGGCGACCAGCAGCGCGGCGGACAGCAGCAGGAACGGATGCGCGAAGCGGGGCGCCCTCGCCGCGACGACGGGCTCCGATGCGGCGGGAGCGGGCACCGTGCGGCGGCGGAGCCGAAAGCGCCTCGGACGGGGTACGGCGGTGGCCTCCTCGGCCACCTTCCCGGGCGCTTCGGCCACCTCGCCGGGACCGGGCTTCTCCTCCTCCGGCCGCGGGGGCCGCAGCAGTTCCGGGCTCTCCAGTCCACCCACGAACCCCGGCACCGACGTGCCCTCGCCGAACGGCCCGGGTTCGATCCGCCACCAGTCGGGTTCACCGCCCGGGGGACCCGCCTCGGCCGACCCCGTCATGTGCGGCGCGGACGCCGAGGGCCAGCCGGGTACCGGCCCCGTGTCCGCGGTCTCCTCCTGCGCCTCGCGCCCGTCCGACGCGCCCTTGCGCGACGCGTCTTTCCGGAGCAGCCCCCGCCGTGGCCGGGGAACTCCGCGCGGCTCCGCTGCGGCCGGCTCCGAACCCGCCCGCGGTGAGGGCAGCGACACCGCCCCGTCGCCCGACTCGGCTGCCGCGGCGACCAGTTCGGCCGGTGTGCCGAGTCTGCCGATGATGCGCCGCACCACCGCCGGAGAGTCCGATCCGTCCGTGCCGCGCTGCCGGTCGATCTCGCCCCGCAGTGTCGAGACGAGTCTCATCCGGGCGCCCGATGACAGCTGTTGCCGCTGCGCCAGGTCACCGACCCGGCTCAGATAGTCGTAGACAAGCTGGTCGCTCTCGATCCCCACGCGATCGTTCTCCCTCTACCGCCCTGCCCCGACGGTAGCGTTCCAGGGGCTACCGTGGGACGGATGGGGACGACCACACCACCGCGCACGCTCGCCGAAGCTCTGCGCGCCCGGGGCGACGAATCGCTGGCGGGGCTGCTGCGTGCCCGCCCCGACCTGCTCAGCCCCGTGCCGAACGACATCACCCAGCTGGCGACGCGGGCCGGCACGCGCGCCTCCGTCGTGCGCGCGCTGGAACACCTCGACCGGTTCGCCCTGCAGACCGCGGAAGCCCTGGCCGTGGCGCCGGACCCGGCGCCGTACGGCACCCTTCTCGCGCTCCTCACCGGTGACGGCGAGGGGGACGGCGAAGGGCGCGACGACTCCGGGGCCGCGATCACCGCGGCGCTGCCGGGCGCCCTCGCGAACCTGCGCGAACAGGCCCTCGTCTGGGGCGAGGAGGAGCGGCTGCACCTCGTGCGCACCGCACGCGAGCTGCTCGCCCCGTCACCGCAGCACGCCTCCCCCACCGGTCTCGGCCCGACCGTCTCCGAGGCGACGGCCGGCATGTCGCCGGGCAGGCTGCAGGAGATCCTGACCGCCGCCGGGCTGCCCGCCACCCATGACCCGGTCTCCGCCGTCGCCTCGCTGACCGGCCTCTTCACGGACCGGACCAGGATGGCCGCCCTTCTGGACACCGCCCCCGTCGAGGCGCTGTCGGTGCTGGACCGGCTGGTGTGGGGCCCGCCCTACGGTGAAGTCACGCCGAATCCCACCCCGCCCGTGCAGTGGCTGCGCGACCGGGGGCTGTTGCTGCCCGTGTCGACGCGCACCGTCGTACTGCCGCGCGAGGCCGCGCTGCACCTGCGGGCCGGGCGCGCCCACCGGGTACCCGAACCCGTGCCCCCGGCCCTCGCCCCCGCCGCCGAGCGCGATCCCCAGGCTGTGGACAGAGCCGCGGCCGGCCAGGCACACACGGCCCTGTCCACGATCGAGGAGTTGCTGAAGCTCTGGAACAACGGCGGTCCGGCGATCCTCCGTGCGGGCGGCCTGAGCGTGCGCGAGCTGAAGCGGGTCGCGAGCGCACTCGACGTGTCCGAGGCGATCGCCGCCTTCTGGGTCGAACTCGCGTACGCCGCAGGACTGCTGGCCCCGGACGGGGAGACCGACGAGCGGTACGCGGCGACACCCGCGTACGACGACTGGATCGAACTCCCCGCGCAGGACCGCTGGACCCACCTCGCCGCCGCCTGGCTCGCCGCCACCCGCACCGCGGGACTGGTCGGCGGCCAGGACGCCAAGGGCCGGGCGCTCTCCGCACTCGGCCCCGAGCTGGACCGCTCGGCCGCACCCCAGGTACGCCACCGGGTGCTGGCCCTGTTCTCCTCGCTCCCCCCGGGCACCGCCCCCGACCCGCAGACCCTGCTCGCCCGGCTCCGCTGGGAACGGCCGCTCCGCTCGGCCACGTCCGGCGCGGCACCTGCCCCCGGGGACACCTCCGACCTGCGCTCCCGGATCGCCCTGTGGACGGTCAACGAGGCGGAGCTGCTCGGCATCACCGGCCGCGGGGCGCTCTCCTCCCAGGCACGGGCGCTGCTCGAACAGGGCCCGGACGAGGCCGCCGCCCGTCTCGCGCCGCTCATCCCCGAGCCCCTCGACCACGTACTGCTCCAGGCCGACCTGACGGCCGTGGCCCCCGGCCCGCTGGAGCGCCCGCTCGCCGAGATGCTCTCGGTGCTCGCGGACATCGAGTCGAAGGGCGGGGCGACGGTCTACCGCTTCACGCCCGGTTCCGTACGCCGCGCCCTGGACGCCGGCCAGGCCGCGTCCGACCTGCACGCCTTCCTCGCCACGCACAGCCGCACCCCGGTGCCGCAGCCGCTGAGCTACCTCATCGACGACGTGGCCCGCCGCCACGGCCATCTGCGGATCGGCGCCGCCTCCGCGTACGTGCGCTGCGACGACGAGGCCGTGCTGAACGAGATCCTCGCCGACAAGCGCTCGGCCACCCTGAGGCTGCGCCGCCTCGCACCGACGGTCCTGGCCGCGCAGACCGATCCGGGCTCGCTGCTGGAGGGACTGCGCGAGATGGGGTACGCCCCGGCCGCCGAATCCGCCGAGGGCGATGTCCTGATCACCCGCGCGGGCGCCCGCCGCACCCCGCCCCGAACGGCACCCGCCCCCGTCCCCGAGGGTCCGCCGGTGCCGGACGGGACCCTGCTGACCGCGGCGGTACGGGCCATCAGGGCCGGTGACTCGGCGGCGAGGGCCGTCCACAAGGACTCCGCGGACACGGCCGCGGCCGGTTCCCTCCCCCGCACCACCTCCGCCGAGACCCTCGCCACGGTGCAGGCCGCGGCGATGACCGGGTCCGCGGTCTGGATCGGCTACGTCAACGCGGACGGCGCGGCCAGCCAGCGCGTGATCGCGCCGGTCAAGGTCGAGGGCGGCTTCGTCACGGCGTACGACCACACGGCCGACGAGGTCCGCACGTACCCGCTGCACCGCATCACGGGCGTCGCGGAACTAGCCGACGACGCGACACCGTAGCCACCGGGCCCGGCGTGCCGGGCCCGGCACGGAGGGCGCCCGACTGATCGGTCACACGACTCACCCGCTCACGCCCCCGATGCGGCACACTGGACGTTTGGCCGTTCGCGGCCGCCCCGCGGCAGATTCCAGCAGCAGGGCAGAAGCAGAACAGAAAGGGCCGACGCGCGTGACCGGACCCCTCATCGTCCAGAGCGACAAGACGCTGCTCCTCGAAGTCGACCACGACCAGTCCGACGCCTGCCGTCGTGCGATCGCCCCGTTCGCGGAGCTGGAGCGTGCGCCCGAGCACATCCACACCTACCGGCTCACCCCGCTCGGCCTGTGGAACGCCCGCGCCGCCGGGCACGACGCCGAGCAGGTCGTCGACGCCCTCGTGGAGTACTCGCGCTACCCCGTGCCGCACGCGCTCCTCGTCGACATCGCCGAGACGATGGCCCGGTACGGCCGCCTCACCCTCTCCAAGCACCCGGTCCACGGGCTGGTGCTGACCTCCAACGACCGGCCGGTCCTGGAGGAGATCCTCCGCTCGAAGAAGGTCCAGCCACTCGTCGGGGCGCGCCTCGACCCGGACACCGTGGCGGTGCACCCCTCCGAGCGCGGGCAGATCAAGCAGACGCTGCTGAAGCTGGGCTGGCCGGCCGAGGACCTCGCCGGGTACGTCGACGGCGAGGCGCACCCGATCGAGCTCGACCAGAACGGCTGGGCGCTCCGCCCGTACCAGAGGCAGGCCGTCGAAGGGTTCTGGCACGGCGGCTCCGGTGTCGTCGTCCTGCCCTGCGGCGCCGGGAAGACGCTGGTCGGAGCCGGTGCGATGGCGGAGGCCAAGGCGACCACGCTGATCCTCGTCACGAACACCGTCTCGGCCAGGCAGTGGAAGCACGAGCTGGTGAAGCGGACCTCGCTGACCGAGGACGAGATCGGCGAGTACAGCGGTACGCGCAAGGAGATCCGGCCGGTCACCATCGCCACGTACCAGGTGCTGACGACCCGCCGTAAGGGCGTCTACGCGCACCTGGAGCTGTTCGACTCCCGCGACTGGGGTCTGGTCATCTACGACGAGGTGCACCTCCTGCCCGCCCCCGTCTTCAAGTTCACCGCCGACCTCCAGGCCCGGCGGCGCCTCGGGCTCACCGCGACCCTGGTGCGCGAGGACGGCCGCGAGTCGGACGTCTTCTCGCTCATCGGGCCCAAGCGGTTCGACGCGCCGTGGAAGGAGATCGAGGCGCAGGGCTACATCGCGCCCGCCGACTGTGTCGAGGTCCGCGTCAATCTGACGGACGCGGAACGTCTCGCGTACGCGACGGCCGAGACCGAGGAGAAGTACCGGTTCTGCGCGACGACCGCGACGAAGCGCAAGGTCACCGAGGCGCTCGTCCGCAAGCACCAGGGCGAGCAGACCCTCGTCATCGGGCAGTACATCGACCAGCTCGACGAGCTCGGCGAGCACCTGAACGCCCCGGTGATCAAGGGCGAGACCAGTAACGCGCAGCGCGAGAAGCTGTTCGGCGCGTTCCGCGAGGGCGAGATCAGCGTGCTGGTGGTGTCGAAGGTCGCGAACTTCTCGATCGACCTGCCGGAGGCGACGGTCGCCATCCAGGTGTCGGGAACGTTCGGCTCGCGCCAGGAGGAGGCGCAGCGGCTCGGCCGGGTGCTGCGGCCGAAGGCGGACGGGCACGAGGCCCGGTTCTACTCGGTCGTCGCCCGCGACACGATCGACCAGGACTTCGCGGCGCACCGCCAGCGGTTCCTGGCCGAGCAGGGGTACGCGTACCGGATCGTCGACGCGGACGAGCTGCTGGCGGGCAACTGACTCAGCGGTGGCGGCGGACGATGCCCGCCTCCTCGGCGTACTCACCGAGGACGACCACCCCGAACGCGGTGCGCGCGAAGACGGTGACGGCGCGCACCGCGTCGCCGAGGCGGTGTCGGGTGTGACCGGTGGCCGCGGTCGCGCCGTGCGCGGGCCCGGTCCTGCGCGGGTTCAGATATACGGTGCTCATGCCTTCCATGGTGCGCCGCTCCCGCCCGCGACGGCATCGGCCTGCGGACGGAAGCGCGCGGGGGCGCGGGTCGCCCGCAGGTCGCATGCCGTCCCCTACGGGACGTACGGACGCCGCTGAAAATCGTTCGACGGTGCGGACCGCGGTCGCTACAATCGCCGGTCTGCCCGCCTCCCGCACCGTGGTACCGGTCCGCCTCCCTGAGCGGCCGGCAGCCGGGGGAGCGCCGCCGACCGGACGGAAACCGGCCGACAACAGCCGCACGCATCCTCGCGTGCACACCTGTGAACGTCCCTGAGCGGACCCGGCCTCCGAGCCCGGTCCGCCGTCCTGCGTCGAAAAGCCGGAGGCAACACCGTGCCCGCGCACGAAGAGACAAGCGAAGACACCAGCAGTCCACTGGACGGGGAACGCGCCCACCTGGCCGGTTCCCGTGCCGCACTGCGCGCCATGCGCGAGGACGTACAGGCCCTCGACATCCGCGACGTCACGGCGAACTGGGTCAACGCCGCCGTCCTGCAGGCCCAGATCGACGACCGCATCAAGGCGCTCGCCGACCTCTCCCACACCCCGCTCTTCTTCGGCCGCCTCGACTACCGGCACCCCGTCGGCGCCCAGGAGGCGGAGGGCGCCGAGGGCGAGCAGTTCTACATCGGACGCCGCCACGTCCACGACGCCCAGGGCGACCCGATGGTCATCGACTGGCGTGCCCCGGTCTCCCAGCCCTTCTATCAGGCGTCCAGGAACAACCCGCTGGACGTCGACCGCCGGCGCCGCTTCGGCTACACCGGCGGCGAGCTGACCGCGTACGAGGACGAGCACCTCAGCGACCCGGCGGAGACCGAGCAGACCAGCAAGCTCCTCCAGGCGGAGATCGAGCGGCCCCGTGTCGGCCCGATGCGCGACATCGTGGCAACGATCCAGCCGGAGCAGGACGAGATCGTCCGCAGCGGGCTCGGCGGGACGGTCTGCGTCCAGGGAGGTCCCGGTACCGGAAAGACGGCCGTCGGCCTGCACCGTGTCGCCTACCTCCTGTACGCGCACCGCGAGCGGCTCGCCCGCACCGGCACCCTCGTCATCGGCCCGAACCGGTCGTTCCTGCACTACATCGAGCAGGTGCTGCCCGCGCTGGGCGAGCTGGAGGTGAAGCAGGCCACCGTCGAGGACCTGGTGACGGCCGGGGTCGAGGTGCGCGGCACGGACGAGGCCGCCGCCGCCGTGATCAAGGGCGACGCCCGGATGGCGGAAGTCCTGCGGCGCGCGCTCCGCTCGCACGTCACCCCGCCGACGGAGGGCGTCGTGGTGGTGCGCGGCTCACGTCGCTGGCGGGTACCGGCGTACGAGATCGAGGAGATGGTGGGCGAGCTGCTGGCCCGCGACATGCGCTACGGCGCCGCCCACGAGGCGCTCCCGCAGCGCATCGCGCACGCCGTCCTCGTACGGATGGAGGAGGCGGGCGAGGCGCCGGACGACCGGGTGCAGAACGCGGTGGCGCGGACCCCGGCGGTAAAGGCGGCCGTGAAGGCGGTCTGGCCGGCGGTGGAGCCGACGAAGCTGGTGCTGCGGCTCCTGACGGACGCCGAGTTCCTGGCCGCGCACGCGGAGGGGATCCTCACCGGGGACGAGCAGAAGCAGATCCTCATGGCCAGGCCCGCCCGCAGCGTGAAGTCCGCGAAGTGGTCGGCGGCGGACGCGGTCCTCATCGACGAGGCGGGCGACCTGGTGGCCCGTACGCACTCGCTGGGCCATGTCGTGATCGACGAGGCCCAGGACCTGTCCCCGATGCAGTACCGGGCGGTGGGACGCCGCTGCTCGACCGGTTCGGCGACGGTGCTCGGCGACCTGGCGCAGGGGACGACTCCGTGGTCGACGGAGAGCTGGGCGCAGGCGCTGTTCCACCTCGGCAAGGCGGACGCGGTGGTGGAGGAGCTGACCGCCGGCTTCCGTGTGCCGCGCGAGGTGATCGCGTACGCCTCCCGGCTGCTCTCCGCGATCTCGCCCGGCCTGGCGGCCGTGGAGTCGGTGCGTGAGTCGCCCGGCTCGCTGGCCGTGCGGGAGGTGGCCGCGGACGTCCTGGACGCGGCGGTGGTCGCGGCCTGCGAGGAGTCGCTGGTCCACGAGGGCTCGATCGGCCTGATCGCCGCCGACGCCCGCATCCCCGCCCTGGCCGACGCCCTCACGGCCGCCGGCCACGCGTACCTGTCCCCCGGCGAGGAGACGACGGCCGCCTCCCGTCTGACCCTGGTACCGGCATCGCTGGCCAAGGGCCTGGAGTACGACTACGTGGTGCTGGACGAACCGGCCGCGGTGGTCGACGGCGAGCCCGACGAACGCACGGGCCTGCGGCGGCTGTACGTGGCGCTGACCCGTGCGGTGTCGGGTCTGATCGTGCTGCACGCCGCGAAGCTGCCGGAACAGCTGGTGTAGAGCCGCGCTCCGGATCAGCCGATGACGGTCACCGCCGTCGCCACGGTGACCGCCACCATCGCCGCCTGCATGGTGCGGATCGCGATCCGGACGTTCTCGCCCGCCCACTGGCCTTCCGCGACCTCTTCCATCCGCGGCGACACCTTGCCCTTCGGCAGGTCGGGGAAGGCCAGACGGTGCAGCTTCGCGGCGTGGACCAGCGCGATCAGCCCGGCGGAGCGGTCGTCGGGCTCCTCCCCGTACAGCACCACTCGGGCAAGCCGGTCGCGCAGCTCGCGCTCGACCGAGCCGTCCGCCTCGGGGAAGCGGCGCACGGGGAAGACGCCGAGCACCTTGTGCTGCTCCTCGCCCACCAGCCCGCGTTCGCGCAGGCTCTCGATCGTGGCGCGCACGGCCTTGCTCTGATCCCTCGTCAGCCACTCGGTGACCTTGCGGGGTTTGCTCCGCTTGGCCGCCCAGACCGCGATCAGCCTCAGCTGTTCGTCGAGCAGCGCGGTGCCGGTGGGCTCCGTGCCGGTCACGGCGATCCTCCCGCCGTCCACCGAGACGCGGCCTGCCATGACGAGCTCGAGCAGGGTCCCGCCCGCGACGGCCCAGCCGGCGGACTGCCGCTCCTTCGCCACTCCGGACTCGTCGTCCAGCGACAACAGCATGACTTCTTCGCCCAACGTGACCGACATCAGCCGGTTCCCCCTTCGGTCGCCTACCCGTAGGGACGCCTGGAGCGGGTGGCGCGTTCCCGGTCCGGGGCCCCTCACCCGGTTCCTTCCGCCTCCACCTTCGGAAGGATCCGGTCCAGCCAGCGCGGCGACCACCAGGCGGCACGGCCCAGCAGGGTCATCACCGCGGGCACCAGGAGCAGCCGGACGACGGTGGCGTCGATGAGCACGCTCGCCGCGAGTCCGAGGCCCAGCATCTTCACGACGATGTTGTCGCTGATCAGGAACGCGGCGAAGACGCTGACCATGATCAGGGCCGCGCAGGTGATGACCCGGGCGGTGATCTCCAGGGCGTGCGCCACGCTGGCCTTGGGGTCCTGGGTGCGCAGCCAGGCCTCGTGGATCCGGGTCAGCAGGAAGATCTCGTAGTCCATGCTCAGGCCGAAGACGATGGCGAACATCATCATCGGCACGTAGCTCTCGATCGGGACATCGCCCGACACCCCCAGGGCGGGCCCGCCCCAGCCCCACTGGAAGACGGCCACCACGACCCCGTACGAGGCCGCGATCGACAGCACGTTGAGGACGGCCGCCTTGAGCGCGACGAGCACCCCCCGGAACACGGCCAGGATCACGAGGAAGGCGAGGCCGACCACCACGACGATGATCAGGGGCAGTCGGCTGGAGACGATGTCCAGGAAGTCGACCTGGGCGGCGGTCGTGCCGGTGACGTACGTGTCCGCCGAGGTGCCGGAGACCGCGTCGGGCAGGACGTCGTCCGTCAGGTGGTTGGTCAGTTCCGTGGTTTTCTCGTCCTGCGGCGCGGCCACGGAGTACGCGGTGGCCGTGAGGACGTCCCCGTCCGACGTGGGGGTGAGCGGGGTGATGAGGGCGGCGTTCGGCACCTTGGTCAGGGCCTGCTCGGCCTGGGACTCCAGCGCGGACCTGTCGTCCTGCGCGACCGCGCTCTGGTCGATCACGATCGTCAGCGGGCCGTTCGAACCCGGCCCGAACGCCGAGGTCATCAGGTCGTAGGCGCGCCGGTCGGTGAAGGATTTGGGGTCGGCGCCGTCCCCGATGTGGCCGAGCTGGATGGAGAAGAGCGGAATGGCGAGGACGGCCAGCACCACGACACCGCCGGTCAGGAACCACCACGGTCTGCGCTCGACGCGTTGCGCGTAGCGGTGCCAGGTACCTCCGCTGCCGGGTGCCGCCTTCCCGGCAGTCGTCCCCGTCCCGGCAGCCGGCTCCGGGTCCGGCTCGGTCTCCGCCACCGGCTTGCGTACGTGGATCCGGTCGATGTGCCGCCCGATCAGTCCGAGCATGGCCGGCACCAGGGTGAGGGCGCCGAGGACTGCCGTGACCACGGTGACGGCGGCGGCCAGGCCGAGCTTGCCGATGAACGAGATCCCGGAGACCCACAGTCCGCAGAGGGCGATGATCACCGTGCACCCGGAGAGGAGTACGGCCCGCCCGCTGGTGGCGGTGGCCATCCCGGCGGCGGTCACCGGATCCCTGCCGTCCATGAGGTTCTGGCGGTGCCGGGTGACGAGGAACAGCGCGTAGTCGATCCCGACCCCGATCCCGATCATCGTGGCCAGCGTCGGCGAGACGGTCGCGAACGTCATCGCGGCGGCCAGCAGCCCCAGCAGGGCCAGACCGAAGACCACGCAGATGAGGGCGGTCACCAGGGGCAGCAGGGCGGCCAGGAGGCTGCCGAAGCCGATCAGCAGCACCAGGACGGCCACCGCGAACCCGATGGCCTCGCTCGTACGGTCGTTCGCCTCGGGCCGGGCGAGCTCGCCCAGCGAACCGCCGTACTCCACTTCGACGCCCTTGGCACGCAGCGGCTGGACGGCCGCGTCCACCCCGTCGAGATAGCCGTCGCCCAGGGTGGAGGGCTGCACGCTGAAGCGGACGGTGATGTACGCCGTCTTCCCGTCGGTGGAGAGCGGCCCGACGTTCGGGGTGGTCGTGGGGGTGTCCGACGACAGGGGGTTCTGGACCGACAGCACGTCCGGCAGCTTCTGAAGACTGGCCACGACGGTCGAGACCTCGCTGCTGACGGCGCTGAGCGGATCGCTCGGATCGTGCAGCACCACCTGGCTGCTGTAGCCGCCCGCCTGGGGAGCGTGCGCCTTCAGCACGTCCAGTCCGTCCTGCGACTGGGTTCCGGGGATCGCGAAGTTGTCGGAGTAGTCACCCCCGTACAGGTGCTGCAGGGCCTGGCCCCCGGCGAGCGCGGCCAGCCACAGGACGATGACGATCACGAAGTGGTGCGCGCACCATTCCCCGGTCCGGCGCAGCACGCCCGCACGGCTCGGCCGCGCGCCGCGGCCGTGGACGGACTGGGTCAGTGGCATGGGGACTCCGGGGGTGGAGCGGCGCAACAGGTCACTCAGCATTCAAGTTCCGTTACGGCGCCCCGGCACTCCCGGAGTGACGGAACGGGTGACGCGCACGGCGCCGGCCGGAGTTCGGGGACAGGACGCCGGCGCCCGCACCTCACCCGTCGAGCACGGCGCGCCACTCCCGTACGGCCGCCACGTCCACGGGCTCCGACCAGCCGCCCGGCCGTGCCGCCCCGCCGATGTGGAAGGCGTCGATGCCCCCGGCGAGCAGCCGCGGCAGGTGTTCCAGGCGCAGTCCGCCGCCCACCAGGATCTGCGGTTCGTAACCGGGCAGGCCCGAGGCCGTGCGAGCCGCTTCGGTCAGCAGGGTCGGAATGCCGTCGTCGACCCCGTCCGCCGAGCCCGCCGTCAGGTACGTGTCCAGGCCGGGCAGTTCCGCGAGGTGCTTGCGCAGGGCTTCCCGGTCCACGGCCCTGTCGATCGCACGGTGGAATGTCCAGCGGCAGCCGTTCAGCTCGGCGACGAGGCGCTCGACGGCGACGAGGTCGACGTGGCCGTCCCGGTCGAGGAAGCCGAGCACGAACTCCTCGGCGCCTTCGGCCCGCATCTCGCGTGCCTTCTCCACGAGGACGTCGATGTCGCCGACCGCGAACCCGTCCGCGATGCGGAGCATCACGCGCAGCGGGATGTCCACGGCGGACCGGATCTCCGCGACGGTCTTCGGGGACGGTGTCAGGCCGTCCGCGGCCATGTCGGTGACCACTTCGAGGCGGTCCGCACCACCGGCCTGAGCTGCGACCGCGTCCTCCGCGTCGAGAGCGATCACCTCCAGGACTGCACGGTTGCTCATGAGGTTCCATTCCTTCGGAGCGGCTGCAGGTCTAGTCCAATGACCAGCCTACGGGGCGGTCACGCGAGGGCGCAGCTCACCATGGAAACGCGTGGCTCCTGAACCTAACCCGCGGCGGCGACGGCGCTACGCCCGCACGAACCTCACGCGCGTCCCCGGAACCGCCTGCGCGGCCCCCGCCAGCGCCGACTCGGCGACCACGCCGACGACCGGGTAGCCGCCCGTCGTCGGATGGTCGTTGAGGAACACCACGGGCCGCCCGTCCGGCGGCACCTGGACGGCGCCGAGCACCATGCCCTCGCTCGGCAGTTCCCCGTCGAGGGCGCGTTCCAGGACGGGCCCTTCCGTACGCAGTCCGATGCGGTTGCTCCGCGCCGAGACCCGGTACGCGGCGGTCGTCAGTGTGCGGAGCGCGGCCACGGTGAACCACTCCTGGCGGGGGCCGGGGTACAGCGGGAGGACCAGCTCGCCGGGCACGCCCGGCCACGGCACCGCGTCGGCGGGCGGGCAGCCGTGTCCGTGCCCCAGGGGCAGTACGTCACCGTCGCGCAGGACCGGCGGGCCGAGCCCCGAGAGCAGGTCGGCGGACCGGCTTCCGAGCACCGGCTCCGGCACCAGGCCGCCCCCGAACGCCAGGTAGCTGCGCAGGCCGTGCACCGCGGGCCCGGCCTCCAGGACGGCCCCTTCCGGTACGCGCACGGGCGCGCCCCACGCCACCGGCCGCCCGTCCACCGTCACCCGGCAGCCCGCGCCGCCGACGACGGCGGCCACGGACCGGGCACCGGACAGGCGGACCGCGCAGCCCGTGAGCGTGGTCTCCAGGACGGCCGCGTCCGGCGTGTTGCCGACGAGCCGGTTGGCCAGCCGCCGGGCGGGCCCGTCCAGTGCCCCCGCCCGGGGTACCCCGAGATGCGCCCAGCCGGTCCGCCCCTCGTCCTGCACCGTCGTCAGTGCCCCGGCCCGGACCACCTGGAGCACGGGGCTCATCCGGGTACCCCTGCCGCCACGAAGCGCACCCGTGCCCCCGGGCCGAGCAGTGCCGCCGGTTCGCGGGCCGGGTCCCACAGGGCGCCCGGTTCCGGCATCCGGCCTATGAGCTGCCAGCCGCCGGGCGAGGGGCGCGGGTACACCCCGGTGTACGGCCCCGCGAGGGCCAGCGCACCGGCGGACACCCGGGTCCGCGGAGTGGCGCGGCGCGGTACGTGCAGATGCTCGGGCAGCCCCGTGAGGTACCCGAACCCGGGTGCGAATCCGCAGAAGGCCACCCGGAACTCCGTACCGGCGTGGATGAGCGGTACGTCGGCGACGGCGACGCCCCAGGCCTCGGCCACGTCGCCGAGGTCCGGGCCGTCGTAGACGACGGGGATCTCGACGGTCTCCCCGGCGCCCCGGTGCAACGGCGGTATCTCCCAGGCCGGCAGCCGACCGGCCAGCGAGCGGTCCTCCACCCCGTCCAGCAGTACCGTCCGGGCCCCGGGGACGATCTCGCGTACCCCGGGCAGGGAGCCGTCCGCCCGGCGGCGCAGCAGCTCCGCGTGGAAGGCCTCCGCGTCCTGCGAGGAGGCGAGCTCCACCAGGAGGGCGCCGGGGCCGGCGGAGAGCACCCGTATCGCGCTCATGCGAACGCCCGCACGGACACGCCCGCGTCCTCCAGCGCCGTACGGACCCGTCGGGCGAGCGCCGCCGCCCCGGGGGTGTCGCCGTGGACGCACAGGGAGCGCGCGCCGACCCGTATGCGGCTGCCGTCCGCGGCCGTCACGGCCCGCTCGACGGCCATGCCGACACTGCGGCGTACGACCTCGTCCGCGTCGTGCAGCACCGCGCCCTCCTCGCCGCGCGGCACGAGCGTGCCCTGCGGGGTGTACGCACGGTCGGCGAAAGCCTCCTCGACGGCCGTCAGGCCGGCCGCCTCCGCACGGTCGAGCAACCGCGATCCGGGCAGCCCCAGGACTGCCGGACGGCCGCCCGCGAGCAGCACGCCCTCGATGACGGCCGCGGCCTGCTCGTCGTTCCCGGACGGTGCGGTTGTACAGGGCGCCGTGCGGTTTGACGTACGAGACCGTGGAGCCCGCCGCCTCGGCGAAGACCCGGAGCGCGCCTATCTGGTACGCGATCTCGGCGGTGAGTTCGGCGGACGGCACGTCCATGGCCCGGCGCCCGAACCCGGCGAGGTCGCGGTAGGAGACCTGCGCCCCGATCCGTACCCCACGGGCAGCCGCCGTGTCGCAGACCCGCCGCATCACGGAGGCGTCGCCCGCGTGGAAGCCGCAGGCCACGTTCGCGCTGGTGACACAGGTCAGGAGCGCCTCGTCCTCGGTGAGGGTCCAGCGCCCGAACCCCTCGCCGAGGTCCGCGTTGAGATCCATCAGGATGTGCGTGGGGTCCACCGGTTCCTTCACGGCCGCACGCTAACGACAGTTCGGCGAACCGACAAGATCCGGCAGTTCTAAGGTCGTCCCATGACCGACACCGCCGACTCCCTCCGCAGCCGCTGGCAGGACGCCCTGGTCGCCGCCCGGGGCGGAGCCCCCGGCCCCGACCCGTTGCCGTACGCCGACAACCTCCTGGCCCGCTGGGCCGAACCGCAGCGGCGCTACCACACCACCGCCCACCTGACCCAGGTCCTGGACCGCGTCGACACCCTCGCCGGTCATGCCGCCGCCCCGGACCTGGTGCGCCTCGCCGTCTGGTTCCACGACGCCGTCTACCGCCCCGACCGCACCGAGAACGAGGAACGCAGCGCCGCCCTCGCCGAGCGCGCCCTCGCCGAGGCGGGCGTCTCCGGAGCGGCCACGGCCGAGGTCGCCAGGCTGGTCAGGCTGACCGTCACCCACGACCCGGCGGACGGCGACACCAACGGCGAGGTGCTGTGCGACGCGGACCTGGCGATCCTGGCGGCCGCCCCGAAGGAGTACGCGACGTACGCGGCACAGGTGCGCGAGGAGTACGGCTTCGTGCCGGACGACGCGTTCCGTGACGGCCGGGCCGCCGTCCTGCGGCAGCTGCTGGGTCTGCCCCGGCTGTTCCGTACACCCCACGGGGCCGGCGCCTGGGAACCGCGGGCCCGGCAGAACCTCACGACGGAGCTGGAGCTGCTCACCCACTGAGACACGGGAATTCCGAGGTCGGGGGCACTGTTGGTGACTGTCATGCCCGACTCCGCTTCCAGCCGTCCCCGTATGCCACTGGCCGTGTACATCCTGGGCCTCTCGGTCTTCGCTCTCGGTACCAGCGAGTTCATGCTGTCCGGGCTGCTGCCACCCATCGCCGACGACATGGACGTGTCGATTCCGCAGGCCGGACTCCTCATATCCGCGTTCGCCATCGGCATGGTGGTCGGCGCCCCGCTGCTGGCCGTGGCCACGCTCCGGCTGCCACGCCGTACGACACTCATCGCCCTCATCGCGGTCTTCGGCCTGGGCCAGATCGCGGGCGCGCTGGCTCCGACGTACGAGGTGCTCTTCGTCTCCCGGGTGGTGAGCGCCTTCGCCTGCGCGGGCTTCTGGGCGGTCGGGGCGGCGGTCGCCATCGCGATGGTGCCGATGAACGCGCGGGCCAGGGCGATGGCCGTCATGATCGGCGGGCTGTCGATCGCGAACGTGCTGGGTGTGCCGCTGGGGGCGTTCCTCGGGGAGCACCTCGGCTGGCGTTCGGCGTTCTGGGCGGTGGGCGCGGCGTCCGCCGTGGCCCTGGTCGGGGTCGCCACCCGGATTCCGCGCATTCCGCTGCCGGACAAGAAGCCGCAGCTCAAGCGTGAGGTCGCCATCTACCGGGACCGTCAGGTGTGGCTGTCGATCGTGATCACCGCGCTCGCGGCGGGTGGTGTCTTCTGCGCGTTCAGCTACCTCGCTCCGCTGCTGACGGACGTCGCGGGGCTGAGCTCGGGCTGGGTGCCGTGGGTACTGGCGCTGTTCGGGGTCGGTGCGGTGATCGGTACGACGATCGGCGGCCGGGTCGCGGACGCGCACCTCTTCGGGGTGCTGCTCAGCGGCATCACGGCGTCGACGGCGTTCCTGGTGGCGCTGGCCCTGTTCGCGTCGAGCCCGGTCGCGGTGGTCGTCCTGGCGTTCCTGCTCGGCCTGTCCGCGTTCTACACGGCCCCGGCGCTCAACGCCCGGATGTTCAACGTCGCGGGCGTCGCCCCGACGCTGGCCGGCGCGACGACGACGGCCGCGTTCAACCTCGGCAACACGAGCGGCCCGTGGCTGGGCGGCACGGTCATCGACGCGGACTTCGGTTTCCCGGCCACGGCCTGGGCGGGCGCCGGGATGATGGTGCTCGGCCTGGCGGCCGTGGTGGTCTCGCTGCGGCTCGGCGGCGGCGGCAGGCCGTCGCGGCGGATCGCGGGCGGCACGGACACGGGAGCGCGGGCGGGCGCGGCGGTGCCCGCGCAGGTCACAGCGGAGCGGACGGCGCAGGGCGCCCCTTCGGCCGCCGCAGTCCCGCGGCTGTGATGCGGCGCACGATCTCCTTCGAGCCGACCTCCTTCGCCCCGGCGCGCACCGCGTCCGCGTAATGCGCCTCGGGCACGTCGTAGTGGTCGCGCTCGAAGGCACGCGGCGGGCAGCCGATCGCGGCGGCGAAGACGTGCAGCTCCTCGAAGGACACGTCACTGACCAGGTGCGACCACATGCGTCCGTGCCCCGGCCAGGTCGGCGGGTCGATATAGACGGTCACCGGCCCAGCACCCCGGCGAGCGCCCCCACGGGCGCCACCGACACGGTCGCCTTCGTGCAGACCCAGTGCGGATCGGGTCCGAGCTCCGGCTCCACGTCGAGCGCGTGCGGCCCGTCCTCCGTGCACACCGGGCACAGCGGCCAGCGGCCGTAGCGCTCCAGCAGGGCGTCCTGGACGTCCTGCGCTATCAGGCCGGTGACGAAGGACACGCCCTCGGGCCACTGCTCGACCCACCACCGGCGGTGGGTCACCGCGTCCTCGACCAGCGAGACGATCTCGGCCTGGGCGACATCGCCCGCGACGAGGTCGGCCATGACCAGCGCACGCGCCGTGTGCAGCTCCTGCTCCAGGGTGTTCAACTCCATAACCCCATTGTCACCCGGGCGCCACAGGAGTCGGCCTTGATCCTTCAGAGGTAGGGACCAAAGAGGGGTTGACGGCCTTCCGTCTTGAAAATATCTTTCAAATGTGACCAATGACGTGAAGGAAAGTTTCAGCGCTGATTCACCGCCCGCGCCGGCGGCCCTCGCTGCCAAGGTGCGGACCCTCGCCCCCTCCATGACCCGCTCCATGCAGCGGGTCGCCGAAGCCGTCGCGGGTGACCCCGCCGGGTGCGCCGCCCTCACCGTCACCGGTCTCGCCGAACTCACCGGCACCAGCGAGGCCACCGTGGTCCGCACCGCCCGTCTCCTCGGGTACCCCGGCTACCGGGACCTGCGCCTGGCCCTCGCGGGCCTCGCCGCCCACCAGCTGTCCGGCCGCGCACCGGCCGTCACCGCCGACATCGCGGTCGACGACCCGATCGCCGACGTCGTGACCAAGCTCGCCTACGACGAGCAGCAGACGCTCGCCGACACCGCCGCCGGCCTGGACACCGTGCAGCTCGGCGCCGCCGTCGCCGCGGCCGCGACCGCCCGCCGCATCGACATCTACGGCGTCGGCGCCTCCTCGCTCGTCGGCCAGGACCTGGCGCAGAAGCTGCTCCGCATCGGGCTGATCGCCCATGCCCACATGGACCCGCACCTCGCCGTGACCAACGCCGTGCAGCTCCGCTCCGGCGATGTGGCCATCGCGATCACGCACTCCGGTTCGACCGGTGACGTCATCGAGCCGCTCCGGGTCGCCTTCGACCGCGGCGCGACGACCATCGCGATCACCGGCCGCCCGGACGGACCGGTCTCGCAGTACGCCGACCACGTCCTGACCACGTCCACCGCCCGCGAGAGCGAGCTCCGGCCGGCCGCCATGTCGAGCCGCACGAGCCAGCTCCTCGTCGTCGACTGCCTGTTCATAGGCGTCGCCCAGCGCACGTACGAGACGGCCGCCCCGGCACTGGCCGCGTCGTACGAGGCGCTCGCCCACCGCCGTACCCCTCGCACCCGCTGATCCACGCCCGCACCCGCTGAACCGCACATGAACGAGAAAGCAGAGCCGCTGTCCATGACCTCCACCGCCGACACCGACGCCACGACCGCCGACTCCGCCGCCGACGGCTACGGCGAGCTGCGCGCCCAGCTCGCCACGCTCACCACGGAGGCGTTCCGCCCCGAGCTCGCCGACATCGACCAGCTCCCCACGCAGGACATAGCGCGGATCATGAACGGCGAGGACAGCACCGTCCCCGCAGCCGTCGCCGACAAGCTGCCGCAGATCTCCGCCGCGATCGACGCCACCGCCGAGCGCATGGCGCGCGGCGGCCGGCTGATCTACGCGGGTGCCGGCACCGCGGGCCGCCTCGGCGTCCTCGACGCCAGCGAGTGCCCGCCCACCTTCAACACCGACCCGTCCGAGGTCGTCGGGCTGATCGCGGGTGGCCCCTCCGCCATGGTCAAGGCCGTCGAAGGCGCGGAGGACAGCAAGGAGCTGGCCGCCGCGGACCTGGACGGGCTGGGCCTCACCGCCGACGACACGGTGGTCGGCATCTCCGCCTCCGGCCGTACGCCGTACGCCATCGGGGCCGTCGAGCACGCCCGTGCCAAGGGCGCACTCACCATCGGCCTCTCGTGCAACGCGGACTCCGGGCTGGCCGGGGCCGCCGAACACGGCCTGGAGATCGTCGTCGGCCCCGAGCTGCTCACCGGCTCCACGCGTCTGAAGGCGGGGACGGCCCAGAAGCTCGTCCTCAACATGCTCTCGACGATCACGATGATCCGGCTCGGCAAGACGTACGGAAATCTGATGGTCGACGTGCGCGCTTCCAACGAGAAGCTGCGCGCCCGGTCCCGCCGGATCGTCTCCCTGGCGACCGGCGCCTCCGACCAGGAGATCGAGGTGGCGCTCGCCGCCACCGACGGCGAGGTCAAGAACGCCATCCTCACCATCCTGGGCGAGGTCGACGGCCCCACCGCCGCCACGCTCCTGGCCGACTCCCACGGCCACCTCCGCGCCGCCCTCGCGGCCGTCCGCACCACCTGATCCACCGCACCGTCCCCACCCCCCGCACAGCAAGGCACCACGCACCATGGCTACTGAAGACAAGAACCGCGCCACCGCCGCCGCGATCCTTCCGCTTGTCGGTGGCGCAGCGAACGTCGGCTCGATCGCTCACTGCATGACCCGGCTCCGGCTGGGCCTGCACGACCGTTCGCTCGTCGACGACGACGCCCTCAAGGCCCTCCCGGCCGTCATGGGCGTGGTCGACGACGACACGTACCAGATCGTCCTCGGCCCGGGCACCGTCGCCCGGGTCACCCCGGAGTTCGAGCAGCTGGTCGAGGAGGAGCGCGCCTCGGCCGCCCCCGTCGTCCACACCTCCGAGGAGCTGGCGGCGCAGGGCGCGGCCATCAAGGCGCAGCAGAAGGCGAAGAACGCCACCCCGTTCAAGCTGTTCCTGCGCAAGATCGCGAACATCTTCGTCCCGCTGATCCCGGCCCTCATCGGCTGCGGCATCATCGCCGGCCTCAACGGACTGCTGGTGAACCTCGGCTGGCTGACCTCGGTCACGCCCGCCCTGGCGGCGATGGCCTCCGGCTTCATGGCGCTGATCGCGGTCTTCGTCGGTTACAACACGGCGAAGGAGTTCGGCGGTACGCCGATCCTGGGCGGTGCGGTTGCGGCGATCATCGTCTTCCCCGGCGTCGCGAACATCGACGCCTTCGGCCAGACCCTCTCCCCCGGCCAGGGCGGTGTCCTCGGCGCGCTCGGTGCCGCGGTCCTCGCGGTGTACGTGGAGAAGTGGTGCCGCCGCTGGGTGCCCGAGGCCCTGGACGTCCTGGTCACCCCGACCCTGACGGTCCTGATCTCCGGCCTGGTCACGATCTTCGGCCTGATGTACGTGGCCGGCGAGGTCTCCTCCGCCATCGGTACGTTCGCCGACTGGCTGCTCTCCACGGGCGGCGCGGGCGCGGGCTTCCTGCTCGGCGGCTTCTTCCTCCCGCTGGTGATGCTGGGCCTGCACCAGGCCCTGATCCCGATCCACACCACGCTCATCGAGCAGCAGGGCTTCACCGTCCTGCTCCCGATCCTCGCCATGGCCGGCGCCGGCCAGGTCGGCGCGGCGGCCGCGGTCTACCTGCGCCTGCCCCGTAACGAGTCGATCCGCAGGACCATCAAGTCCGCCCTCCCCGCGGGCATCCTGGGTGTCGGCGAGCCCCTGATCTACGGCGTCTCGCTCCCCCTCGGCCGCCCGTTCATCACGGCCTGTGTCGGCGGTGCCTTCGGCGGCGGCTTCGTGGGTCTGTTCAACCAGCTCGGCGACTCGGTCGGCTCCACGGCCATCGGCCCGTCCGGCTGGGCCCTGTTCCCGCTCCTGGACGGCAACCACGGCCTCGGCTCGACGATCGCGATCTACGCGGGCGGTCTGGCGGTCGGCTACGTCGCCGGGTTCGTCGCCACGTACTTCTTCGGCTTCAGCCAGGCCCTGCTGACGGAGTTCAACGTCTCCCAGGAGCCGGTCCCGTCGACGGTCGCCGCCACGGGCGGCCACCCCACGACGGACCCGGGCACCGCCCCCGGCGCCCCGGCGAAGGAACCCGCCGGAGTCTGATCGACCCCCGCACACCCGCCTGATCCGTCGGCGGTACCCGGTCCACGACGACCGGGTACCGCCGACGCGCGTTTTCAGGACGGCCGTACGTCGTCCGGGCGCGGCTCGGTGGTGCCCGAGGTCGCTTCCGATGGCGTCCTGAGGACATCGCGGGCCTGTTCCGCGGCGCGGGTGATGCTCTCGTTGACGAAGTCGAGGAAGCGGGCGATGTTCTCGAGGCGGACGCCGGCCGGGGTGTCGTGGCCGAGGACGCCGACGCCCTCCCGTGCGGTCTCGACGAGCTGGGCGGTGGACCGGGCGCTGGCCATCATCGACTGGTACCAGACGTCGTCGTCGACGATGTAGCGCTCGCGGCGGCGTTCGTCGCGTTCCCGGCGGACGAGGCCCTGTCCCTCGAGGAACGCGATCGACTTGGAGATGGACGCCGGGCTGACCTGGAGGCGCTCCACGAGCTCCGACGCGGTGAGGCTGCCCTCGTCGGTCGTGTAGAGACAGCCCAGCACCCGGGCCATCATCTTGTTGGACAGGCCCGTCTGCATGAGGACGTCGGTGAACGTCTCCTCGTACTCGCGCACCGCTTCGGCGTCGCGCCCGTAGGGCTGCGGGGACGCCTTCGGGTCCCGGGGAGCGGCCTGCCTGCGCTGGTGGGTACGGCGTTCGGTGGCGCGGTGCGCCAGGTCGGCGCGGTAGGCGGCGGGGCCGCCGTTGCGCATCACCTCACGCGTGATCGTCGAGGTCGGACGGTCGAGCCCTCGGGCGATCTCCGCGTAGGCGAGTCCGTCGGCCAGCCCCAGCGCGATCTGCTGGCGTTCCTGCTGAGTGAGCCTGCCTCCCGGCATCGCGATCTCCTTTGTTCTTCCTTGATGCCGCCAGCATAGCGTTCACACTCATTCCATTGCAACGCAACGGATGCCAGCTGTTGCATTAGAGGACAAGCCATTGCAATGATTTCTTGGCTCTGACCAGTACTGATGGCGATTTTACGCAACGAGTGCGTTGCCAGAAGTTCGAACGCAACGTAGCGTTTCACTCATCAGAAACACGGAGCCGAAGGAGAGAACGATGCAGAAGTTCGACACCCCCAACCAGGTCTCGACCGTCCTCGACATCCCCGCAGGGCGCATCCGGTTCATCGCCGCCGACCGCGCCGACACCACGGTCGAGGTCCTTCCCGCCGACGCCTCGAACAGCCGCGACATCAAGGCGGCGGAGCGCATCGCCGTCGAATACGTCGACGGCGTCCTGCGGATCGGGGCCGCGCCGGCGAAGAACCGGATCCTCGGCAGCTCCGGATCCGTCGAGATCACCATCCAGCTCCCCGCCGGTTCCCACATCGAGGCGAAGGCCGCCGACTCCGAGATCCGGGGCGTCGGACGGCTCGGCAACGTCGCCTTCGAGGGCGCGCAGGGCTCGGTCAAGCTCGACGAGGCCGCCAGCGCCCGCCTCACCCTCCTCGCCGGCGACGTCTCGGTCGGCCGCCTGGGCGGCCCCGCCGAGATCAGCACCCAGAAGGGCGACCTCCGCATCGCCGAGGCCATGGGCGGCACGGTCACACTGCGCACCGAGTCCGGCGCGATCTCGGTCGGCGCCTCCCGCGGAGTCTCCGCCTCGCTGGACGCCGGTACCGCCTACGGCCGGATCGACAACGCACTCAAGAACACCGACGGCACCGCCGCTCTGAACATCCACGCGACCACGTCCTACGGCGACATCACCGCCCGCAGCCTCTGAGGAGCACGCATCATGACCAACCTGGCCATCGCGGCGAACGAGCTGCGCAAGTCCTACGGCGACAAGCTCGTACTCGACGGCGTCGACCTGAACGTCCCCGAAGGAACGGTCTTCGCCCTGCTCGGCCCGAACGGCGCCGGCAAGACCACCGCCGTCAAGATCCTCTCCACCCTCATCAGCCCCGACCCCGCCTCCGGCGAGATCCGGGTCGGCGGTCACAACCTCGCCGCCGACCCGCAGGCGGTTCGTGCCGCGATCGGTGTCACGGGGCAGTTCTCCGCCGTGGACGGGCTGATCACCGGCGAGGAGAACATGCTCCTCATGGCGGACCTGCACCACCTGTCCAAGCAGGAGGGGCGGCGGGTCGCCGCCGGACTCCTGGAGCGCTTCGACCTCGTCGAGGCCGCCAAGAAGCCCGCCTCCACCTACTCCGGCGGCATGAAGCGGCGCCTCGACATCGCGATGACCCTGGTCGGCAACCCGCGGATCATCTTCCTCGACGAACCGACCACCGGCCTCGACCCCCGCTCCCGCCACAACATGTGGAAGATCATCCGCGAACTCGTCGCCGACGGCGTCACCGTCTTCCTCACCACCCAGTACCTGGAGGAGGCCGACGAACTCGCCGACCGCATCGCGGTCCTGAACGACGGAAAGATCGCCGCCGAAGGCACCGCCGACGAACTCAAACGCCTCATCCCCGGCGGGCACGTCCGGCTCCGCTTCACCGACCCGGCCGCCTACCGGTCCGCCGCCGACGCCCTGACCGGCATCACCCGCGACGACGAGGCACTGTCCCTGCACATCCCCAGCGACGGCAGCCAGCGCGAACTGCGCACCGTCCTCGACCGGCTGGACTCGGCCGGCATCCAGGCCGACGAACTCACCGTCCACACCCCCGACCTCGACGACGTCTTCTTCGCCCTGACCGGTGCAACCGTGCCCACCCAGCCCAGCCAGCCCAAGGAGGCTGTCCGATGAGCTCCTTCTCCCTTGCCGTCCGCGACTCGTCCACGATGCTCCGCCGCAACCTCCTGCACGCGCGCCGCTATCCGTCCCTCACCCTGAACCTGCTGCTCACCCCGATCATGCTGCTGCTGCTCTTCGTCTACATCTTCGGCGACACCATGAGCGCCGGTATCGGCGGCGGGGACCGCTCCGCGTACATCGCCTACATCGTCCCCGGCATCCTGCTGATGACGATCGGCTCCACCGTGGTCGGCACCGCGGTGTCCGTATCGGGCGACATGACCGAGGGCATCATCGCCCGCTTCCGCACCATGGCCATCCACCGCGGGTCGGTGCTCTTCGGACACGTCGCCGGCAGTGTGCTGCAGGCGATCATCAGTGTCGTCCTCGTCGGTGCCGTCGGCGTGGCCATGGGCTTCCGCTCCACGGACGCCACCTTCCTGGAGTGGATCGCGGCATTCGGGCTGCTGGCACTGGTCTCCCTGGCCTTCACCTGGATCGCGGTCGGGATGGGCATGGGCAGCCCCAACGCGGAGGCGGCCAGCAACAACGCCATGCCGCTGATCCTCCTGCCGCTCATCTCCAGCGCCTTCACCCCCGTCGACTCGATGCCCGGCTGGTTCCAGCCGATCGCCGAGTACCAGCCCTTCACTCCCGCCATCGAAACCCTCCGCGGACTCCTCCTCGGCACCGAGATCGGCAACAACGGGTGGATCACCATCGCCTGGTGCCTGGGCCTCACCGTCCTCGGCTACCGCTGGTCGAAGGCACAGTTCGACCGCGACCCCAAGTAGGCGCCATGCCGGGCGGGCCTCGACCCGCCCGTCCCGACAAGGCCCGTGGCCGCCGTCCCCCGACGGCGGCCACGGGCCTTTCGCCCGTACGACCGCCGGCCGTCCCGTGACGGTCCCGAGAAGAATCAATGGATGATCCGGGTGTAAGCAATTACTTCAAGGGCACCAGAAGCCTTGGAGGTTGATAACAATGGTTCCCCTTATCCTCGTTCTTCTGCTCGCCCTGCTTCTCTTCGGTGCCGGATTCGCACTCAAGGCACTGTGGTGGATTGCCATTATCGTCCTGGCCGTGTGGCTGATCGGATTCGTCGTCCGCCCGACGGCGAGCGGTGGCCGACGCGGCCGGTGGTACCGCTGGTAGAACGCCTTCACCAGCACCTGACGATGCGGGTCGGCCCGGACTCAGATTCCGGGCCCACCCGCATTCTTCAATTCCGTCGAACGGCATGCGTGCGTTCCCGAAATGGGGGCACACGACTCAGCGAACACGAAAGACCGTCGCGAAAGGAGCCAATGATGAACAACAATCTGTGGGGTTACCAGCCGACAAGTGGTCACACCTCCGGCGCCGATCTGACCGGTTACTCGGTCGAGGCGACGGACGGAAGCGTAGGAAAGGTCGACAAGCATTCCGACGAGGCCGGTTCGGCCTACCTCGTCGTCGACACCGGAGTCTGGATCTTCGGCAAGGACGTCCTGCTGCCCGCCGGCACGGTCAAGGGCATCGACACCGAACACCAGAAGGTCTTCGTCGACCTGACCAAGGACCAGATCAAGGACTCCCCGGAGTTCGACCGGCACAAGCACACGACCGACCCGGGCTACCACGCCCAGCTCGACAGCTACTACACGAGCTACCGCCTCATGTGAGGCCACGCGCCACCGCTGAAGAGGCGGGGGTCCAGCCCGGACACACGGGCGGACCCCCGCCGTTCAGCTGTGGCCGGGTCGGCTCCACCGAGGGACGTCGTACCCCGGCGCCCCTCCCCGTCACGGCAACCGGCCCTCCCGATTGATCTCCGTCACCCGGGCCCGCAGCACCAGCCCCGGCGGGGCCGGCCGGACGGCTTCGGGCGGGCAGTCCCACTCCGCGCCCCCGCCCGGCGGACGCAGCTGTACGTACGGTCCGACGCGTCCCATCACGCGGCCCACCCGCCCGTCGCGGCCGTCGACCGCGAACGATCCGGGCTCCGGCAGGCACGGCTCAAGTCCTTCAACTGTCATGAGCCGCCGCCGCTTCCCGCTTCTTCTCCGCCAGCGCGGCACTCAGCCGCAGCGCCGTGTCGATCGTGCAGCGACCGAGGTCGACCACTGGCTGCGGCTCGTTGCCCGCACACGACACCGGGTCGATCCGCAGGGACGGGAGCTTCACTCCGGCCCCCGCCAGCCCGGCCCGCAGACGCGCCACCGCGTCCTCAGCCGCCCGCACTCTGCCCGCTGCCTCTTTGCGCCGTTCTGTAGCCGTCATCATGATCTTCCCCATTTCCACGCTGAGTAGTTGCCATGCCTACTCAGCGTGTCCAATTCCTCGCTACCGTGGAAGAGGTGCAGTTCCAACACCCGCACGTGTGTCACAGGGAGTCGCCATGCCCGGGCCGAAGAAGCTCGACCCCTCGTCCTCACCCCGCGCCCTCCTGGGCGCCGAACTCCGCCACAGGCGGGAGACCGCGGGCCTCTCCCAGGACGAGCTGGGCATACCCCTGTTCGTCAGCGGCTCCTTCATCGGCCAGCTGGAGGCCGGGACGCGACGGATGCAGGCGGACCAGGCCCAGAAGCTGGACGAGGTGCTGAAGGCGGGCGGGTTCTTCGCGCGGAACTGCGTCGCGCTGAAGCAGTCGAAGTACCCGGACCACTTCGCGGAGGCCGCGGAGGCGGAGGCGGTGGCCGGGACGATCCGGGAGTACGCGCCCCAGTTGATCCCAGGGCTGATGCAGACGGAGGCCTACGCGCGAGCCGTGTTCAGAGGAGGGCTTCCGACACATCCAGAAGAAGCAATCGACGAACTGGTGGCAACGAGGCTGGAGCGGGCCAGGTTGCTCAGCGATCCAACAACACCCATGTTGTGGGCGGTTCTGGATGAGGCTGTCTTACGCAGGAAGTCGGGCGGGGCCGCAGTGATGGCGGCCGCGCTGCAGCACGTGGCTGCGTTGGCCCACCAGCATCGCGTGATTGTCCAGGTGCTGCCCTTCTCGGCAGGAGCGCATATGGCCCTCGAAGGCCAGCTGAAGCTGATGTCGTTCCCCGACGCACCTCCGCTCGCCTACCTCCAGGGACTGGGCACAGGCCACTTGCAGGACGATCCAGCAACCGTCCGGCACTACGAACTGACCTACGATCTCGTTGCGGCCAGCGCATTGTCACCGGAAGCGTCCCTGGCCCTGATCGAGTCGGTGGCGGAGGATTACGCCCATGAGGATCAGCAGCTCTGACTACGACCTGTCCACGGCGACCTGGCACAAGTCCTCGTACAGCGGGGCCAGCGGCGGTGACTGCCTGGAGGTCGCGACCAGCCACCCCGGCATCGTGCCCGTCCGGGACTCCAAGATGGCCGACGGCCCGGCGCTCGTGTTCCGGACCGTCGCGTGGGCGGCCTTCATCGAGGACCTGAGAAGCTAACGGCAGTCTCACACCACCTGCATCACGTGCTTGCAGCCTGGCGCGGTTCTGCTCGTTCATCGAGCAAGTCTGTCTGACGCAGGCGACCGCGGTTGCGCCAAGACTTCGACGTGAACGACATCGTCCTGGTGATGCCGGCCATCAGCGGCGCGACAGCCGGGGCGGGCGAGGAGGCCGCTGCCGCGTCCCGGCGTCTGGTCGCCTTCCTGCTCCAGTCGTTCCGGTCCGGACGGACAGCCCCGTTGCCGTCCCCGTGCGGCTGGAACTGGACCGGCTTGACGAGCGCAGAGAGCGCGCAGGTCATCCCCGCGGGCCCGGGTCACCCACTTGCCGCGTTGTTACAGTGCTTGGAAAGATCACGGGGAAGGGGATCCAACGATGGTCGATCAACCGACCCTTGTCGTGTCATCCGACGATCTCACGCGGCTCGCAGGCGACTTGAACGAGATGCAGATTCATCTGGACACTCAGGTCCGGCGGATGGACACCATCGTGGACCGGATCGAATCCGGCTGGCGGGGCGAGGCGGCCAAGGGCTATCGCTCGCTGCACCGCGGAGCCGCCGAGGACGCGGTGCGTATCCGGGAGATCCTCAAGGTTCTGGAAGAAGCCGTCCGCATGGGCCGGGACGGCTTCACACAACAGGAGCTGGACGTACTCCACGCCATGCGATCGGTCCAGGCCGAAGTCGATGTGGCGGCCGAAGCACGTGACCTCTCCGAGGGCACCGCCCCGCCGAACAGCAGGATCAACGACCTCTGAACGAACGCACCTGGGGGAACGTCGCGTGTCCGACGACCACATAAGTGTCACCTTTTCCAGCCTGCGGGATCTGGCCGGCGATCTCGAGGACGTACTCAAACAGCTCAACGAGAAGCTCGAAACGCTCTACGACAGAACCGAGAAGGTCGTCCTCACCTGGGAGGGGGAGGCCCGGGACGCGTTCGTGGACGAGCTCGACAAGTGGGACCGCCAGATGCAGGACCTTCAGGCCGCTCAGGCATGGCTGCATGAGGTCGTCACGACCGGCCACAGCAACTACGCGGAAGCCCACCGGGCCGTCCTACGTGGATGGGGAGTCGCCTGATGGCCGAACCGTCCGCCGGCCCCTCCCCCTCGGCCACACCTCCAGCCGACAGCGACCCGCCGAGGAGTCCTTCGGACGGGCCGGAACCGACCCCTGAACCCTCGCCCGGTTCGCTCGAGGACCCGCAGGGCCGGGATATCTCACGTCATGACACCGGTTCGGCCGAGCGGGAGCGCAGGAGGAACGTCCAGGAGCTCAAACCCGCCGCCCCTCCGGACGCCAACGGCGGGTTCGACATCTCGCCGGGGCACGTCTACTACGCCTCGGGCCTCGTCAGCAACGAGCAGTTCGAGTTCGACAAATCCGCGACACAGCTGGTCGGCGCGGTGGGAGGGTGGAGCCAGACCCAGGTGGCAGGGCGCGGACACGGCGCCGACGCCTTCGCTGCGGCATACGAGGAAGTGGCCGACAGCTTTCTCGAGCTGTGGGCGAAGAGCATCATGAGTATCGAAGGTGTAGTCGTCGGCCTGACCGTGACGGCCAACAACTACCAGCAGGCGGACTGGGCCTCGCGGGAAGCCAACCGTCGGCATCGCGGGGAGGAACCCCCGCGCAGGAGCCCACCGGCCACCGTGGGCAGCACCAAGTACCAGTCCGTCTCATCGATCAAGTGGACGGGTACGGGCGACAACTCCGGCCCGATTCTCGCGTGGGCCGGGAACGGCCCGGACTGGCTCGCCGGACAGATCGACGAGGCCATCGAACACACCCTCAGGCTCGGTAAGACCGTGGAGATCACTCCTGGGGCACAGACCGGCGAGCTACGGGCCATCGGTGACGCATGGCTCGTGGCTTCGAAAGCGGCAAAGGCCTCCGCCACCAACTTCACTTCGTGTATCGCCTATCTCACCGATGGCGGCAACAGCGAGTGGCAGGGGGCGATGAACTCCTTCTGCCAGTCGATCTGGGGCACGACGGCCTGGGGTGGCACCCGAGGGATCTCCGATGCGCAACCGGCTCCCCGTGGCGCCGCGGACTCCCGCGAGTGGAGGACCAATCCGTCCGAGTCACCGGCTGGCAGGCGGCCGATCATCGAGGTTCTCGCGCGCACCGGCGAAACGTTGCATCGGGCCTTCCACGACGCGGCAGACGCGGCGGACAAGTCCCGGGAGACGACCTCGAGGCTCGCTGTCGAGGCGGCGAACGCCACCGTCAAGGACCTGACGGTCGACCTCGACCTGGGTGAGCTGACCAGGCTCAGTGCCACCCTGGCGTTCGGGGAGATCACGGCCACCTTTGCCAAACACATGGACAAGGCGGGCGCGGACGCGGCGGTGGAAGCCTGCCACTCCGCCTTCCACGAAGCAGCACAAGCGGTACGGGGGCTCAAGCCCGAACTGCAGGAGGCCTCGTGGAGCGCTCCGGCGTTCGCCGCCGAAGAGGCGCGCGCCCGAGCATTCGGCGCCCGCGCGCTCGACGAGTTCAAGCCTAGGCATCGCTGGTCCCGGCCGGGCCACGCAGACCTCGGCATCTACGAGATTGATCTGGCGTCGACCGAGTGGCTGGAGAACTCGCACACCATCAACAAGCACGTCGGCCTGACGAACGACCAGCTCGCCCAGCGTCTACGGGACGATCTGAAGAAGCCGCCCCGGCCGGGAAGCGATTGGGAATACGGGCAGCCCAAGATTGCCAGAGCGTCCGCCTTCGAGGACATCGACTCTGCGCAACGGATGACCCAGTACAACATCGATGCGAACCAGGGCGTAATCAAGAGTTGGCTCGATGAGCAGCCCAGTGACGAGAAGCGGCTCGACATCAGGGTGTCCGAGACGGCGGATCCGAAAGAGTACAGCGGTCGGAGTATCGACAAGAAGGAGATTCAGAACTCGCCCTTCCCGGCGGACAAGGCGGTGAAAGTGAAAGGGGTAGAAACGCGCCTCGTGTACAATCCCGACCTGGATCCGCCCTTTACTGTCTTGTCGTCCATGCCAGCTAATTTCAAGGAAACAAAAACCTGATGACCGCAAATCAGCAGAAGAAGCACATGTTGCGGCGAGACACGATGGAATACTTCAGCCTGGAGGGCGCCCGAATCGCACTCGCCCCATTCTCCTCCACAGGCGTTCCCAGCGATCCCGCCGAATGGAAAAGACGCCTGGCGTCCACCATCCGCGGCCTGTACTACACCAGTAAGGGGGGGAGGAGCATCTATGAAGTCTCTTCCCAGCTCCTCAGGGCTGCGGAAATCTTCAGCAACGACCCCGGCGCGCGAGCCCTGAAGAAAATCCCGGCGGCAGTTCCACCCGAAAGAACGCCCGAAGTCTACCGCGACATCTCTGCCCACATTCTCGACTGGGGCTCATTTTCGCTAGAAGAGAAGTACGGTCAGAGCCACATGACCTCCCATGAAATCACGCTCAGATTTCCGCGCTTCAGCCAGTTCTTGCCCATCTATTTCGGGCAGGACGGCGTGGCAATTTCCGACGACATGCAGTTTGCGAGCATCGAGGAGGGCATTGCCATGATCATCGACGAGGTGCACCCACTGTGCATGTGGAACCTGCCCGGCCTGGCCGCCGAAAGCTACGAGGCCCTGGCGCTGTTCCAGAACGACGAAGACGCGATGGACCGATTCTTCTCGGAGGTGTTCGGCGGGGGTTCCGGTGATGCTGACTTCACCGAATTCTTCCCCCTGCTCGCCCAGTCGATTATCGACCACCTCGCCACCGCACATCCCCCGGTGTGGCCGAAAGGGAATTGACGCACACCATGCGAACCCGCAGCGCGACGTACACCGACCGTGAGACGGCCCAATGGGCCACCCAGAAGGTCGTGACCGCCAACGAACAGGCCATTCACCACTGGCTCGCCCAGTCCACACGGCAGCGCCTCACCATCGAGGCGGCGTGGCCCTCTCGCCCAGACCCGGTCGGGCGGGTACTGCTCCAGGCGATGATGCTGGCCGGACGACCCG
Source organism: Streptomyces sp. NPDC059499 (assembly GCF_042749285.1). NCBI lineage: Bacteria > Bacillati > Actinomycetota > Actinomycetes > Kitasatosporales > Streptomycetaceae > Streptomyces > Streptomyces sp. NPDC059499. Next base: position 1,072,195 of record NZ_JBHYTT010000001.1, read on the forward strand.
CCGTCGATGTGCGCGCGTCACGGGTCGTCCTCAAGCGCGACCCCGCACGATCCCACGGCTTCGTCGTCCACTCCACCGTCCCGATCTACCTCTAGAGGCATCCGTGTCCCTGAATCCGCTCGAACACGACTGCAAGTACGGCGAGTTGGACCAAGTCGTCCGCGCCCATCTGGGACGTACCGCTGATGACGAAGAGGCGATCACCGGCTATCTGCGCCATACCTGGCGTACGCGTCCTTGGTCCATCGCCACCGCCGAGTTCCAGCTTCGCGAGTACGCCCGGAACCCTCCGGGCCGGCTGCGGTTGCGCCTGGGGGAGTTCTACCCCGTGCCAGACGTGGGGCTGCCGGACGACCAGATCCAGGCCTGGCTACTGAGGCTCGCGGACCGCCTCAAGGAGAGCGTCGAAACCGGCCAGGCCCCGCCACCCGCACCGCCGCAGACGCACTGGGAATGGCGCTCACGCTTCCCGGAGCTCGCGCAGTTGCTGGGGGGCTGGTACTCGCAGGACATGCCGGACGAGTTCGAGAACCACGAAGCCGCGTTTCAGGACTACCTGGACAACACCGACCCGGGACTGGTGGCCCAGCTCGCCGGTGAGCTCCATGACCTGCTCGCGCTCCCCGTCGAGGAGCTCGACTACGCCACCGGGCTGGCCGAACTCGGTCTGGAGGTCGAGCCGCCCACCCCACTCAGCACGGTCGGCTGGCTCGTCGAACTCGCCCGCGCGGTCGACCGGCACTGACCACGCTGCCACGCCTACGGCCGCAAGCACGCGCGGGCCGACGACGCTGCCATCATCGCTGGATGACGACGACAGGCAGGCACCTGCCGGCAGGCTGGACCCTGGAGGAGATCCGCGACGTCTCCGGTGACCGGGAGGCCATCCCCCTCGGCATCGACCGTGTCGTGACGGGCTGGCCCGATCAGGACGAACGGCTCCGACCGGAGATCGTCCTGGGGTTCCACGGACTCTGCATCGTGAAGGCCGCCGACGACCCCCTCTGGTACATGGGCAGCCTGAACGACGACGGCAGTGTCATCTGCTGGAGCATCTACGACGATCTCCACGAGGCACTGCGCGGCCTCTAGGCCCTGTTTTAGCAGGTGGTCCGCCGGCTGGGACGGTGCCGAGCGGAGCCGTTCGAGGTGAGTGCTGCCAGGCGCACAGTGCAGTGGTGAGGGCGAGTTGGGGCAATCTCCTGGAGTCAGCCGTGCTATGAAGCCCCAGGCCGATGGCGGGTCCTGGGGCTTCGTTCCTGCGGGGAGAGCGGTTGTGTGGCCGGTCAGCGGTTGAGGACTTCTTCGATCTTGGTGGCCACCTGCTTGGCCTGGATGTCGCGGCCCTTCGCGTTGGGGTGCGCGTACCAGGGGATCTTGGTGCCGAGGAGTTCGAGCTGGGATTCCTCCAGCAGGCCGCCGATGCCGCGGTCGGTGCCGTCGCACGCCGTGTTGGCGCCGGTGCTGGCGTAGAGGTCGACGAAGTCGGCGCCGCCTTCGGCGTCGGCGGCGGCCTTCTTCGTGACGTCGTTCAGCCGCTTCTGGATCTGGTCCAGGACCGGCAGGGCGTCCTGGGGGATGTCGGCGAGCGGCAGCTGCGTCTGACCGGGCGCCGCGGTCTGGCACTTGGTGGTGTCCTCGGGCACGAGCCGGGGGTAGCCGACCAGGACACGCTTGGCGTCGGGGGCGAAGTAGCCGATGCGGTCGAGCAGCTCCTCCAGCTCCCAACCGACCCGCTCGAACTGGTCGTCCAGCCACTGCTTTCCGTCCCCGGTCCCGAAGAACTCACCGCACTTGGCGGCCGGCTCGTCCTTGTCCACCGGGTCGCCCGGCAGCAGAGAGGGGTTCCGGAGCTCGTCGGAGCACTGCTTCAGGATGCGGTTGAAGCCCAGTGTGTTGCCGCCCAGGCTTCCCACGGTCAGCTGGGTGTCCTGCTTGAGCGCGTTCTGCTGCGCCGGGAGCTCGCCGGCGCCGAAGGGCAGCTCCTGCTTCTCCCAGAAGTGGTGGATGAGCGCGCCTCCGCAGGAGACGTCCGACTGGACGTCGAGCGTGATGCCCTTGTCGGCCAGGCTCCGGGTGGCGACGGCGGGATAGTTCTCCTTCGCCTGGAAACACCAGCCCCTCTCGCTGTCCTGGTTGTTCACGGGAGCGATGCCGAAGTTGGCGGTGTAGGAGTCGCCGAAGAAGACGGTCGGTACGGGGTCGGCGGGCGCCGCGGCGGCACCTCCCGCCGGCACGGCGAGTGCGAGGCAGCTGCCGAGCGCGATCGTGGCGGCGGCCAGCCGCCGCGCCCTGGGAGTGGTCCTCGTCTTACGCATGGCAGAAGACATGGCTGTGCCCTTTCGTCGGGGCCCACGAGAAGAGGGAATGAGAGAAGAACGTAACGCTAGGTATTCATTCACAAACGGAACGCGATGGTCCAGCGAAAGCAAAGCGCAACCGGGCGATCTTGGTCAACCTCGTCACGCCGGGTCGTCTCGCCTGCTCAGCGGGGGTGTTGAGGAGGAGCGGCTGCCGAGATCGAGAACGTTCATGACCCGAACGGGGAGGGCAGGTGTGGCCGCGCTGCGAGCCGGACTGCGAGGCCGCCTGCTGGTGGGGCGAGGGGAGTCGGCACACGGCCGTTCCTGTCGAACGAATGGGCGGCCGTCACAGACGTCGACACGGCTGCGCAGCTCGAACCGGCCAGAATTCCGCCTGCGTCGGGGTCACCCGGGCCGTCTCACCCCTGATCGTCGGACGAGGAGAGGCTCGGGAACCTCATCGCAGCCACTGGTGGATCGCTGCGACGTGAACGGTGGCCTCGAACCGAACCGAGAGCTTGTCATAGCGAGTGGCGACCGCCCGATGCTGCTTCAGACGGCCGATCCCGCACTTGACCGCGTGCCGGGCCTTGTAGTCCTGCCAGTCGACGGTAGGCGGGCGGCCACCCGTACGGCCACGACTCTTGCGGTTGCGCGCCTGGCCGGCCGGCTCGGGAATCGTGCACCTGATCCCACGTCTGCGCAGGTAGGCGCGGTTCGCGCGAGAGGAATACGCCCTGTCTCCCCGCACCCGCAGCGGGCGAGTCCGTGGCCGGCCAGCACCGGGCCTGGGAACCAGGATCGCTTTCAGGACCGGCTCGAACTGAGGACTGTCGCCCCGCTGGCCTGCCGTGACCAGCAGCGACAACGGTTTCTGTCCCTGCTCGCACGCCAGATGAATCTTCGCGTGGTGAACCCTCCCCGGGACCTGCCCAGTCCGTGGTCGTCCGGTTCATGCCCGACTCCGCCGGGCGGCTCCTTCTGCTCGGCGCAGTTCCAGCGGGCACCAACTGCGTGCTGGTGGGCTCGACGTTGATCTCCCAGGTGATCAGCCCGGCCGCATCGGCCCGTGCCTGCAGCAACGTCAGCAACCGGGCCCACACAGCCTGCCGTTGCCATCTGCGGAACAGTCCTTAGACAGTTTGCCAGGGCCCGTACTCATGCGGCAGGTCACGCCATGGGACACCAGTTCGTACCCGCCATCGCACGCCGTCCACGAGTCGCCGCCGGCCCGGCGACCTGCGGCTTACGCCCACCGCGGGCAGCAACGACTCCACTACCGACCACTGCTCATCGGAAAGATCCCCACGCCCCACAAGGCCGATCATCCCGGTGCAGGACGCCAGCCAGAAGACCCACCTAAAACACGGCCTAGGAGCCTCGGTCAGCGGACGACGTCGAAGACGTTCTTCTGCAGGCCGTTGGGGTACGCCTCGTGCTCGACGAGCCGCAGCTTCTGGGTGTCCTTGTCCGTGTCGCTGAACAGGCGCTTGCCCGCGCCGAGCAGGAGCGGGAAGACGAGCAGGTGGTAACGGTCGATCAGGCCGGCGTCCGAGAGGCTCCGGTTGAGGGCGGCGCTGCCGTGGACGATGATCGGGCCGCCCTCGGTCCCCTTCAGCGCGGCGACCTCGTCGAGCGAGCGCAGGATCGTGGTCGGGCCCCACTCGGAGACCAGTGCGTCCTCGGTGAGCGTGGTGGAGACGACGTACTTCGGCATGACCTTGTAGTCGGCGAAGTCCTCCATGCCCGGCCAGACCGGGCTGAACGCCTCGTAGCTGGCCCGGCCCATCAGCATCGCGGCGGCTTCCTTCTGCTCCCGGCCCTTGATCTCGAAGGCTTCGGGGAGGAACTCCACGTCCTTGAAGGTCCAGCCCGAGTTCCGGTAGCCGGGCTCGCCGCCCGGGGCCTCCACGACGCCGTCGAGCGAGATGAAGGCGGTGGTGATCAGAGTGCGCATCGCAGGTCTCCAGACGTCTCGGTGTCTCTTGTGCCGATTCTCAACAGGGTTGACTGCGGATCGTGGCGAAACTCATCGATCACCACCCACCGGCTTCCCTACGCACTTCTTTCGGCGCCGGGCGGCCGGGGCTCAAGCGGCGAGTTCCGAGCGCTCTTTCAGCGGAATGGGTGGAGGGACTGGTTCCCACCCCCCCTCCCTGCCTGGCGGGTTGACTTTTCGTGACCGACTTGCAACGGACGGTGGCGACGCTCTAGCGTTCCGAATACCAAGCGACCCCCGCCCGGTGCGGGAACACCTGACAGGGGTCTGACCACCACGATCGAAAGAGCGATCCGATGGCTGCGAGCCAGTTTAGTGTTGCCCCCTCCACCCCGTACGAGCCCCCGCACCCGATGGCCGGTCCCGGCTACGGCAAGCGCTCGGCTCCGGGCCAACGACCCCGCGGTGAGCGCGATTTCGCGCAGCTTCCGCCCCGTGAGGCGGCCGTCGCCGCGTACATCGACCGGCTGCCCGACGGCGCCGACATCTCCGTGAAGACACTGGCCAAGTGGCTCCCGTACGGGCAGTGCGCCCTGCGTACCGCCCTCAACCGGATCCAGGCGGCCGGGTATCTGCGCCGGGGCAGTGAGTGCGTCGCGACCGACGAGGTACTGCTCTGGGTCACCCGGACGTTCTTCTCCCGGACCGCCCGCGACGACGACTGGTGGGCGGCCTTCACCCGGGGCGACGTACCGCAGGAGACTCAGCAGCGCCCCACCCGCTCGCGGGCGTTCGTCCTGCTGGCCGCCCTGGGCCGTACCGCACCCTCGCTGAGCCTGTCGGCGGCGGACTGCGTGAGCCTGGAACCGCAGGTCAGCGAGTGGTTCGAGCGGGGCGCCACCGAGGCGGAGACACTGCGCGCCCTGACCGAAGGGCTCCCCGCCGTCGTCCACCACCCCGCCTCCCTCGTCCGGCGCCGCCTCATCGACAAGCTGCCGCCCGAGCGGACCCACCATGCCCCCCGGACCGTCCTGCGCACCCTGGAGTGCAGCGTGTGCCGTGCGCCCGGCAGTCCCGAGGCACTGCGCGGTGGCCGGTGCGGTCCGTGCCGCGACGAACCGTCGGACGGCCCCGCCGGACCTCCCGGAGCGGTGCCCACCACCGGGGTGCGCGAGCGGATGACGGCGGTCCGTGCGGGCCTCGTCCCGCGGCAGGACAGGACCGTCAGGGCCAGGGAGTCCATGGCGCGCACCCGGCACTGACCGCGCCCGGGCACGGTGTCCGCCGCAAGGCGGGCCGCAGCCGGGCGCGATCACGGGCGGGAGATCAGCCCGAGGTGCAGGAACGGCCGTTCAACTTGAACGCGCTGGGGGCGGCCGCCGCCCCGGAGGCCCTGGTGTTGAATCCGAAGTCGACCGTGGCACCTGGCTTGATCACCCGGTTCCAGGACAGCGGCCGGGCGCTGAGCGTCCTGCCGTGCTGGTCGAACTCGGCGCTCCAGGTGTGGCTGACCGCCTGCTCGCCGGGCAGGAGCCAGGTCAGCTGCCAGGGCGAAATGGGCTCCGAGCCGGTGTTCTTGAGCTTCACCGTGACCGTCGAGCCACTGTTCCAGGGGTGCGAGGTGTAGGAGACCGCGCACGTGCGCGACGCGGTCCCCCGCCCGTCGCCCGCGTCGTCCAGATACGAGGCGATGAAGGCGAGCGGCGCGTTCCAGTTGATGGTCACCTCGTTGGTGGCCCAGGAGCCGATGTCGTCGAGGTAGCACATCGCGGGTGCGCACCCGCCCAGCTTCTCCGCGGCGACCGGGTCACCGGCGGCGACGGCGGTGAGGTTCGGGCCGCCCGCGATCGAGCCGGCCGGCGGGTGGGGGAGGTCCGGGTCGTTCTGGTGCGCCCAGAAACGGTGGTGCTGGTTGCGCGAGTCCCGCTCGCCGTAGCCGGTGACGTACGACCGGTTGAGGGGATTGCGGCCGAGGAGGTAGTCCGCACCGCTCAGCACCGCGTCCTGGTACCCGGCCTCGCCGGTCAGGTCGTGGGCCGTGGCCAGCACGACCATGTTGTTCAGGACCTGACTGTTCGAACCCCAGACGTAGTCCTGGTCCTTGGGGGCGTACGGAAGTCCGTACACCTGCGCGCGGGACTGCGCGGCGTAGCGGTCGGCGGCCGTGGTGACGACGGAGCGGACCTCACCGAGCTGTGCCGTGGTCAGGCCGTTCGGCACGGTGGCCAGCGTGAGTACACCCAGCCCGCCGGTCGAGGCCCACGAGATACCGCCGCCGGCCGGGAAGACCGCGTCGGTGTCGCCGTGCAGGTCGGAGGAGAGCACGGCCTGACGGAACGCGTCCTCCCCTGTCGTCGTGAACAGCTCCGCGGCGGCCCAGTAGAACTCGTCCGAGACATCGCCGTCGCTGTAGGTGCCGCCGCCCGTGCCGTCGTTCGGGTCTGCGAGGACGTCCGGGTGCGCCTGGGCCGCGGCCCAGGCGGTCCGGGCGGCCTTCAGGCAGCGGCCCGCGAAGGCCGCGTCGAACGGGGCGTAGAGCCGGGCGCACTGGGCGGCCGCGGCGGCCAGGTTGAGCGTGGCGGCCGTCGAGGGCGGGTGCAGTTCACGCTGCTGGGGGTCGAGGTGCGGGGGCAGCGGCAGCCCGGTCCACGCGGCGTCGTGCATCTTGTGATGGGCCATGCCGGCCAGCGGCTTGCCGGCCGGGACCTGCATCCGCATCAGGAACTCCAGCTCCCAGCGCGCCTCGTCGAGGATGTCCGGTACGGCGTTCCCCCGCTCCGGCACCCGCAGCGCGCCGTCCCCGAACTCCGCGGACTCGGCATCGGCGGCGGTCAGGGTGCGCTCGTACGTGGCCATGAGCTGGGCCACCGAGATCCCGCCGTTGACCACGTACTTCCCGTGGTCGCCCGCGTCGTACCAGCCGCCCGACACGTCCAGCCGGTAGTCACAGACTCCGGGCTGGCACGGGACGTCCGTGTCCCCCTTGTTGGGCGCCACACCGATGTGTCCGGCCGGCCTCGCGTAGGCGTCACCGACGAGGTCCGCGTCGATGGGGATGCCGCTGCGGTTGTGGTAGAAGTACGCCAGCGCGTCGGAGCGCAGGCTGTCGTACAGGTCGGCGCGCAGCGAGAACGGCTCACTGACCTGGCCGTCGATCTCGACGGTGTATCCGTCGCCCGCGGTGGTCAGGCCGCTGAAGTCGAAGGTGTGGACCCGCCGGCGGGAGCTCGGGTCCTCTCCCTGCGGGACGGTGGTTCCGGTGGCGGCCGTCGTACCGTCGGCGGCCTTCACGGACCAGGGAAGCGGTGTGTCGGCGTCGGTGACCACCGTGCCGTTCTTGGGGCCGTGGGGCAGATAGCCGACCTGGTTGACGCGGACCGGCGACCCGGTGTCCGGCTCGTACACGGGCGGCTCGGCTCCGCCGCGCAGCGACACGTCGTCGAGGCAGAAGGTTGTGGCGCTGTCGCCGCCCCCGATCTGCAGGGCGACCTGGGCGCCCGCACGGTCGGCCGAGGCGGTGAACACGTGGGTGACCGTCACGGCGTCCGGTCCGACGGGGTCGGCGGTGGCGAGCTCCGTGGCGTACGGAGCGGTGGCCTCCTGGACGCGGGTCTGGACGGTGAGGGGTTCGGTCGACGTGGCCGTGTAGCTGAGCGCGTAGCTCTCGCCCGCGACGATCGGGATGTCGTTCTGGCCGATGATGACGTCCCACGGGTTGACCGTGCCGGCCGGGACCGCGGCGCAGAGCCGGCCGTCGGTCACGGCGCCGGACGTGTTGGCCGTCCACCACCAGGGAGCGGTACCGGCGGCGAAGTCGCCGTTGGCTATCTGTTCGGGGCCGGGGTCGGCCTCCTGGGCACCGGCCGTGCCGGGCACCGCCAGCGCCGCCGCGAACAGTAAGGCGGCGGCTGACATTCCGAACCCGCGCCGCCCCCGCCGGGGGCGGGCGGGCGCGGGCCGCGCGGAGAGTGGTGAGGCATTCACCGGGAGGACCTTTCGTCGACTGGGCGGGGCCGGGAACACAGATATGGGAGCGCTCCCACCGCATTGTGGGGGCGGATCGGGCTGTTCCGCCAGGGTCATGACAGAGAATGCGGCGACGTTCCGGGCAGGCCTCCGTCCCGCGGCAGGAATTCACCGCTTCGATACACATACAGAGCCTTCGTTGCCATTCGGTGCTTATATCGCTCCGGGAGCGGTCGCCGTGCCCACGTCGACAGGTCAGCGAGGTATCCAGGTGCAATCCGCCGATCGCGGAGGGGAAGCCGGGCAGCAGACGGAGGAGCCCGATCTGGACCAGCTGATGCTCTGGACCGCCGAAGGGGACCGGGAGGCGTTCACCGGCGTCTACGACAGGGCGGCCGGGCCGGTGATGGGCCTCGTCCACCGGGTGCTGCGGGATCCGGCGCAGTCGGAGGAGGTGGTCCAGGACGTGCTGCTCGAAGTGTGGCGTACGTCCGGCCGGTTCAAGCCCGACCGCGGCAGCGCGATGACCTGGATCATGACCCTGGCGCACCGCAGGGCGGTGGACCGCGTACGGGCGGCACAGGCCGGCGCCGACCGCGAGCGCAAGGCGGCGATGCTGAACTCCGGGACTCCCTTCGACGAGGTCACCGAGCGGGTGGAGACCCGTCTGGAGTGGCAGCAGGTGCGCCGCTGCGTACGCGCGCTCACGGACATCCAGCGCGAGTCCGTGACGCTGGCCTACTACGGAGGGCTCACCTGCAAGGAAGTGGCGCAGTCGCTGTCCGTACCGCTGGGGACGGTCAAGACCCGCCTGCGGGACGGGCTGATCCGGCTGCGCGACTGCCTGGGGGCGAAGCCGTGAACACCGTGGACCCGCACGAGTCGTCCGGCGCCTACGCCCTGCACGCACTCACCGAGGACGAGCGCCTGGACTTCGAGAGGCATCTGGAGGAGTGCGAGTCCTGCCGGCGGGAGGTCGCCGAGCTGCAGGCCACGGCCGCGCTGCTGGGCCGGGCGACGGCGGTGGCACCGCCCGCCGCCCTGCGGGAGGAGGTCCTCCGCAAAGTGGCCGACACACCGCAGGAGACACAGACAGCACCCCGCCCGCACGAGGTGCCCAGGCCCCACGAGGCACCCGGACCGCAGGAGGTACCCGGACCGCAGGAGGTACCCGGACCGCAGGAGGTACCCGGGCCGCAGGAGGTTCCCTGGCCGCAGGCCGACGGTACGGCCCGCAGCCCGGCGCGGCAGTTGCCGCGCATGGCGCTCGCGGCCTCCGTGGCAGCCGTCCTGGTCGGCGTCGGCGTCGCCACCTGGCAGTACAGGGAGGCGGAGGACGCCAGAGCGGCGACCCGGCGCGCGCAGGAGCGGCAGGACAGCGTGGCCCGGGTGCTCACGGCGCCCGACGTCCGGGTCGAGACCCAGGAACTGCGCGGCGGCGGCACAGCCACGGTCGCCTTCTCGCGCAGCGAGGACGCGGCCACGCTCGCCGTGTCCGGCCTGCCGAAGCTTCCCGCGAGCAAGGTCTACGAGGCCTGGTTCATCGAGGACGGAACACCCGTGCCCGCCGGACTGCTCAGCCGGAATCCGGGGCGTCAACTGTCCCTGCTGGAAGGTCCGGTGGACGAAGCCACCGCGGTGGCCCTGTCCGTCGAACCGGCCGGAGGATCCCCTCAGCCCACCACCGTCCCGTTCGGCTCGGTCGACCTCCCCGCCTGAGACGGACGGTTGAACATTTTTCGCGATTCACCCCAAACCTTCTCCCCGGTGCCTCCGAATCCCTTGTGTAAAGCCACTCACGGCCTCGGTGTCGTATCCGACAGGACCGGGACCCGAGTCCCGGACCGAATACGGGAGTACACCGCCGACGCGGGTGGCCGACCAGCGAGAGGAAGGTGAGTCCGATGACTGTTTCCGTCCGAGTCCGCCGCCTGGTGGCCGGAGCCGCGACAGCCGGCCTGCTGGCCGGCGGTGCCGCCCTGGGCGCCGCCGGGACAGCGACCGCTGCCCCCGCCCCCACGGCCGCGACCTCGACCGTCACCGGGGACCACGACCACAACGACCGCTGCACCTGGAAGAAGGGGCACTGGGAGAAGAAGTGGGTCAAGGGCCACTGGGAGAAGAAGTGGCACAAGGAGTACCGCTCGGACCACAAGAGCTGGCACCCCGCCTACAAGGACCACCACGGTAAGTCGCACGCGGGCTACTGGCAGCACGACGGCAAGCTGCACAAGGGCCACTGGAAGAACGTCTACGTCCCCGGCCACTGGGACACGCACTGGGTCAAGGGCCACTGGAACTGCCACCACCGGTGACAGATCGGTACCCCCTCCGCTCAGAACGGGGTTCCCGGGCCGAGGCCCGGGAACCCCCTCGTCCGTTCCGGCACCACTCCGCCCGGCGTCCCACGAGGACGCCGCGTCCTCATCGGGACACCGTCATGACCACAACGACCGCACCCCCGCCCGTCACACGGCTGGGCAGGCAGACCATTCCCCTGCCGCCCGGCCCGGAAGCCCCCTCGCACGCACGCCGGGCAGCCGTCTCCTTCCTCCACCGGATCTGGCCCTCGCTCGACCCGGGCCGCCGTGACGACGTCCTGCTGATCGTGTCCGAACTGGTCACCAACGCGGTCCGGCACGCCCCCGGGCCCAGCACCCTCACCCTGACCACCGCCGCAGGCAGCCTGGACATCGCGGTGACCGACTGCTCCTGCGTCCCACCGGCCCCCCGCTCCCCGGATCTGACCGACGGCACCGGCGGCATGGGCCTGCACATCGCGGAGGACCTGGGAGCCCGGGTGTTCACCGAGCCGCTCACGGACGGCAAGTGCGTGCACGCGGCCTTCGACAACACCTGACGGGCCCCGGCGGCCTCGGTGGTGCGGGATCGGGACAGGTCAGGCAATGGCCGAGCGGCCTGTCGGTGCCAGTCGCAGTACCTGGGGCGCCGCCGTCTGTTTCCTCTCGATACCCGGCAGGATCTCGTCCCGTGCGAAGGGATCGGCGCGTACGTCGGCCAGGTGCTGCCGGCAGGCGCTCTCGTCCGGGTACGAGGTGAAGACCGCGACGACGTTCTCCCCGGTACGGACCGGCAGCGCGGTGAACGTGTTGTGCGCCCGCTCCGTCATGAGGGCGGCGAACGGCCGATGGCCCGTCCTGCGGAGGACCGGCAGGAGACCGTCCCGAATCAGCGCGACGCCTTCGTGCCGTCCGGGAGGGAAGGACCACACGGTGCCGGACACGTATCGCTCCGGTGCCGGCGCACCGACCGGGGGCCGCCCGGACGCGGGGACGGCGAAGCCGTTCCCGTCCGACAGAGGGCGCAGCAGCAGAACGTTGTCCGAGTCGGCCATCGTGGCGTTGGCGCGGGGCCCGTGCTCCGCCCAGACGGGGCCGCCGTAGAAGTCCGTCAGTGCGCGGTGGCGTGCCGTCATGTCCCGGAACCCGCGCAGCCAGACGAAGCGGTCCGGGTCGTCGAGGTCCCGGAACTGGCCGAGCACGGACATCCCCGCCTGTTCCTGGGTCTCGACGAACTCCTGGTCGAACAGCTCGATGAGTGCGTCGCGTCTCCCGGGGCGCAGCGTGTACTGGCGCAGTTCGATCACTGCGGGGTGGACGACGGGGTCCGTAGGGGGCACGGCGGGCTCCTGTTCCGTTCTCTTCCGCGGGCGTGGACCGACGGTAGGACGGCCGTGTGCCAGGGCCTGTCAGGGTTTCCGGTGAGAACGGCCCCGGGGAACATCCGTGTCCCATGAGTGCCGTACTCCGGCCGCCCCCCTTCGCAGCGGGCTTCTGTGCTGTGCCGCCCCCCTTTACAGTGAGCTCCTGTGCTTTACGGAAGATCTGCGGAAGTCAGCGCGCTCGACGAGGTGATCGCCCGGGCCCGCCATGGCTGCGGCGGCGCGGTGGTGCTCCGGGGTGAGGCCGGCGTGGGCAAGACCGCCCTGCTCGACGGCGTGGCCGCGCGGGGCGAAGCGATGAGGGTGCTGCGGACCGGCGGCGTCGAGTCCGAGTCCGACCTGGCGTTCGCGGCGCTGCACCAACTGCTGCGGCCGGTGGCCGGATTGCTCGACGCACTGCCCGGGCTGCAGCGCGACGCCGTGCGAGCGGCCCTGGGGCACGCCGCCGGCGGCGCGGGCGACCGCTTCCTCCTGGGCGCCGGCGTGTTGTCGTTGCTGGCCGAGGCCGCCGGCCCGGAGGGCCTGATCTGCGTGGTCGACGACTTCCAATGGGTCGACCGTGCCTCGGCAGACGCGTTGCTGTTCGCCGCCAGGCGGCTGGGCACCGAACGGATCGCGATGTTCCTCGCCGTCCGCGGCGACGCTCCCGTGAAGGGTGTGCCGTCGACGGTGGGCGTGCGCGGCCTGCCCGAGGACGCCGCGGCCGAGCTGTTGGAGTCCCGGCACGGGCTGCCGGCCGCCCCGGTGAGACGGGAACTCATCACGCTGACCGGGGGGAACCCCCTGGCCCTGAACGAGATCGCCGCCCGGCTGACGCCCGCTCAACTCGCCGGCCGCGAAGCGCTGCCCGACCCGCTGCCCGGTGGCGCCCGGCTTTTCGGCGACCGGGTGACCGGGCTGTCGGCCCCCGCCCGCCTGGTCGCCCTGCTCGCCGCCGTCGAGACCGATGTCGAGGTGGTCCTGCGTGCCGCCGAGCGGCTGGGGGTGGGGGCGGGGGCAGCGGCCTTCGCCGAGCTGGAGGAGAGCGGGCTGGTCGAGGTGTCGGGCACCGGCATGCGTTTCCGTCACCCGCTCATGCGATCCGCTGTTCACGAGGCGGCCGCTGCCGCCGAGATCCGCCGCGTGCACGCCGTCCTGGCGGATCTGACCGCCGGCGATCGTCGGGCCTGGCACCTGGCCGAAGCCGCCCTGGGTCAGGCCGAGCCGGTCGCCCTCGCGCTGGTGGAGGTCGCCGGGCGGGCTCGCGACCGCGGCGGGTACGGCGCTGCCGCCACCGCCCTGACCAGGGCCGCCGGACTGACTCCCGAGCCGCGCGCCCGCGCGGTCCGGCTGAAGGACGCCGCCGTGGCGGCCTGGCTCGCCGGCCGGCCGGGACAGGCCGAATCGCTGTTGGCCGAGGCACGCGAAGGGGTCGGCGGCGACAGCTCGCTCGCGATGGAGATCGCTCAGCTCCGGGGCCGGTTCGAGTTGAACTCGGGCAATGCCGCCGAGGCCGTACGGATCCTGAGGGCGGGCGACAGCCTGGACATGCTGGCCGACGCCGTGGAGGCGGCCTCGTTCGTCGGCGACACGGCGGCCGTCATCGAGCTCGGCCGACGGGCGGCGGCGCACCCCGACGGATTCCTGCGGGACGCGGTGGCCGGGATCGGGCTGACTCTGAACGGTGACGCTGCCGGGCCGGGCCTGCTACGACGGGCACTGGCGCGGGCCGGCGAGCTGGAGGATGCGACGGCCTACCTGTGGGCGGCGGCCGCGGCCAGCGCTCTGGGCGAGTCGGATGTGTCGACGGAGATGGCCGAGCGGGCCGGGCGAGTGGCCAGGGTGTCGGGGATGACCGGGCAGCTGCCCGTCGTGCTGGAGTTCGTGGCGACGGCCGATCGCCTCGCCGGGCGGCTCGCGCGCAGCCGGGCCGTCTCCGAGGAAGGTCTGGCACTGGCGCGGGAGGCCGGGTACGAGAACACGGTGGCCGCGCACCTGGCCAATCTGGCGGTGCTGGCTGCTCTGCGCGGCGAGGAGGAGCCCTGCGAACGGCAGGCCCGCGAGGCGCTGGCCATCGCGCTGCCGCACCGGGTGGGACTGCACGCGGGGGTGGCCGCGTACGCGGCGGCCATGCTCGACCTGTGCCTGGGCCGCTACGCGTCGGCACATGACCGTTTCCGGGCGATCGCGGTGGCGGGGCCGGGCACGGGGCATCCGACCGTGGCCTGGCGGACCGTGCCGGACCGGGTGGAGGCCGCGGTGGGCGCGGGCGACGAGGCCGGTGCCCGAGCGGCGCTCTCGGCCTACGAGCGATCGACCGAGCACGCCGCGACGTCCGAGTCGCGTGCGCTGCTGGCCCGCTGCCGAGGCCTGGCCGAATCGGCCGAGGAGGCTTTCGACGAGGCGCTGCGGCTGCACACCAACCCGTTCGAGGCGGCCAGGACGGCCCTGCTGCTGGGTGAGCGCCTGCGCCGCGCGCAGCGGCCGGGTCAGGCGCGAGCGCATCTGAGGATGGCGTGGGAGATCTTCGAGCAGGCCGGTGCCCGGCCGTGGGCGCGGCGTGCGCAGGAGGAGTTGCGGGCGGCGGGCGAGAACGCCGGCGCCCCGCCCCCCGGCGTGCTCGACGCGCTGACCCCGCAGGAACTCCGCATCGCGGGCCTGGTCGCCGACGGGTTGTCGAGCAAGGAGATCGCCGCCCAGCTGTTCCTGAGCCCGCGTACGGTCGAGTACCACCTGTACAAGATCTATCCGAAGCTGGGCATCGGCTCCCGTACGGATCTGGCGCGACTGGTAGTTCTACGGAAGGCACCCGTAGCCGCGGACGACATGCTTTGAGGCATGCCAAACGTAACCATCTGGAGTGAAGAGTTCGGCGCCGAGACGGACGCGCCGATCCTGTTGATCATGGGTTCGATGTCGCAGGGCATCCTGTGGCCGGACGAGTTCGTCGGCCGCCTGGCCGCCGGAGGCCGCCGGGTGATCCGGTACGACCACCGTGACACCGGCATGTCGGGCACCGTCGACTTCGCGACCGATCCGTACACCTGGGACGACATCAAGAACGACGTCCACCGCGTGCTGGCGGCCCACGGCCTGGACAGCGCCCACCTGGTGGGCCACTCGGCGGGCGGGCTGCTCGGCCAGCTCATCGCCGTGGAGGCGCCGGAGCGGGTGCGGTCGCTGACCGTCATCGCCTCCTCGCCGCTCGGTGGCGGCGAGGGCCAGGTGCTCCTGCGGGCCCTGACGGGCCGGCCGCAGCCCGAGGGCAGCCTGCCGGAACCGGCGCCGGAGTTCGTGGAATTCTTCCGCGCGCTGATGGCCGCCCCGCCCGCCCGGGACCGCCGCGCGCTGATCGACAGCATGATCGCCGAGCAGCGCGTGCTGCACGGCACCGGGCTGCCTTTCGACGAGGACGCGGCGCGCCGACTGCAGGAACGCGTCCACGGCCGGGCCCGCGACCTCTCGGCGGCGGCCAACCACCGGCTGGCCGCAGGGGCCGACCCCGACTTCGAACCGGTGGACGTACTGCACCGGGTGAAGGCACCCACGCTGGTCATCGAGGGCAGCCACGAGCCGGTCAAACCGGGGCACGGCGCGATCATCGCGGAGCAGATCCCGGGGGCGCGGCTGATGACCGTGGCGGGCATGGGGCACACGCTGCCGACGGAGACGCACCAGGAACTGGCCGACGCGATCCTCACGCACACGGCCGAGTGAGGAAGTCTGCTGCAGAAGCCCTGTGTTCCCGCCATCGAAGTGGCGGACCTGAACCCAGCGCTTCGGCGCCGTGCCCCGAGGCCGGAGAATGTGCCCATGTCCGTCGGTCGGCTGGTGTCGGTGCTCCTGTTGCTGCAGTCCCGCGGGCGCACACCCGCGCAGGGGATAGCCGACGCGCTGGGTGTGTCGGTGCGGACGGCGTACCGCGACCTGGCGCGCCTGCAGGCCGCCGGGGTTCCGGTCTACGCGGAGCCCGGCCGTGCGGGCGGGTACCAGCTGGTGGACGGCTATCGCACCCGCCTGACCGGGATGAGCCCCGGGGAGGCGCGCGCCGTGTTCTTCGCCGGGCTGCCGGGCGCGGCCGCCGACCTGGGGATCGCGTCGGAGGTGGCGGCGGCACGGCTGAAGCTGCTGGCCGCACTGCCGGCGGAACTCGGCGAGCAGGCGCAGCGGTCCGCGGCAGTGTTCCACCTGGACGCGCCCGCCTGGTACCGGGAGCCCGAACGGACCCCGTATCTGACCCTGTTCGTCGACGCGGCCCTCACCCGGCGCGTGGTGGACGTGCGCTACCGCCGCTGGCGCGCACCGCAGGAGGTGCGCCGCCGGCTGCGCCCGTACGGCCTGGTCCTCAAGTCCGGTGTCTGGTACCTGGTGGCCGCCGCGGAGGGCCGCACCGGGACCTACCGGATCAGCCAGGTCCTCGACGCGGTGACGGGCGACGAACGGTTCGACCGGCCGCCGGACTTCGACCTGGGCGCCTACTGGGCCTCCTACCTCGACGACTTCGAGGCCCGCCGCCACACGGGCACCGCCACCGTCCGCCTGTCTCCGCAAGGGCGGCGGCGCCTGCCCGACAACGTCCCCCCGGAGGTGGTGCGGGCGGTCGACTCCACCGCGACCGCCGTCGGCGAGGACGGTTGGGTCGAGGCCGTCATCCCGACCGAGAGCACCGCCCACGCGTGCGGCGAGCTGCTGCGTCTCGGCGTCGACGTCGAGGTCGTCGCACCGGACGAACTGCGGCGGGCCATGGCCGCCACGGTCGGGGTGCTCGCCCGGACGTACGGTCTCCACGCGGACGGGCGAGGACCGGGAGACGCGGACGGGTGACGACCGGGAAGTCCGGCGGCCGGTCTGGTCCTGGAAGCGCTCTCAGCGTGCTGACCGGCCCCGGCTATAGGCTGTAGGAGATCCGGCGGTCCCACGTCTGCCCGTGCCGCCGCCCAGCAACGAGGAGCGCCCGCCTTGGCCGAGCAGCATCCCGGGTCCCGGCCCACTCTGGAAGCCGTAGCGGCGCTCGCGGGTGTCTCACGGGCCACCGCGTCCCGCGTCGTCAACGGGGGCGACGGGGTCCGCAAACCGCTGGTCGACAAGGTGCTCAAGGCCGTCGACGAGCTCGGGTACATCCCCAACCACGCCGCCCGCACGCTCGTCACCCGGCGGACCGGGGCGGTGGCCGTGGTCATCGCGGAGCCGGAGATCCGGATCTTCTCGGACCCGTTCTTCTCCCAGCAGCTCCGCGGCATCAGCAAGGAGCTGGCCGCCCACGACACCCAGCTGGTGCTGCTGATCGTGGAAGGTCCCGCGGACTTCGAACGGATCGCGCGCTATCTGTCCGGCGGCCATGTCGACGGCGCCCTCGCGTTCTCGCTGCACACCGACGACCCGCTGCCCGCGATCACCCGTCGGGCCGGAATTCCGACGGTGTACGGCGGCCGGCCGAGCTGGACCGCGGCCCCCGGCGATCAGGCCGTGCCGTACGTGGACGCCGACAACCGGGGCGGGGCGCGGGTGGCCGTGCAGTACCTGCGGGATCTGGGGCGGGAGCGGATCGCGTACATCGGGGGGCCGCCCGACCAGACCTCGGCGATGGACCGCCTCGACGGCTACCGGGACATCCTGCTGGAGACGGACCCGACGCTCGTCACCGAAGGGGCGTTCACGGTGGAGAGCGGGGCGCGGGCGATGGCGGAACTGCTGGAGCGGCGGCCCGATCTGGACGCGGTGTTCGCGGCCAACGACCTGATGGCCACGGGCGCGCTGCGGGTGCTGCGCGAGCACGGGATCGCGGTGCCCGAGCAGGTCGCACTCGTCGGATTCGACGACATGGACTCGGTGGCCGAGGTCTCCGACCCGCCGCTGACCACCGTCCGGCAGGACATCGAGGGCATGGGCCGGCTGATGGCCCGGCTGCTGCTGCGTGGTCTGCACAAGGACCGTGCGGGGGCGGGCGCCCCCGACTCGGTGATCACACCGACCACACTCGTACGGCGGGCCTCGGCCTGAGGGGCCGGGACCCGCCGCACGGGGTCAGGCTCAGACGTACGGGATCTTCACGACCGCCGCGTCCGTACCGGTCTGCACCTGGGACGTGCCGTTGCCCAGCGCGTTCCAGATCTCCAGGCGGACCGTTCCGCCGCTGAGGTTGCCCAGGCTTCCGGTCACCGCCGCGGTGCCCACCGCCTGGGTGTACTCCTCCCACCCCGTGACCGGGTCGGTCGCGAAGTAGCGGAAGGTCTCGACCCGGTCGAACGTGCCGTCACCGGTGAGGTCGTAACTGATCCTGACCTGCGGGGCGAGCCCGACCTTCGTACCCGCGTCGACCCGGAGGCGGAACGCGGTGGACGTACCCGCCGCGAGGGTCCCGTCGACCTTCTTGACCTCGTAGACCGTCGGCTTGTACGGCGTACCGTCCCGGTTGACGCCGTCCGCCGAGGCCAGCGTGTCGGCTCCCGCCGCGCCGTCCGTGGCGGTGGTGAGGACGCCGCCGGACTTCAGCCGGAAGGTGTTGCCGGTGGACGGGCCCGGCTCCTCGGGATCCGGGTCGCCGCCGCCGGCACCCGTACCGGTGGCCGTGGAGCGGGCCGGGACGGAGAGCGTCTTGCCGTCGGAGAACGTGACGGTGCGGGCGGTGGAGTCGTAGTTGTGAGCGGCGTAGGTGCGGACGCCGTTCTTCGTGAAGACGGCGGACGTCGGGATGTTCCCGCTGACCGTCATGTCGGGTGCGCCCAGGGTGTCGAGCGTGGTGATCCAGTGGTACGTGTGCGCCTTGGACTCACCCTGCTCCGGGGTGTAGCCCCCGTTGCCCGCGTCCCACTTGGCCTTCGCCAGGGCCGGATCGGCCAGTGACTCGAACTGCCACAGCAGGTCGCGCCATTCGACGGCCGGTCCGCCGTTCTCGCGCTCCATCTCGGCGATGTTGCGCTTGATGGCGGCCTTCTCACGGGCCAGGTGCAGCGAACCGCCGGTGACGGGAAGGACGTTGATGCCGTGGATCTCCTCCGGGTTCGCGGTCCACCAGGTGGAGTACGCGCCGCCGCTGCCCCAGACCATGCCGACCGTGTCGTGGCCGAAGGAGCCGGGGAAGACCTGCTGGTCGGCGTCGAACCAGTACTGCGTGATCGCCTCCGACTCGGTGGTCAGCAGGTAGCTGCCGAGGTCGCGCAGCCCGGTGTCACCCGTCGCCGCACCCCACAGGACGAGGCCCGCGCTGAGGTTGATGGACTCCGAGGAGGACTCCTGGTTGTTGCCCGCCGCGAAGCCCTGGTGGCCGGATGCCCAGCTGTGGCCCGCGTAGACGTCGAAGCCGCGCAGGAACGGGTACGCGGTGTCCGTGCGGCTGGGGTTGGCGGTGTCGCGGACCAGGGTCTTGACCATGGTGCCCCAGGCGGAGTCGGCGGCCCATGCCTGGTCGTACTGGGCGACGATCGCCGCCGCGTACACGTAGTAGCTGTAGTGGAAGTGGTGGTCGTTGAGCTCGGTGTCGCTGCCGTACGAGGCCGGGTAGCCGGTGAGCGTCTTCCAGTCCTTGTCGTAGCTGAACTCGCTCGCGCCGCCCGCCGTGAACCACTCCTGGAGCCGGCCCTTCATCAGGCCGAGGAGCTTGTCCCGGATGCCCGTCTGGCCGATCTGGTCGGCGACCGGCACCAGCTGGGCGAGCCGGCCGAGGGCCTTGCCGGTCCAGTACGTGTCACTGGCCCCGGAGAACGGGTCGGAGGCGTTCGCCACCTCGTTCAGGTATCCGGTCAGCCGGGCCTTGTCGACGCCGCTCGACGCGGGCAGGGCGGGCAGCACGCCCTGGTTCTTCTGGCTGGTGGTGAAGGAGGCGGACTCCCGCACCTTCATGGTGCCGCGCGGGGAGACGTACGTGTACGGCGTGAGCGCGTCGGAGGTGTGCAGCCACTGGTGGCGGTACAGCGCCTGGATCGTTCCGCGTTCGGTGCCCTCCTTGGCCTCCGTGGTCAGGCTGTAGGTGGCCTTGACCGTGCCGCCGGTGGACTCCCAGGCCACCTTGGATCCGGTGACGAAGCTGAAGGCGTACTTCCGGTAGGTCGCGAGCGCGTCCGTGGACGGCAGCACGGCGAGCGAGAAGTAGTCCTTGCCGCCGAGCCCGGCGGTGATCGCCGTACCGGAGACGTTCCAGTCGCTGCCGGTCGGGGCGAACAGCGCGTAGTGGTGGCCGGCGACCGTGATGCCGAGGACGTTGCCGTTGTCCGCGAAGACGGTGGGGGTGCCGGCCGTGGTGATCCGGGCGTCGCCGCCGGATCCCTTGGCGTACACGAAGGGCATGCCGTGCCCGATGGTCGTGCGCAGGGTGCGGGTGCCGTCCGCCCAGTAGGGGGTGACGGTCCAGTCGGACCAGTCGTCGGCCTTGGTGTCCGGGGAATTGAGGCCGTTGAGTCCGACGGTCAGGTCGGCCTTGTGGGCGTACTCGTACTGGCGGCCGTCACCCACGACCGCGGGTGCGGTCGGGTAGCCGACCTCCAGGCCGCCCGAGGTGGCCTGGTAGGTGAGCGGGTGGCCGTACATCGGGGTGGAGTACGGGTTGTCGCCGTAGCGCTGGTAGGCGAGGGAGGACCACCAGTCGTTGGTGGGGACCGGCTTGTTCCTCGCCGCCGCGGTGAGCTTGGGCGTGACGGGGGCGCCGGTGTTGGTGGTGGGTCCGGAGGTACCGGCAGGGCGGCTGTCGGTGTAACTGCCGGAGCCGGCGGGGATGGTGGCGGCTGCCGCCGGGGAAGCGGCGGGGCCCAGAGCTACGGCGGCCAGGGCGAGGGACAGAACCGTCGCCGCAGCAGATCTGGAGAGGTTGGCTTGCATGGGCAGCACCTCGGAGTCATGGGGGGCGGGAGCGTTTTCGAGAGCGCTCTCAAGTGCCAAGGAACGTAAAACTTCTGAAACGTAAGTGTCAAGAGAACTCACACAGGCGGTAGTTGGGCGTAACGCCTAGCCGTTATGCGTTCGAGTCTTGACGGCGGGGGAACCCTGAGAGACGCTCCAGGCGCAGGTTTTGAGAGCGCTCTCAAGCGCTCGGTTCATCCCGAAGCCAAGGGAGGCTTCCCATGCCCATCGCCCGAGCCGCCAAGAGAGCCACCGTCCGCCTCGGCGCGGTCGTCCTCGCCGGAACGCTCCTCGCCGCCTGTGGATCCGGTACCTCGGACTCCTCCGACAGTGCGAACGGCAAGGTCACGCTGACTGTCGACCTCTTCGGATCGTTCGGCTACAAGGAAGCCGGGCTGTACGCGGAGTACGAGAAGCTCAACCCCGGCGTGACCATCAAGCAGAGCGACACCCAGGACGAGGCCGACTACTGGAAGTCGCTGCAGACCCGGCTGGCCGGCGGCGGCGGGCTCGCCGACGTGCAGGGCATCGAGGTGGGCCGCATCGCCTCGGTCACCCAGCAGCAGTCCGACAAGTTCGCGGACCTCAAGGAGTTCGGCGCCGACAAGCTCGAGGACCAGTTCGCCGAAGCCAAGTGGTCGGCCGCGACCACCAAGGACGGCAAGATCCTCGGCCTCGGCACCGACGTCGGGCCGGAGGCGATGTGCTACCGCACCGACCTGTTCAAGCAGGCCGGGCTGCCCACCGACCGCGAGGAACTCGCCCAGAAGTGGTCCACCTGGGACGGCTACCTGGAGCTCGGCAAGCAGTACAAGAAGAAGGCCCCCGCCAAGAGCGCCTGGCTGGACAGCATCGGCAGCCTCTACGGGATCATGATCGGCCAGGAGAAGGAGCGGTACTACGACGCCTCCGGTGAGCTGATCTACGAGAAGAACCCGGCCGTCAAGCAGGCCTGGGACACCTCGGTCAAGGCCTCCGACGCCGGCCTGAGCGCCAAGCTCGACCAGTGGTCACCGCAGTGGAACCAGGCGTTCGCCGCCGGATCCTTCGCCACCATCCCGTGCCCCGCCTGGATGCTCGGCTACATCAAGGGCCAGGCCGGAGACTCGGGCAAGGGCAAGTGGGACATCGCCAAGCTGCCCGGCGGCGCGGGCAACTGGGGCGGCTCCTACCTCTCCGTCCCGCGTGCGGCCGAGCACAAGAAGGAGGCGTACGAGCTGATCAAGTGGCTCACCGCCCCCGAGCAGCAGGCCAAGCTCTTCCAGAAGCAGGGCAACTTCCCGTCCTCGACGGGCGCGATCGAGAAGGTCGCCGACGCCAAGGACCCGTACTTCACCGACGCGCCGATCGGCCAGATCTTCGGTGACGCGGCGAAGGCGTCCCCGGTCCAGGTGCTGGGTGTGCACGACCAGAACGTGGCCCAGCAGCTGACCAACGCGCTGAGCGAGGTGGAGCGCAAGGGCACCTCGTCGGCCAAGGCGTGGGAGACGGCGAAGAAGGGCGTGGCGAACGTGATCGGCTGACACCCCTTCACCGCGCCGTAGGGCTGCGACACCCCGTCACCGCCCCGCCGGGGCCGGTCCGCCTCCGCACGACGGCGGACCGGCCCCCGCACCCGTAACGCCCCGCGTCCGTATTAACCCCCGGTGCTTCCGTACCGCCCGGCTTCCCTGCCGCCCCGGCTCCCGCACCTCCCCCGACTCCCCGCCCGTAACTTCCCGAAGGGCCGCACCGTGACCCTCACCGCCACCGCGAAGGCCGCGCCCCGGGCGCCCGGACCCGGATCCGGCGACGGCCGGACCGCCTCCCTCCGGCGCACCTGGCAGAAGTTCTCGCCGTACGCCTTCATCGCCCCGTTCCTCACCCTGTTCGCCGCCTTCGGTCTCTTCCCGCTGCTCTACACGGCGTTCGTCTCGCTCTACCGCGTCGAACTCCAGACGAGCGGCGACATGGAGTGGCGCGGCATCGCCAACTACACGGCGCTGTTCACCGACGAGTACTTCTGGACCTCACTGCGCAACACGTTCACCATCGGTGTGCTGTCCACCGTCCCGCAGCTCGCGATGGCCCTGGGCCTCGCGCACCTGCTCAACTACAAGCTGCGCGGGCGCACCTTCATCCGGACCGCGATCCTGCTGCCGTACGCCACCTCCGTGGCCGCCGCGACGCTGGTGTTCGCCCAGCTCTTCGGCCGTGACTTCGGGCTGATCAACTACGCGCTGGGACTGGTGGGCGTCAACCCCGTGGACTGGCAGACGGGCACGGTCGCCTCGCAGATCGCCGTCTCCACCATCGTCATCTGGCGCTGGACCGGGTACAACGCGCTGATCTACCTGGCGGGCATGCAGTCCATCCCGGGCGAGCTGTACGAGGCCGCGGAGATGGACGGGGCGTCGCGCTGGCGGCAGTTCGTCCATGTCACGTTGCCCGGTCTGCGGCCCACGATCGTCTTCACGGTGATCGTGTCGACGATCGGCGCCACCCAGCTGTTCGGGGAGCCGCTGCTCTTCGAGGGGTCCATCTCCGGCGGCATCGCGCACCAGTACCAGACCCTCGGCCTGTACATGTACGAGCAGGGCTGGGGCTTCTTCCACCTGGGCCGGGCCGCCGCCATCGCCTGGGTGATGTTCGTCCTGATCGTGGTGCTCGTCGGGGCCAACGCCCTCGTCGTGCGCCGCCGTGCCCGTAAGGAGGCCGGCCGATGACCACGCTCGCCGCACAGCCGACCGCGCCCGAGACCGTACCGCCCACGACTCCGCCCGGCCGACGCGGGAGGCCGCGGGGACCACGGGGCATGCAGGGCGGCTGGCTCTCCTACCTGATCCTCGGCTTCGCGCTGCTGATCTCGGCGTTCCCGTTCTACTGGACGATCGTCGCGGCCAGCCGCTCCAACGCGGACCTCGCGAAGGTCCCGCCGAGCCTGCTGCCCGGACCGAACCTCATCAAGAACTTCGACGCGGTGCTCGAGGAGGCCGCGATCGGCAAGGCGCTGCTGAACTCGTTCATCGTGTCCGGCTCCATCACGATCGGCACCGTGCTGTGCTGCACCCTGGCCGGATTCGCCTTCGCCAAGCTGCGCTTCAAGGGCCGCGGCGCACTGCTCACCCTGACCATCGGCACGATGATGATCCCGCCGCAGCTCGGCGTCATCCCGCTGTTCATGCTGATCGCGGAACTCCAGTGGGTGAACCAGCTGCAGGCCGTGATCCTGCCCGGCCTGGTGTCGGCCTTCGGGGTGTTCTTCATGCGCCAGTACCTGGTGCAGTCGCTGCCCGACGAACTGATCGAGGCGGCCCGCGTCGACGGCGCGTCGACCGCGCGCATCTTCTGGTCGATCGTCATCCCGATCGCCCGGCCCGGCATGGCGGTACTCGGCATGCTCACCTTCATGACCGCGTGGAACGACTTCTTCTGGCCGATCATCGCCCTGTCCTCGCAGGAACCGACCGTGCAGGTCGCCCTGCGGCAGCTCGGCGGCTGCTACGTCCACGACCAGTCGGTGATCATGGCCGGCACCCTGCTCGGCACTCTCCCCGTGCTGCTGGTCTTCGGCCTGCTCGGGCGGCAGATCGTCGGCGGGATCATGCAGGGAGCCGTCAAGGGCTGAGCCCTCCCCCCACCACCCCACCTCACCTCTGGAGTGCCTGTCTCATGACCGCTGTCGATGCCCGCCCCAACACCGTGGCGGGGCTGCGGTTCCCCACCGGATTCCGCTGGGGGACGGCCACCGCCGCCTATCAGATCGAGGGAGCGGCCACCGAGGACGGCCGCACCGAGTCCATCTGGGACACCTTCAGCAGAACCCCCGGCAAGGTCCGCAACGGCGACACCGGTGACATCGCCGCCGACCACCTCCACCGGATGCCGGACGACGTGGCGCTGATGAAGGAACTCGGCGTCACCGACTACCGCTTCTCGGTGTCCTGGCCCCGGGTCCAGCCGACCGGCCGCGGCCCCGCCGTCGAGCGCGGACTCGACTTCTACCGGCGGCTCGTCGACGAACTGCTGGGTGCCGGCATCCGGCCCGTCGCGACGCTCTACCACTGGGACCTGCCGCAGGAACTGGAGGACGCGGGCGGCTGGCCGGAGCGCGACACGGCACACCGGTTCACCGAGTACGCCGCGCTCATGGCGCGCGCCCTCGGCGACCGGGTGGCCACCTGGACGACGCTCAACGAGCCCTGGTGCGCCGCGTTCCTCGGGTACGGGAACGGGGTCCACGCCCCCGGTCGTACGAGCGACCTCGCAGCCCTGCGCGCGGCCCACCACCTCAACCTGGCCCACGGCAGCGCGACCGGCGTCCTGCGGGACGTGCTGCCGTCCTCCGCCGAGGTGTCGCTGACCCTGAACCTGCACGCCCTGCGGCCGCTGACGGACACCCCGGCGGACCACGAGGCCGTGCGCCGGATCGACGCCGTCGCCAACCGGATCTTCCTGGACCCGGTCTTCCACGGGCGGCTGCCGCAGGACCTGGTGCAGGACACGGCGTCCGTCACCGACTGGTCCTTCGTCCGCGACGGGGACCTTGAGGTCATCTCCGCGCCCCTGGACTCCCTCGGCATCAACTACTACTCCCCGAGCGTCGTTTCCGCCGGTGCGTCGGAGTCCCCGTCCCCGTGGGCGGGCGCCGAGAAGCACGTGGCGTTCACCCCCGCGGACGGGCCCCGCACCGCGATGGACTGGCCGGTGGACGCGAACGGGCTGCACGAACTCCTCACCCGGCTCGGCGGGGAACTGCCCGGCCTGCCGCTCATGGTCACCGAGAACGGGGCCGCGTACGACGACTACGCCGATCCCTCGGGCCAGGTCCACGACCCGGAGCGGGTGGCGTACCTGGACGCGCACCTGTCGGCCGTGCACCGGGCGATCGAGGACGGCATCGACGTGCGCGGGTACTTCCTGTGGTCGCTCCTGGACAACTTCGAGTGGGCGTACGGCTACAGCAAGCGGTTCGGCATCGTCCACGTCGACTTCGCGAGCCAGCGCCGCACGGTGAAGGACAGCGCCCGCTGGTACGCGGACGTCATCGCACGCGGCGGTCTCGACCGCCCCTGACCACCGGCCCCACGCGTCGGGGGGGCCCGGGCGAACCGCGGGGGCCGGGCGTCGAGGGGGGGCCGGGGGTACCCCTGGGCCCGGGGGGGGCGGGGGACACCC